>NZ_JBHVYE010000020.1:0-149033 GCF_042881135.1 Streptomyces sp. NPDC058284
GATCCTCATAGCCCATCTCCGACGCCGCTATCGGTGACGGAGCGTCACCGGCGCACGGGAGCACACCCCCGCTTCACGAAAATCTTGCCAGGGCCCTGAACTTGCACCAGTCGGTACGCATCAAAGCGCATGACGTTGATCTGATGCCTGTCTGCGCGGAAGGGGGTTCGCGCGATGTCTCACTCATTTTCAGTGCGCGGCACCGTCGGCTGCCTCTTGGGTGATGTCGGCGTAGAGGCGGAAGAGGACCGGGCGGGCTTCGCCGTGTTCTCGTTGGTGCAGGGCGGCCCAGCACCGGGTGATGAGTTGCCGGGCCTGGGTGCCGGGCCATGGCTGGGGCAGGAGTTGAGGCGGCAGGAGCGGGTCGGGTTCCATGGCGCGCGTGAGTTCGGCGGCTAGTTCGACCGCGATGGTGAGGAGTGCGGAGGGGGAGAGCCGATCGGGGCCGGTGAGCCCGGCGAGGCGGGGCTGGGCGAGGCGGCTGAGGCGGTGGTAGCGCTCGGCGATCTCCTGCAGGGGCCACAGCTGGCGGGCGAGTTCGGCGGGCTCCTGGGTGGCGCCCCTGCGCAGGTCCGTCGTGGTGAGGAGGGTGAGCGCGTCATGGGCGCCCAGGCGGCGGGCCGCTTCTTCGACGTACGGTTCCCACGTGTTGGCGCAGACGTACAGTCCGCCCTGCAGCGGTGCGCCGCCGAGGTGGACGAGGGTCTCGCGCAGGGAGTCCCGGGCGGTGCGCGCCGATTCGGGCACCGCGAAGGCGGCGAGGTGCCACACGCCGTCCCAGGGCGCGAGCCCGGCGTCCTGCTGGAACGCGTGCCGCAGGAAGTCCGCGTTGGGGGCGAGGGCACGCATGGTGTCCGCGGTGGCGTGCAGCTCGGCCTTGCGGCCTCGGCCCTCGTGGGTGAACCGGGCTTCGGCCACGAGGCGTTTGACGCACAGCCGCACCTGCTGGTCACTCATGCCCAGGGTGTTGGCGACGGTGTAGAGCTCGTCCGCGCGGACGGTGCCGTCCTCGCGGATCAGCGCGTGGACGAGCATGCGGGTGGGGATCTCGATGTGTTCGGTCATGGTGTGCTCAGTCCTCTCGGCCCGTTCGCCCCGACCGGGCGGTGCATGGTGGTCACCGCGCCGAAGCCCAGGAGCCCGCGAAGCCAGGGCGTGTGCTCGATCCGTACGGCCGTGAAGCCGCGCCGCTCGTACAGGGCCCTGGCGCGCGGGTTGGTGTCGATCACGTCCAGTCGGATCTCCCGGCAGTCCTGCTCAGCGGCGACTGCGGCCACTTCTTCGATGAGCAGGCTCCCGACACCGCGGCCCCGTAGGCCCGCGTCCACGGCGATGCCGTCCATGACGAGCTGCCCGGGGGCCGGGTGGCGTTCGAACAGGGCGAGGAGCAAGAGGCGGTGCAGTCCCCGCAGGTGCCCGTACGCGCGCAGCACGGCGGCCGCCGAGCCTCCGGTGAGGGCCCGCCCGCCGAGCTGGTAGCCGGCGAGGCCGACGAGCTGCCCGTCGAGGAACGCGCACACCGCGCGGTCGGCGTTCAGGTGGGCGGTGAGGAAGGGCACCGCCTTGTCCGGAGGGTTCAGGGCGGGGCCGAGTTTGCGGCCGAAGGCGTCCCAATACAGCTCGGCTGCCCGCCGCTCGGCTCCTTCCGGTATCCCCCGCCGGACTGTCACCGGCCCGGTGCCGGTATCCGTCGCGTCGAATCCCATGCGATGTCCCCCTGGTGTGGCTGTAACCTCCACCTGAAACTATCACTCAACGAACGACCGTTCCAGCAGTGATAGTTTCATGTCGCGTGAATCGAACAGAGGCGGTCAGCTCTCATGGACGCAAAGATCCAGCCCCGACGGCGCGGGCTCCGCATCGCCGTGTGGTCCTTCGTCGCGGTCCTGGTCGTGGCCGCTGGTCTGCTCGGCGTGGTGCTGTGGCAGAACACCTACGACATGGAGGAGCAACGGGTGTCGATACGCCACGGCGGCCACACCCTCAACGGAGTACTCGCCACTCCCAAAGACGGCCGCAAGCAGCACGGCCTGGTCGTGTATGTCCACGGCGACGGACCCATCAGCGCCACCCACGACGACGGTTACAAGCCCATGTGGGAAGCGAATGCCAAGGCCGGGTACGCCTCCCTGTCCTGGGACAAGCCCGGAGTCGCGGGCGCACCCGGCAACTGGCTCGACCAGTCCATGGACGACCGAGCCGACGAGGCCGCCGCCGCCATCGCCTGGGCGCGCGCCCGCCCGGACATCGACGGCGACCGGATCGGGCTCTGGGGCGCCAGCCAGGCGGGCTGGGTCGTGCCGAAGATCGCCGCCAAGACGCCCGTGAGCTTCGTCATCGCCGTCTCACCCGCGATCAACTGGCTCCAGCAGGGCCGCTACAACCTTCTCGCCCAGCTGCGCGCCGACGGAGCGTCGAAGGCCCGCACCGAGGCAGAGACCACCAGGAGCGAGACGACCCGCCGACTGCTGGAACGCCACGCGACCTTCGAGGAGTACGTCAGGGCGATGGGCGGCGACACGGACGGCATGACCGCCGACCGCTGGGCCTTCATCTCCAAGAACTACACCGCGGACGCCACGCAGGATCTCCGCGCTCTGCGCGGCGTACCCGTACTGCTCACCCTCGCAGGCCACGACATCAACGTGGACACCGCCGACACGGAGCGCGGCTACCGCAGTGCGCTGGACGGAGGCGGTGCGTTGACGGTCAAGCGATACCCGGACGCGACCCATTCACTGCTCAAACGGTCCATCGAGCAGTCGGACCTCAAGACCACGCTCACCGCGCTCTTCTTCCCCCGTTCACTCTTCGCGGACGGATTCCTGGACGACCAACGGCAGTTCCTCGAAAACCTCGCCCACGGCAACAACCCCACGCCATGACACTCCCGCAAAGTCGGCCACGGCGCGCGGTGCACGTTCGCGTGTAACGCCCGGTGCGCTTTGCAGCGAACGCCGACACCTGGCGCAGTTCAACTCGGTGGGTGAGGAGTTGCTGACCTGCTGATGTCTGCGTTACGAGTCATCGCGGACGGGCAGGTGAAGCGTCCGAGCCAGGCCCTGAATTCTCTCGTCCACATGTTGCAGATGGCGCAGGACCCGTCGAGTCGCGTTGATGTCCTCGGCACGCGCCCGGCCGTTGTGAACGGCAGTGGTTGTTCGTAGACGTGCGCCCCGGTCAGAGTCGGGTCAGCGGCGATGAGTCGGGTTGGCTCGATGCCATCGATGGCCGGCATCTGGATGTCGGCGAGCGCGGTGTCGGGCTGGTGCTCCCTGGCCAGAGCCAGACCCTCACGTCCGGCCTCGGCCACTACCTCGATGTCGTCTTCCAGATCGAGGAGCGCGCGGAATCCGCTGCGCAGGAGTGGCTGGTCGTCGACCAGCAGGACGCGGATCACGATGTTCCTTGCGCGGGGAGTTCAGGGTAGACGGTGAAGCCGACCTCGCTGCGCGGCCGCGCGTGCAGGTGACCGCCGAGGGCAGTGACGCGTTCGCGCATGCCGAGCAGTCCGATTCCGGGCGTCGGCGTGGTGCCCTGTGTGGCCTTGCCGTGTCATCGACTCCTACGGTCAGGGCGTCGGGACGGTAGACGATGCGGACCGACGCTGTGGCTGCATCCGCATGACGGGTGATGTTGGTGAGCGATTCCTGAACGATCCGGTAGACGGCCCGGCCCACCGCGGCAGACACCTCGTGTCGCTGTCCATCACCCCTCGCCCACAATCGGCCTGCACCCGTGGTCTCTCGGATCTTCCAGGGTGCTGCGCCCCTGTGCCAGAGACTGTGGGATAAAGGACAGCCGCCACAGCGACCGCGGAGAGGATCCAGAGCTGCCACGCCAGCCGCTGACACAGGACGATGCCCATACGCCGACAATATGGGCCTGGAGCCGGAGAGAACCGCACCGTCACCGTGGGTGCTGCCAGGACAAGATGTTGCCACGTCTTTGCCGAGACGACCGTCACGGCTCGGCGTCGGCCGGGGCGTGTAAGCCAGCCAGTGGGTGCCTGCCAGCGGATGCGGGCTCCAGCCGCGCGCGTACTGCGGCAGCCGCTGTCCATTGGGGACGAGCACGGCGAAGGGCTCATGACCGGCCTGGTCGAGCAAGGGCTTGCTGGTGATGGAGCGGTTGTTTCCGTGCAGTTCGGCCGAGGCACAGCCCGCGTCGTAGGCGACCGGCAGGGCGTGTGGCCCGGTGATCAGGCAGGGCGGGCTCAGTCCGAGGGAGTTGAGGGCGTGGGCGGCCGCCTCATACCGCTGGGAGACGACGGCGGTTCGGGCACTGAGGCCGGACAACAGCCCTGACTGGCAGGCGAGTTGCAGACACACAGCGAGTCCGATCGCGGTGATGACGGGCGCCCTGTGCCGGCTGGCGGATATGGCGCGGGTGGCGAGTGCGGCTATGGGGAGGCTCAGCAAGGCGTACGTCGGCAGCAGGAATCGCGGTGCGGAGTAAGTGAGCAGGAAGAGATACGGGAAGCAGAGCGTGAAGGCGCAGATAAGGGGCAGGGTGGTGAGGGCACAGGGGCGCGCCCTTCGGTCATGCACCGCGAGAATGAGTGCGATGGCCCCGAGGATGGGCAACGCGAGCCACCACAGGGCGAGTTCGGGGTGAGTCAACGGGACGTGGCAGGGGCGGCACAACTGTGGCCCGTTGAGACTGCGCCAGGCGTTGCCGGTGTTGATGTGGAAGGCCATACCGCCCTCCGTGCTGCTGGAGCGGTGCAGACGATCGAGGATGCCGCCGAAGCGCGCGTACGCCTCAGCGGTCCACTGCGTGGCGCCGAGTGCGAGACCACCCAGCAGGAATGGCACTACATGCCGATGGGCACGGACACTTAGGGCAATGATCAGCAGGGGCAGAGCAAGCCAGCCCGTGTCGGGCAGACGAACCAGGGCAGTGGCGACGAGAATGGCCGCGAGCCACCAACAGGCGTGGCGTTCGACAGGGGCACGCAGGAACCAGCCGACTGCGGCGACGGCGCCGAAGGCGACCCACAGGTTGGGCATGGCCTGAGAGCCCGCGAGTTGGGAGGTCCACAGTCCGGCGAAGAGCAGGGCGGCCAGGGCTGTGGTGGCGTGCCCCAGCAAGGGCCGCCAGGTGCGGAAAGCAGTGTAGAGAGCTGCGGTCGACAGCACGACGAGGACGAGCCGGAGAGCGAGGACCGAGCCGGTGGCGGCCACGACCGGTGCGGTGAGCAGACTGATGCCCTGCGAGCGTGGGGCGCTGAAGTAGGCGGCCGGAGTGCGCGGGTCGAACTGGGAGACGTAGACGGTCTCGTCCCAGCCGAGCGCGTGGCCGGTGTGCGGTACGACCAGGGTGAGTTGGATGGCGGCATAGGCGCAGGCCACGAGAGCGAGCCAGGGCGCCGGCCGACGACGGACCGTGTCGGCCGGTACAGCCGGGTGCCGCTCCAGCACGACAGTTACGGTCATGATCCCCCCTGCTGATGGTGATCCCCGGTTCGGCCGGGTGGTGGTCAGCCGACCGCGGGCGTGCGGACGTCTCGACGGCGGATCCTTTTGAAGCGGCGGGCCAGCCCTCGGACGCGGGCGACTCCTTGTGCGTGAGTCCGCTGCCAGGCGCGTCGGTGACGGGTTGCGGCCAGTTCGGTGACCAGCAGTTCGTAGCGGCGCACGATGCGGTCGGGGTCGAATCGGTGGGCGCTTTCCACGGCGGCCGCGCCCAGGGCGCGGCGGCGTGGCCCGTCGTCGATCAGTTCCATGAGGGTGTCGGCCAGGGCCTTGGCGTCGCCGGTGGGTACGAGGCGTCCGTCGACGCCGTCGCGGATGATCTCGGCGGGACCCAGGGGGCAGTCGGTGCTGACCACCGCCACGCCGCAACGCATCGCTTCGACCAGGGTCATGCCGAAGGATTCGGCGTCGGACGCGGAGGCGACGATCGACGCCTGGGCGAATTCCGCCTCGATCGGGGCCCGCGGCCCCATCAGCGCGACGTACTCGCCCAGTCCGTGGTCGTGGATGAGTTTCTGCAGTGGTTCCTTCTCCGTGCCACCGCCGTAGATGCGCAGCCGCCAGTCGGGGTGCTTGGGGGCGATGTCGGCGAAGGCGTCGATGAGCAGGTCGAATCGTTTACCGCGGACGAGGCGCCCGGCTGCGGCGACAACTGTGGCCGTGTGGTCGGCGGGTGCAACGGCAGGGACAGGAACGACGTTGGGGATGGACAGGACACGGACGCCCGGAAGCACCATCCGTGCACGGTAGGTCTCGGCGTCGGCCTGGGTGGTGGTGATGACCGCGTCGAGTGCGCGGTAGTGGCGGGCGAGTACCTGGCGCAGCTTCTTGCTGTGCGCGTCGTGCCGTAGATGCTCCTGAGCGATACGCAGGGCACGGCGCGGTCCGAAGAGTGCGAGATAGACGTTGAGTCCGGGACGGGTGCCGATGATCACGTCGGCGTCACTGGCTGCCAGGTAGTCGCGCATCCGCACGTCGTGCAGGCGGGTGTACTGGTGGTGGCGGCGGTCAGCCAGGGGAAAATCGCAGGCGGGTTCGGCATATGCCGGGTACTGCGCGTCGTCGCTGCCGATCCGGGTGTCGACCAACGGCACCAGCCGCACCCTTGGGTCTACGGCGAAGCGAGGCCTCTCCCGGTGGCGCATGGACGAGGTGATCTCCACGTCGTGGCGGTCGGCGAGCGCGGAGGCAAGGTTGAGCGTGGTGCGGATGGTTCCGCCGATGGCATAGGCGTTGTGCAGCAGGAACGCGATTTTCATTCGGGCCCTTCCCCCTCAGCGGCACCGGATGGGCCACTACCGATGCCGTCACGCTGGCGGAACGGGGTAAGGGTGTTTCCTGGCCCAGGTGAGAGGGGGGTAAGAATCCCCGGCTGGTGCGGTCCGCGCCCGACCGTTCGCTCCCCGCTATTGGCACACTTCCTGACGTGGCCCACACCCTGCTGCTCGCCGAGGACGACCGAGCCATCCGCCAAGCCCTTCAGCGCGCGCTGACTCTGGAGGGCTACGAAGTGACTGCCGTGGACGACGGCGTTCAGGCACTGGCCCAAGGCCATCTGCTCCGCCCTGACGTGCTGGTCCTCGATGTGATGATGCCGGGCATCGACGGCCTGCAGGTATGCCGGGTGCTGCGCGCGGAGGGCGACCGTACGCCGATCCTCATGCTCACCGCCCGAGTGGAGACCGCGGACCGCATCGCGGGCCTGGACGCCGGCGCCGACGACTATGTGGCCAAGCCCTTTGACGTCGAGGAGGTCTTCGCCCGCCTACGGGCCCTGCTGCGCCGGGCGGGCCCCCGGCCGGACGGTGAGCCTTCGGCAGGGGAACCACTCAAGGTGGCGGACCTGCGGATCGACGTGCGCGCGCGGAGGGTCTGGAGCGCAGGCCGTGAAGTGGAACTGACCCGTACCGAGTTCGACCTGCTGGAACTCCTGGCCCGCAACAGCGGCATCGTCCTCGACCATTCGACGATCTACGACCGGATCTGGGGTTACGACTTCGGCCCCGGGTCCAAGAATCTCGCCGTGTATGTCGGCTATCTGCGCCGCAAGATCGACACACCGGACAGGACCGCCTTGATCCACACCGTGCGGGGCGTCGGCTACGTCCTGAGAGAGGAGTGAGGTGCGCTTCGTCCCCGCCAGTCTGCGCACCACCTTCGCCGCGCTGTTCGCGGCCGTGGCCGTGGTGGTGACCCTCACGGTGGGGTTCCTCAGTTATGACGCCGCCGCCCGCTTGGTGCGGGTGGAGGAGCAGGAGGTGTTCGACGAAGTCGTCCATAACCTGCAAGACCAGGTCGGCCGGCGAGATCTGTCAGTGTCCGACTACGCCTCGGTGGACCCGGACCACGACGGCCCGCGCGACAAGCTCATCCGCAGCACCCGCACCGACGTGCAAGTCCTGGATTCCACGGGCAGGATCACCGACCGCGGCAGCCCGGCTCTGCCGGTCCAGGGCGCCGAGCAGCGGGTGGCTTCCTTGCGGGAAGCGGGGGCGGTGGCCCGAAGGAGCGTCGGGCTGGGGGATGGCCAGTACCGTCTGGCGACCGTCTCGCTCGGTGGCGGACGCGGCGCCGTCCAGGTCGCGCAGGAATTCAGCGACACCGAAGACCTCTTGGAGGAATTGCAGCGGCGCGCCGCGCTGCTGGCCGCGGCGGTGATCGGGGCAGCCGGGCTCGCAGGCTGGTGGCTGGCGCGTCGGATCACCAGGCGCCTGGTGCGGTTGACCGCCGCCGCACAGAGCGTGGCCGAGACCGGCAACCTCCAGGCTGTGGTTCCCGTCGCGGGGCGGGATGAGGTGGCTCGCCTTGGCCACTCCTTCGACCGCATGCTCGACCGTCTTGCCGAGTCGGTGGAGGACCAACGCCGCCTGGTACAGGACGCCGGACACGAACTGCGCACCCCGCTCACTTCACTGCGTACGAACATCGCTCTCCTCACACGTATCGAGGAGCTGCCTTCCACCGCACGCGAGGAGCTGTTCGCCGATCTGTCCGGTGAGGCACGTGAGCTCACCGACCTCGTCAACGAGCTGGTGGAGCTGGCGGCCGGGGCACAGGACGACGAACCGTTCGCGGAGGTCGATCTCGCCGACATCGCCGAGGACGTCGCGGTGATCGCCCGTCGGCGTACCGCGCGCACCATCACGGTCGAGGCGGAGAGCGCGCTCGTCGTGGGACGCCCGGGGGCGCTGCAACGGGCGGTATCCAATCTGGTGGACAACGCCGCCAAGTTCGACACCGGCGGCACCGGCCCTATCGAAATCAACGTCCTTCGCGGGCGCATCACGGTCCTCGACCGGGGCCCCGGCATCACTGCCGAGGACCGCAGCCGCGTCTTCGACCGCTTCTACCGGGCTGCGGCCGCTCGTGGCCTGCCCGGCTCCGGATTGGGTCTGTCCATCGTGCGCAAGGTGGCCGACGCGCACGGCGGGACGGTCTTTGTCGAAGAACGCCCGGGGGGCGGTACGGCCATCGGGTTCACTGTGGACACCAGTGGTCATGACCACGGCCGTGATGGGTCGCGCGAGCGTAGGTAGGACCGTCCTCTCGGAAGGGTGCAGATCGTACTCGAGCTGGAACCGAGCCCGGGCCCGTTTGTACCGGCAGACATACCGAGGCCAAGGTCCCGCCGCCCGCGCTGCCGCCGAAAGCGCTACGACGAAGCGATGGGCCGCGACCGTATCGAGGCCATCGCACTGCTCCACAGAGGGAAGCCGTCAGCGGGGCTCTTCGCCCTGAGCGACCTCGACCTCATGGTGGAAGGCGACGGCGCCGGTCGTCGCGGCGGTGGCGGACAGGGCCGCGCAGGCGGCGAGGAGGAGGGCGATCCCGCACATCGACCGCCGAGTGTGGCCCGCGGGAGCGGAGAGGAGCGCCGCTACGCGCCGGGGAACAGGGCCGGTGGTCGCGGCGGGGGCGAAGTCCGGGCGGGTGGAGCGCGCGGTCTGCCCGGCGAGTGCGGCGCGGGCGATGGCACGGGCCAGCAGGCGGCGGTCGCCCAGGGCGGCGGCCGCGGTTTCGTCGGCGGCGCGTTCCGCGGCCAGCCGGATGGCGGTGCGGACCGGGCGCAGTGCGGGGTGGCAGTGGGCGGCGAGCTCGGCGGCGGCCAGGAAGTAGTGATGGCCGCCCTGGTTGTGGGCGCGCTCGTGGGAGAAGAGGGCGTCACGCTCGGCCGGGCCGAGGCTGCGCAGCATGGCGGTGGTGACGACGATGCGGTGCGGGCGGCCGGGCAGGGCGTACGCATCCGGGTGCGGCGAGTCGACCACGCACAGGTCGCCTGCGGCGGGCCGCCGGTCGGCCTCGGCGCGGGCGGTGCGGAAGGCGCGTGTCTGGCGCAGGGCCGAGCGGGCGAGGGCCCAGGCGCCGAGGGTGAGCAGGCCGGTGGCGATCGCGGCCGCGGGGAGGACCAGGTAGCCCGACGGCGTGCGCAGGGGGTGGACGAGTTCACCGAGCGCCGCCAACGCCGGCAGTTTGAGCAGTCCGGTCAGGACGAGGGCGCCCAAGGCGGCCACACAGGCCCCCGCCAGTACCAGGGCAACTGCGGTGAGCGCCCACAGCGCGACGACGGGGGCCAGTCGGTCGAGGGCTCGCCGGACGAGCAGCGGCATCACGAAGGGCAGCAGGAGCGGAATCAGCAGCAGGGCGGTCATCAATCGTCGCCCTCCAGCAGCTGGCGCAGAAGCTCTTCGTCGTCCGGATGGAGTTGGGCGACGAAGCGGGCCAGGACGGTCTCCCTGTCAGCGTCGCGGTCGAGCTCGGTATGCATACGCCGGGCGGTGAGCCCCTGGGCGTCCTGCACGGGGTAGTAGGCATAGCCGCGCCCCTGCGGGCGGCGGTCGACGACACCCTTGTCGTGCAGGCGGGAAAGGATCGTCGTCACGGTCGTGCGGGCCAGGTCGGAGGCGAGTTCGGCCTGCACCTTCCCCGGAGTCAGGGGCGTTTCGGCGGCCCAGAGGGCGGCCATGACGGCGGCTTCCAGCTCGCCGGCCGGCCGGCGCTCGTCCTTGGCGTCGGTCATGGGAACGATCCTCACCCCATCTTCGTCTACAGTGCAGTAGACCGTCTACAGAATTGTAGTCACTCGGGTGACGCCTCGCGCGCCCCCACCCATCCAGTATGAGAGGGACAGCGTCGATGACCGCACCCTTGTTCGCAGGCTCACAGCTCGCGGTGAACGTCCTGAGCGCGCAGTCCCTGCTGGCCGCCTTCGGCGTGCTGGGAGTCGGCGTCGTGATGTTCGCGGAAACCGGGCTGCTGATCGGCTTCTTCCTGCCGGGCGACTCGCTGCTGTTCACCGCGGGACTGCTGTGCACCGGCAGCGGCCGGCACGGGGTCAAGCTGTCACTCGCTCCGCTACTGGTGGCCGCGGTCGTGGGCGCCCTTGCCGGTGCGCAGTGCGGCTATGTGCTCGGCCGGAAGGCGGGCGGAGCCCTCCTGGCGCGCAGCCGCTCGGTCCGCCTGCGTGAAGGCGCGCACCGGGCCGAGGAGTTGCTGGAGTGGTACGGGCACGCCAGGGCGATCGTGCTGGCCCGGTTCGTGCCGGTGGTACGCACGGTGCTCAATCCGATGGCGGGCGCGCTGGGCGTGCCGGCGCGGACATTCACCGTGTGGCAGGTCGTCGGCGGACTCGTGTGGAGCCTGGGGCTGACCCTTGGCGGGTACGCGCTGGGCTCCTCCATCCCCAATGTGGACCGCTATCTGCTGCCCATGGTCGCCGTGATCGTGGTCGTGTCCTTGATTCCGCTCGCCGCCGAGTTGTACCGCTCCCGCCGCGCGGCCAAGGCGAAGGAGGCGCGTGGATGATCCTCGCTTTCGATGGTTCCTCGATCGACGGTTCCGCGTACACCGATGTGGTGGACCTCGCCCACCGCTCGCCCGGCTGGCTGGACGACGTCGTGGCGGCCTGGTCGACCTACGGCCTTGCGGTGTTCGCCATGCTGATGGCCGTGACCTGGTGGCGGGCCCGGCGGGTGAGCCCGGCTGCCGCGGTGAGCGCGCTCGCCGTTCCGGTGAGCGTCGTCGCCGCATACGGGGTGAACGACGTGCTGAAGCTGCTGCTACGCGAGGACCGGCCCTGCCAGAGCCTGCGCGTGATCACGCTGGAGGCGTGCCCGGCTCCGGGCGACTGGTCCTTTCCCAGCAATCACGCGGCCATCGCCGCCGCGGCCGCCATGGCCCTGTGGTTCGTCTCCCGCCGCCTGGGCGCCGTCGCGGTCGCGGCCGCCTGCGCGATGGCGATCTCCCGGGTCTGGGTCGGTGCGCACTATCCGCACGACGTCGCAGCCGGAGTCGTTGTGGGTGTCCTCGTCGCGGTCTGCGCGATGGTCGCGGTGCGCCGCCATCCGGATCCCCTGGTCCGGTGGATTACCGGCACGCGGCTGCGTCCCCTCCTGTCGGCGTCATGACCCGCGGCGACCTGCGCGACCTGGCGGGCAGCATCGGTGTTGGCGCGTGGACGGCGTTGGGCGTGCTGTCCATGTTCGTGATCGGCGCTGAGAAGCCGCTGTACGGGGACGGGGGCCTGCTGTCCTGGTCCGTCGGTCACCGCCCGGACGTGGCGGTGGACTTGGCCCGTGGTCTGACCGCCAGCGGCACCGGGGTCATCCCGTACGTCCTCGCGGTGCTGGCAGGGACCATCGCCGGTCGTACTCCGCGCCAACGGGCCGTCGCCGTCGCGCTCTGTCTCGTCTGCCTCGGGGCGGGTCAGGCGACGCGGTATGGCGTGATGGCACTCGTCGCCCGGCCCCGCCCTGCCCACACAAACTGGGCGACGCATGCCTCGGGTTGGGCCTTCCCCTCCGGCCACACCACCACGGCCGCCCTCACCGCCGGACTGCTCGTCATCGCCGTGTACGCGCGCGCCCCACGCGGCAGG
The DNA here is from genome assembly GCF_042881135.1 of Streptomyces sp. NPDC058284. NCBI lineage: Bacteria > Bacillati > Actinomycetota > Actinomycetes > Kitasatosporales > Streptomycetaceae > Streptomyces > Streptomyces sp. NPDC058284. Next base: position 12,352 of record NZ_JBHVYE010000020.1, read on the forward strand.
AACCTGCTCGCCCTCGTGATCGGCTGCTGGGCCGCGCTGGTCGGGCTGACCCGCGTCTACCTCGGGGTGCACTGGTTCACCGACGTCGTCGGCGGCTGGCTGTTCGCCATCGGCTGGCTGGGGCTGTGCCTGTGCGCCGTCACCTGGTGGCTCCCCGAAGGGTTCATCTCCGGTACGACGGACACCGACCCCAAGCCGACGGAGGGCCATGCGCCACAAGATCCTGGTCGTCGAGGACGATCACGCCCTGCGTGACGTCCTGCTGCGCGGCCTGCGCGAGGAGGACTTCGACCCCGTGCCCGCCCCGGACGGGGCATCCGCCCTGCGGCTGGCCGGCGGTGACATCGCCGCGGCCGTCCTGGACGTCGGGCTGCCCGACGCGGACGGGCGGGACGTGTGCCAGGCGATGCGGGCGAACGGATTCCTGTCCCCGGTCATCTTCCTGACCGCCCGTCACCGGCTCACCGACCGGCTGTCCGGGTTCTCCGCCGGAGGTGACGACTATCTGCCCAAGCCGTTCCACCTCGCCGAACTCGCCGCCAGACTGCGAGCGGCCGTCAAACGCGCCGCGCCGCTGCCCGCGGCCACGGTCGGTGACCTGGTCCTGGACGCCGTCCGGCACAGCGTCAGCGTGCGCGGCACCCAGGTCGACCTCACACCGACGGAATTCCGCCTCTTGGCGGCGCTCATGACCGGCGCCGGGAACATCGTGCGCCGACGCGAACTGCTCAGAGCAGGCTGGCCCGAGGGGGCCCAGGTCAGCGACAACACCCTCGACCAGTACGTGACCCGCCTGCGCCGCAAGCTGCGCGAGGCGGGCAGTGACCTGACGATCACCACCGCCCGAGGGATCGGCCACCGCCTGTCATGAGCTCCGTGTTCTCCCGCCTGGTGCCGCACACCCTGCGTGGCCGCCTCTCTCTGGTGGCCCTGACCGCCGCCACCCTCCTGATGGTGGTTCTCACCGTCGCCTTCAACACCGTCATCCGCCACCGCCTGCAACACCAGGCCGACGACGAGCTGCACACCCGGGCCGCCGCCGTCGCCACCACCATCGACGCGAGCGGCCCCGAGGTGCGCGTCCTGGAGACCGCCAATGACCGGCTCCTGGACACGAACGTCTGGATCTACACAGGCACTCGGCTGCTCGAACAGCCGCCGTCCACCACAGCCCACAGCGCCCTCGCCCGCGCCGCCGCCACACTCGTACGGCAGGGCGGCACACACTGTCTGACCGCCGACGGACCTGCCCCCGCCCGGCTGTGCAGCCTGCCCGTATCCGGCAGTCGGAGCACCGCGACCGTCGTCACCGCGCTGGACCTCTCCCCCTACCGGAGTTCGGCCACCACCCTGCTCCTGGCATCGCTGTGTCTCGACGCCATCATGCTCGCCTGCACCTATCTGCTGACACGTCTCGCGGTCGGACGCGCGCTGCGTCCCGTGGGCACCATGACCGGCCAGGCCGCCCAGTGGAGTGCCGTCGCCTCCGAGGAACGCTTCGGTGCCATTCGACGTCCGACCGAACTCGCCCGCCTGGGCGCTTCGTTGGACGCACTGCTGGACCGCATCCGCGCCGTTCTGCGCCGTGAGCAGCAGCTGACCGGCGAGCTGTCGCACGAGCTTCGCACCCCGCTCAGCCGGATCGTCGCCGAACTCGACTGGTGGCGGGCCCGTCCCCGCTCGGCCGCCGACACCGAGGCCACCCATGAGGTGATCGCCGACGCCGCCCGGTCCATGCGCAGCATCTGCGACACCCTGCTCGACGACGCCCGCCAGGGCACGACCACCGCCCCCGGCACGGCCGAGGTCCTGGCGACACTGCACCGCCTCGCCGCAAGCCTGGAGACACCGGTCCATGTGACGGTCGACGCGCACGGTGCCGGCCTCCCGCTGGAGCCCGGCGTCCAGGCCGGCGTCCAGGCCGCCCTCCTCGAACGCATCGTCAGCCCGCTGCTCGCCAACGCCGTCCGGTACGCCGCCTCACATGTCACGGTCACCGCGCGCCGGGAATCCGGCGCCGTACGCATCGACGTCGGCGACGACGGTCCCGGGGTGCCCGAGTCGTTCGCCGCGCAGCTCTTCCAGCCCGGCCGGCGGGCGGACCCCGACGACGGACATGGCGGAGCGGGCCTGGGGCTGCCGCTGGCGCGACGCCTGGCCCGCTCCGTCGGCGGTGAGGTGACGTACGACCCCGGACACAGGCCCGGGGCGCGGTTCACCGTCAGACTGCCGGCCGGGTGACGGCCTCCGGCTGCTCGATCGTCCGCGGACCCCAGGCGGCGGTCCGGCGCTCCTTCGCGTGGGCATAGGCCATCAGGCCCACCAGGACGGCCAGCAGGACAGCCGACGAGCCCGCCGTGCCGAGGTCGAGGCCGCCCTTGGCGACCGGCTTGGTGAGGAAGTCACCCGCGGTGGCGCCCAAGGGACGGGTCAGCACGAAGGCGAACCAGAACAGCAGCACGTTCGGGACCGCGGGCGCCTTCATCAGGGCGAGAAGCACCGCGAGCGTCCCGGAGACGAGCAGTGCGCCGCCCGCGTAGCCGAGGCCGGAGCTGTCGGAGAGGAAGTCGCCCATGGATGTGCCGAGGGTGTTGGAGACGAGGATCGCCGTCCAGAAGAGGGCCTCGCCGCGGAAGCTGACGATGTCACGGATGACGAACGTCATCGCGGTCAGCCTCCACACCGCGAAGACGGTGATCAGGATGGAGATCAAGATCGCGGCGCCGGTGGGATAGCCGAGGCCCAGGCCCTGCGGGCCCCAGCCGAGCGACGTGGCGCTGTTCGAGAGGAACTTGGCGCTGGCGTCGCGGTTCATGAAGTCGGACATCGTCGTGCCCGCCATGCTGGTGGACAGGATGACGGTCCAGTAGAAGTACGGGTTGTAGCGGCGGGACCTGAGTTGGATCACCAAGGTCACTACGAAGATCAGGAACAGGACGATCGTGGTGAGGAAGTAGCCGAGTTTCAGGGTCTGGGCGAACAGATCACCGGCGGTCTCGCCCAGGGTCGTGGCGGCGATCTTCATGATCCAGAAGGCCAGGGTGACCTCGGGCAGCTTCTTCATCACCGACCTGGTCGTACTGGCGACGTCCAGGTCGGTGAGAGGTTCTGACTTCTCCATGAGGGAGTGCTCCCGTTCGTGCAGGGCGCGGGGCGCACATCAAAGGCGAGCGCCCCGCGAGACGGTGGGGCCGACCGCGCGCGGCGCGGCGGTTGGTCGGTGTCCGACCCTGTCGGTGCTGATCCGGACGCATCCCGAACGCCGGCGAGACGCTCACGCCGTACGGGCAAGGCGCTCCGACTCGGTGACGTCCTTTCGCGTCACCGCCAGGAACACCACCAGGCCGAGGATGACCGCGAGGAACAGCACGCTGGTCACCACGCTGCCCAGGCCCAGGCCGCCGTCACCGGCCGGCTGGGACAGGTAGTCGCCCATCGAGGCGCCGAGCGGGCGGGTCAGGACGTAGGCGATCCAGAAGCTCCACACCGCGTTCGCCCCGAGCGCGAAGCGGGCTACCGCGACCGCGGCGATGGCGAGGGCGAACAGGACCGCCGAGACCCAGTAGCCCAGCGCCATGCGCTCGGCGACCAGGTCGCCGGCCGCGGTGCCCAGCGCGAAGGTGAACAGCACCGCCAGCCAGTAGAAGGACTCCCGGCGCAGGGTGTCGATGCTGTGGATGGACAGTGTCCGCTCGCTGCGGTACCAGGCGGCGAACACGATCGCGAGCGCGACGGCGAACACCGCGGTGCTGGTCGTGAGCGGTACGCCCATGTTGTCGGTGAGGTTGTCGCTGATCAGGGTGCCCACGACACTGATCAGGACCACGGCCGTCCAGTACACACCGGCGCGGTAGGCGGTCGTGCGGAACTGGACGACCAGGACCACCGCCAGGAGCACGCTCATCAGCAGCGACACACCGGTCAGGCCCAGTCCGGCCTTCTCGTTCAGCAGGTCGGCCGCGGTCTCACCGACCGTCGTGCACAGCACCTTGATCACCCAGAAATACACGGTGACTTCAGGCACCTTGTTCCAGCGCAGACGGTGGCCGGGGGCGGTCGGAGCGGAACTGTGGACCGCCGCTGTCTCAGACGTTTCGGATGTCATGAGGCCCGACCGTGCCACCGGGAACCTGAACGCATCCTGACTGCCGCGCGGCAACACCCACCCTCGCCGACCCGCGCGGGGAACATGTCTGCCATGCACAGCGACACGGCCCACTCGGTCATACCGGCACTCCGCCCCAGCCCAGCCCCCACGACGGAAGCGCGCCGCCATGACCATCCCCCACTCCCATAACCGCGCCTATGCCGAACACGCGACGGACTGGCTGCGGCGCCGCCTCGGACGGACCGTCGCGCTCGCGTACCTCGCCGCCGTACTGCTGCCCGGCCCGGGCCAGTGGCTGCGCCACCCGCATACCCTGACGGGAACTGAACTTCCCCTGCACACAGCCTCGTTGCTGCTCTCGCTGGTCCTGTTCTCGGCCGGACTGCAGGTCCCGGTCCGCGCGCTGGGACAGCTGCTGCGGCGGCCCCGGGCCCTGCTGGCAGGGCTGGTGCTGCATCTCGCGGCGCCGCTGTTGATCATCCCGCTGGTCGCATACCTGCTGCGCCACTCGCCCGATGCCGACGGCGGCAGCGGTCTGGTCACCGCGATGATCCTGATCGTCGCGATGCCAGTGGCCGCGGGGGCGACGGTCTGGACCGGCAAGGGGCACGGCGACCAGCCGACCATGGTGGGTCTCGTGCTCGCCTCCACACTGATCAGCCCGCTCACCATCCCCGTGACGGTGGGCGCGCTGGCTCCGCTGCTCAGCGGAGGCTACGCGGACGTGCTGGGCACGGTCGGGCGGGCCATGAACAGCGGGTTCGCGTTCACGGGAGTGGTACTGCCGTGCGCGGCGGGTCTCGCGTGCCGTCTCGCCCTGCCGGCGCGTCTGCTGGAGGGTGCGTTGCGCTGGGTCGTGCCCGTGGCGCTGACCGGCTCGGTGGTCCTGACGTACGTCAACGCGAGCGGCGCCCTGGGGACCTTCCTGGCGCATCCCCGCCCGCTACTGCTGATCGCGGCACCAGTCGTGGCGGCGGTCGTCTGTGCGCTGTCCTTCGCGGTGGGGCGGCTCGCGGCGCGCGTCCTTCGTCTGGACGCCCCGGCCGCCTCCTCTCTCACCCTCGCCTGCGGAATGAACAACAGCAGCGCGGGTGCGGTCCTGATCACCACGACCCTGCCCGACAAGCCGCACCTGCTCCTGCCGGTCCTCGCGTACGGGCTGTTGCAGAAGACGGCCGCGAACAGGGTCGTACGGATGGCTCGCCCTCAGCTTCCGCCCGGACCGCCCTGCCCCGCCTCGTCCTGAGGATCCGCATCGCTCCGGCAACCATCCGACATGTCCCGGCTATCCACCCCGTGTCCTTCCGCGGCCCGTACCGGGAGCAGCAGCGTGAACATGGTCGGCGCGTGGTTGGCCAGGGAGAGCCGCCCTCCGAGGGAGACAGCGAGGTCGCGGGCGAGCGCGAGGCCGATGCCCGTGCCCGCCCCGCCTTCGGTGTGTCCGCGCTCGAACAGGCGCGCGGAATCGCCGTCTGACGTGCCCTCGTCGGCGATGTCGAGGGCGAGGGCGTCGTGGAGGTCGCGGACCGTGACGCGCACCGTGCCGTGTCCGTGGACTCGGGCGTTGTCGAGCAGCACGCCGAGGATCTCGGTGACGGGTCCGCCCGGGACGCGTACGCCGTCCGGCGCCTCGCCCGTATCGCACTCCAGGCGTCTGCCGTCGCGGGCGAACAGCCCGTGCCACCGCTCCTCGGTCTCCCGCAGCAGCCCCGCGACCGGCCGGTCCGGCGCGGCCGGCTGGGGCGGTCCCGCGGAGCCGGACAGCCGAAGAACCTCCTCCACGGTGTGGTGCAGCCTGCGAGTGGCGTCCAGCGCCTCCTCCAGCACGGGACGGGTGCCGTCCTGCGCGAGTCCGGCTCCAGGGTGAGCTGGAGGCCGGTCAGCGGGGTGCGCAGCTGGTGGGAGGCATTGGCGGTGAAGTCCCGTCCGTGGCGCAGGAGTTCGGCCAGGCTGTCCAGCATCTCGTTGTGCGTGCGGGCGACCTGGTCGATCTCGGCGATGGTGCTGGGCGCGGCCCGCACGGTCAGGTCGCCGCCGGTGACGGCCCGGCAGTGCCGTGAGAGGTCCTCCAGGGGAGCGGCGAGTGCCCGCGCCTGCCGGCGGGCCACAAGGACCGCCACGGTCAGCGCCAGCACGACGACACCGTACGATCCGCGGCCCGGCCAGCGGAACCACTGGAACCGTCAGGCGACACGCCCTGGTCATTTCAGCTGGCTGCGGAGCGTAGGGCAGGCGTGGGGACAGCCTGCAATCTCTTCCGCGGACCTCGCCACCTGCCGACCGATCAGTGCAGTGACCGGGCCGAGACCCATGAGCGCACCACCGGCCAATGTCACCCAGGAAGGCCGCCGATGTCCGACGGACAGGTCCTAGCTGGCGACGATGGCGCCGAGGATCATGCCACCGATCAGTCCGAGGGCACCGACTATCAGGGCGATGGTGGAGAGCCTTTCATGTCCAGCGAATTTGGCGATGAGGGCCAGGATCAGCCCGCCCAGTCCGAACACGATCGGCAGGAAAAGCAAGCCGATCGCGCCCAGCGCGATCGCGATGATGCTGAGAACGTTCTCGCTGGCCCCGCTCTTGGCCGGGGCGTTACGCTGCCCGACCGGCTAGTTGCCGTACTGCGGAGTCATCCCCCTATGTGTCTGTGATGCGGTAGCCGTATCGGCCAGCCACTGTTTGGGTAGGTGCGAAGAGCGCCATCAACTCTGGAGTGATCCATTCGCGCCATTCGCCGGGCTTCCCTTTGCGCATGATTCGCCGTTTCGGCCTGTGGCTGGTTTGCGGTCCGCTGTTGCGTTCCTCGTGTGTGCGCATGGCAGAGAAAGAGCTGCGTTCGAATGCCGCCAGGATGTCGCCAGGATTCGGTGTTATGTCGAATTCCTGAAGGGCTAGGCGGAGTGTCTCCGAAGGTTCCGCCTTTAAATCTTCGAAACGTGAAACCGCATGCGAGGGATTACCGAAGGGGTTGACGAGCCAGGAGTCGTAGAAATGGTTCCAGTCGTCTACTGGGTTGAGGCCGGCCGGTCCCGGCAGACGGAGCCAGTTTTCGAAACTTCCAGCTGCGATATCCGCAGGGTCCTGGGCGTATTCGACGCGGAAACGGTACCGGGAGTAGAGCGCGTCCCGGGGATCGCGTATGAGTACCCATGCTGCGAGCAGGGGGCGGGTGGTGAAGTATTCGGGGGTCAGGTGGGTTTTCACAAACCGTGGCCAGTGGCGATGGCTGGAGCACGGTGCCTGTTCGGAGTCTTTTATGTGGCTGGCAGCCAGGCGTTGGCGCCACTCGTTGTGTTCCTCGGCTGGCTGACTCGTGCCGTCGGGCAGGAGCCGCTCGGTGTAAGCGTCGGCATAGTTAAGGCCGAGTTCGAGAAGTACATTGCCGAGCAGTGACTGGCCTGCGCCGCCGAAGCTGGCGATGGGAACGTCTTTGTCGCCCAGCACGCTGATGTTGGCTTCGTGGAGCGGGCTGATGCGGTCACGTAATCCGTGCAGATTTTCCGACGTCATACGTCCATCCTGTCGTTCGTTCGGTCGGCGGATTTGCGGTTGTGGTGGCCCAGATAAGCGGTGAGCAGACCGCCTGCAAGAGCCCCGATGGCCGCGATAGTGAATGTGAGTTGATAACCAGCTGCGTACGCGGAGGGAGTGGGAGTGTCTGTTTCGGCCCGGATTCGAGCGGCGGAGACGGTCGCGAGTACAGCGACGACGAGAGCCGTGGACAGGTATTTCGACGTCTCGTAGAGGCCGTAGGCAGCGCCTTGGTCCTCCGGGGGGACGGATTTTCCTGCCGCTGCGTTGAACGCGATGACTGACACTGTGCTGCCCAGGCCCAGCAGGACGAAGCTGGGCAGGAAGAACAATAGGTACGCTCCCTCGCGAGGCGCCGCCGCCAAGATGGTCAGCCCGATGGCGCAGACGACCTGAGCTCCCAGCACCACGGCGGTCCAGTGCCATGTACGCAGCAGCCGGTTGGCTACTGGTGAGCCCAGGAGTACTGCCAGGCCGAGCGGGCTGAAGGCGAGGCCTGCTGTCAGGGGCTCGTAGCCCCGTACGTGCTGGAGATACAGCAGGCAGATGAAGACCATTCCGTCATACGCCAGGACTTGGCTCGGTGTGCCGATGACAGCGGTGCGGAACTGCCGGTCTTGCAGGAGTTGCGGCCGTACCAGGCGTGCTGAGCTGCGCCGCTCGTGTGCGCAGTAGCCCGTCAGAGCCGCTGCTGAGGCGACGAAGGAGACGAGGGTGGAGGAGGACGCGGGCCCGGTTCGTTCGATGCTGGTGATCGAGAACACCAGCAGTATCAGCCCTGCTACAGCCAGTACCGCAGAGACAGCGTTGAGCCGGCCCGGTCGCTCCGCCGCTTTTCCTGGGGCCAGGGTCCTGGCAGCGGCCAGCGCTGCCAGGACCGCTACGGGGGCAGTGAGAAGGAAGACGTAGCGCCATCCCAGCCCTTGGGTGATCAGACCGCCGGCAATGGCTCCGCCCGCTGCCCCCAGGCCACCGGCGACAGCGACTGCCGAGAACAGCCAGTTGCGGCGGCGCGGGTCGGGCATCGCGCTGATCACGGCGAAGGAGTTGGGTACCGCGAGGGCGGCGCCCGCTCCTTGCAGTACGCGCGCGACGATGATGAGCCACAGCGTGGAGGACAGCCCCGCGAGGACCAGACCGACGGTGAAGAGGATCAGCCCGGCTGTGAGGATCTGACGGCGGCCGAACCGGTCTCCGCACCGGCCGCCGAACAGCAGGAGGCCGGCCAGCGGCAGTGTGTAGCCGGTGATCAGCCACTGCGCGTCGAGTTGGCCGATGTGGAGATCGTGCTGAATGGCGGGCAGGGCGACGGTGACGACCAGGCCGTCGAACACGGCGAGAAAGTTGGTGGCCGAGAGCACCACAGGGACGAGGAGGACGCGCAGACGGGCGAGGGGCGAGGGGGCAGCTGACACGAAACGGCTCCTGCGGGGTGGAACGAAGAAGGCGGGGCGGGGCGGCTGCTCAAGAACGCCCGCGGGCCGGTGACGGGGAAGTTCCGTGAGTGCCATGTGTTTCCAGGTGCAGCAGCCGGTCGAGTTCAGCGAGCGATGCGGTGCCCGGCTCAAGGTCGGTCGGTGAGTCGAACTCGTACCAGGGGCCTTGGTTGGCGACGGCGGGGATGCGGGCGTGCTGTTGCGTGATCAGGGCGGCAAGGATGGCGGTCATATCGCGCCGTGAGCCGGTGCTGTCAGCTGTGCGGAGCGCTGCTTGAATGCGGCGCCAACCAGTTCTATGTTCTGCGGCATCAGCGAGGAGAAGCTGGCCCGGATGTTGATGTACGGCAGCCCGCCCAGGTCGACGAGGAGCGGAACACCTCGTACATCGCGGTACCCGTAACGGTGACGGGATTCTGCCCAGGTCTCGTCGGTGATCAGGCGCCGGTACAGGGAAAGCGCCAGCGGGCGGGGCCGCAGACCGATCATTTCGGCCGGGTTCCAGTCAGGCATTACCCCTAAGCACGTATCAGCCCCGACTGCTGGAGGCTGATCCCGTAACAGAGCGCGGAACTTCCGCTGGCACTGGTGCACGGCCGCTCGATGCCGGCTCTTGGACAGTGCCATGGCTGGCGCGGCCAGCGGCCGGGCCTGAAATAGCACAAGAGAGGCGTCTTGCCGTACGGCGAACTCGAACTCGAACTCGAATGGAGCCTTCCCCGGCAGGTGTTCGAGTTCCGCAGCCAGGCGTGGCAGGCCGGCCAGGTACCCCATGGGGCAGTGGCTGCCCTCGTCCGGCAGGAAGTACCACGACCGAACGCCCGGCTGCCCAGCGGTCACCAGAGTGGTGTCGGCCCCCTCCGACCAGTTGCAGCGGCAGCACCGCGGCGTCGCACAGTCTCGGTATCAGCCGGGACAGAGTCTCGGCCTTCGTGCCGAACCGGACCGCGCCGCGGTGAGAACCCACCCTGTCTAACATCAACACCCCCATGCCGAACAGACGTGATCAGACGCGTACCGCTGCCCCAGGTGTTCAAACGTGAGGGATACACGGGGTTTTTTCCTGGTGTACGGGAGGTGAAGCGAACCAGCCACTCGGGCAGAACCTGTCACAGTGCTGCGATCCGTCGTACAGGCCGCGGCCGCCGCGCGCTCCCGGCGGCGGTGCGTGTCGAGGTGTTCCAGGACGCCGGGTGACGCCGGTACGAGCTGAGTCGCACGTTCGATCGGTGCGTGCACGATCAGTTCGGCACGGCGGGTGCCTGGTCCGGCGGCCAGGGCGTCGGCCACGTAGGCGGCGGCGTCCTGGCCCTGGGGCAGGGTGCGCGCGGGCACGCGGGCGCCGGTGAGGTGGAGTTCGCTGATCCTCCGCGAGATCCAATACCGCAGCGACAGTCAGTCGGTCGAGTGCCGCCTGCTGCGTCGAGTACCCGGTCTCCTCGCGTTGCCGCCCGGCGGCATCGCGGTAGCGAATGACGTAAGGGTGGGCGCAGCGGTTCTGGCGGGCGCAGGTGCAACTCTTGAAGAAGCTGCCCATTCCGCGGACGAGCTGGGTCGCCAAGTACATGTCTCCTGACCCATGCTGGGAGTTTGCTGACCAAAGGCTCCCAAGCATGGTTGTGACCTGCGGCCGAGCCAAACTACGGGACGTTGATGAGCATCCTCATGGGTGCCTCCTAGTGGGTCTGCGACAGGCGCCGGAGCCGCGGCGGACCATCAAGGGACTCGCAGCTTCGTAACACCGCGACGGAGAACCGCCCGCCCCTCGAGGGGCGGGCGGTCCGTGCCTACCGTGCCCAGGGGAACCAGTTGGGCAACTGGTCCGATCGGCACGGCAGGTCCTTGGACGTCTTGAGCGCCCCGACGCCGCGCAGGCTCACCCCCGGTGTGGTCAGCGCCACGAACGCGTCGTCGCGGGTACGGCCGCTGATGTCGGTGATGCGCAGGGCGATGGTGAACTTCAGGTGGGCCGGGCGCAGCCCGAACGACTGGGTGACGCCGATCGACTCGCCGAGCTCCACCCATGCGCGGCGCTCCACCGCGTACGCCTCCACCCGGTACGCGCGCAGGTCCGTGTCCGGCCGGACGAACACCGTGACGTCGTCGTCGCCGCCGGCGGCCAGGATGACCAGGCGGGTGATGCCGACCTCCAGCCGGCCCGCCGCGCCGAGCGAGACGAACGTTCCCGCGGGCTTGTCGACGACGGTGCCGAGCACCGCGCGCGCGTCGGCGTGCTGGTTGGCGCCCTTGATCGCGCCTGCCTCGAACTTGATGACGCGGTTGACGTACCGCAGGTCGCCGACCGGCGGCGTGTGCTTCGGTACGAGCACGTCCTCGCCGCCGAACTGCAGGCCGATGGCGGGGTTGACCTTCGGGTCGAACGTCACCGTGCCGGTGTACGAGCCGTCGAGCCGGCTGGTCAGCGCGCCGGGCTTGCCGCCGAGCGCGGTGAGACCGAAGCCGCCGGCCGTGTCGGGGTTGATCAGCAGGACATTGCCGAACCGGTCCCGCGGGATGACGGTCGCGTCGATCTGGCCGGGCCCGGTCTGGTTGAGGTCGATCCGGGTGTGCTGCGGCTCGGGCCGCACCATGACGAGCGTCTCCTGCTTGCTCTCGCGGTGGAAGCTGGTGCCGTCGGCGGTGATGCCGGTGGCGGACAGGTAGAAGACGTACTGCTTCGGGACCGACGTGTCCGTGACGGTGGCCCGGTAGTTGCCGGTGCCGTCCGTGTCGCTCATCGCCTGGACGTGCTCACGGCGGCTGCCGTCGATGTTCAGCCCGGCCAGCTGGGCCCCCAACTGCCTGACGAGCAGCGGGGTGGCGTCCTTGCCGGCGAGCAGCTCCTCGGCGCGTTTCAGCGCCTCGGCGGGTACGCGCAGCGCGGCGATCTGGTTGTCCGTCGACCGCACCGGCGCGGTGGTGGACAGTGATACGGCGGCGCCGGTCACCGGCCGGCCTTCGGCGGTGAGGCGGCCGGTGACGGTGATCGGGTCCCCGGCGAAGTAGGTGGCCTTGTCCTGGCTGACCTCCAGGCGCAGCGTCGAGTCGGTGAGCACGTCGTAGACGTAGTGCTCGACGTCGGGGTCGGGGTCGCCCTCGCTCGTCGCGGTCGTCGCGGTCGTCGTGCCCGTCGCGCTCGTCGTGCCCGTCGTGTCCGTGGCGCCGATGACTCCGCCGCCGGAGCTGACGAGCAGCCGCCAGGTGCCGTCGCGCCCCCGGGTACCGGACGTGCCGGTGGCCCCCTCGGAGCCGCTGTCGCCCCGCAGGAAGTCCCGGGGGATCAGGTACATGTTCGAGCGGGTCCCGCCGTGGAAGGTGACCTGGGAGAACCTGCCCTGGCCCGCGTTCTCCGGCGTGATCAGTTCGCAGTTCGGGGTCAGCAGTTCCAGCCGCAGCCTGCCGGCGTCGGGGGTGTTCCAGTCCAGGACGAAGGCGGCCTTGTCGTCGTACGGGGTGATGACCGTCTCGTGGCGGATCTCCCGCTCGCCGAAGACGAACACGCCCGGCGGGTCGGCGGGGGAGGAGGCGTCGGTCAGGCCCTCCTTGAGGGCGTTGCGCAGGACCGCGCCGAGTTGGGTGGGGGTGAACCCCGCTTCCGTGACGCTGTGCGAGACGCCGCCGAACGAGCCGTCGGCGAGGGTCTTGATCAGGATGTGGTCGACGTCGGTGTGCCCCTCGACGCCGTACCCGATGCCGTACATCGTGATCTTCTTCTCGGCGAGCGAGGTGCCGGTGGGGGCCGTGCCGTTGGGTGGTGCGGTGAACTCCTTGGGGTTGTGCGTGCCCGAGTTGTGTGCCCCGTCGCTCATCATGATCAGCCAGCGGCGGCTGGTGTTGACGCTGAGCGGGTCGGTGCCGAAGTAGCTGGTGGCGGGCGCGAGGACGTGGTCGAGGCCGTCGCCCATCGGGGTGCTTCCGGTGGGCACGATGGCCTCGACGGCGGCGCCCGCGTCGGCCATCTCGGAGGCCGCGATCTGCTTCATCGGGACGATGTCGAAGCCGGCGGGGCCGCCGCCCACTGAGGGGAAGCGGGCGATGCCGAACCGGCCACCGTTGTCGGCGAAGAGGCCGAGGAGGTGCAGGAACCCCTTGGTCGCCGTGGTCAGCTCCCCCCAGCGGGACTCCGCGACGGTGGCGGGGGGACCACCGAGTGGGTTGCCGCCCATGCTGCCCGAGGAGTCGAGCAGGAGGACGACCTCCAGCTTCTGCGTGACGGCGGTCAACGCGAGTTGCTGGTTGTGGCCGGCGGAGGTGCCTACCGTGGGGTCCGGTGGTGTCACGACGATGTTCGTGGTCAGGGTGGTCTTGTTGTCCGGCGGGGGCGCGGCGGGCGCGGTGAACCGGAGCGAGAGGGTCTCCGTGCGGGAGGGGCGTACGGTCAGCGGCAGGGGCGAGGTGACCGTGAAGCCGCCGGCCGGAAGGGAGCCCGCCGTGGCGATGGTCAGCGGGGCGGTGCCCTTGTTGGACACCTGCACGCTGTCCGAGTCGGACTTGTTGACGAGGGAGAGGAAGTTGGACACCGTGCCCGGCGAGATGTCGAGCCAGGGTTTGGCCGTGTCGGTGGCCGCGTCGGCCACCACCCAGGTGAACTCGACGGGCGCGCCGCCCACGTTGTTGTTCTGGAAACCCAGCCGCCAGGTCTCCACGGTGCCCGCCTGGTCGAACCCCATGCGGATGATGGCCACGTTGTCGGCCTCGACGTCGCGTTTCACGTCGCCCAGGTACGTGGTCTTGTTGAACACCCCGCCGGTGAATCCGGTGATCTCCACCGCGGGTCCCTCGGTGTCGCCGGGGGTGGCCGGGGTGTCGGGGTGTCCCGCCCGGATGAACAGCGTCGGGGGTTCGACGGCGCCCGTCGCGCACACCCGGACGTACATCATCTTCGGGTAGCCGCCCTGGTCGCGCGGCCCGGCCAACTGGTCGATGCCGACGAAGACCGGGAGCCCGGTGTTGACGGTGAGCGCGGCGGTCTGCGGATCGGGATAGACGTGGAACGCCATGAGCATTCCCTTCCTAGCCGTTGATCGTGAATATGTCCGTGCTGGTGGCGGTGCCGCCAGAGGTGGTGACCGAGAGCTTCATGTCCTTGGTGGTGCCGGGCGGCGTCATCCCTGCGGGCACCCGTACGGAGATCTGGGTGGCGGAGGGCGTGCCGATGATCACCGCGGTGAAGGTGTCGAACTTGACCGTGACCGGGGTGAAGTTGAAGTTGTTGCCGTTGAGGATGATGGGCTGCTGGCCGGCCACCCCGGACTTCGGACTGAACTGGGGCGGCGTGGTGGAGAAGGCCGGGGCGGGGATGTTCAGCTCGGCCCGGAACGGGTCGTCGCTGACGATGCTGCCCGCCGGGTTGGTCACGGTGATCTTGACGTCGGCGTTGGTGCTGCCCGCGGGCACCAGGCCCGCCGGCACCTGGACGACCATGCGGGTGGCGGTCGGTACGCCGACCACCGTGGCGGCCACGGCCGCGAAGCGCACCTGCGTGCCGGCGGCGTTGAAGTTGAACCCGTTGAGCGTCACCTGCGTGCCCGGGGTGCCGTTGCCCGGGCTGAACTGGGTGGTCGGTTCGGTGAACGCCGGCGCGGGGTCCGCCGTGAACGTGTCGTCGCTGATGACCGCGCCGCCCAGGTTGCTGACGGTGATCCTGACGGTCGCGGAGACACCCCCCGGGGTCAGCCCGCCCGGCACCCGGGCCACGACCTGCGTCGACGACGCCCCGCCCACGATCTTCGCGGGCAGGTCGCCGAAGCGCACGGTCACCGGGGCGACGGCGAAGTTGCTGCCGTTCAGGGTGATCGGCTGCCCGATGACGCCGCTCTTGGGCACGAACTGCGGCTGCCCGGGCGCCGGGGCCGTGAACGCGGGCAGCAGCAGCGTCCGCTCCATCAGGCTCATCCTGCGCTCCATGTCGGAGACGGTCAGCCTGCGCTGCCGCAGATCGCCGATCATGGCCGCTTCGATGGTCGTCACCCCCCGGGGCCGCTGGAGGGAAGCCAGCGGGTAGAAGCTGTGCCCGGACGGCGGCGCCGGCACCGCGTCCCCCTCACTGACCCGCACCACCCACACCGGCTTGAGCCGTACGGACGTCTGGACGCCGACGTCGCGGCTGTTGTTCAGCTCCGCGTCCACCGTGCCGTCCACCTCGGCCAGCGACACGTCCAGGTACACGGTGTCCGTCCGCGGATCGGGCTGCGCCGCCGTGGGCGCCGTGAGCGCGGGCAGGCCCGGCTGGCTCTTGTACGTCACCGCCGCCGGGACGACCACCTCGACGCCGCCGACCAGCGCGCTGCCGGGTCCCCCGGCATCGCCGGCCGCGATGAGGAAGTCCTGGCCGTTCTGCCCGGTGGGCAGCGCCTGCACGGCGAAGCCGTTGGCCCCGGCCGCGGCCCCGTTACCGACGTAGCGGCTGATGACCGCGCGGACCGTCGCCGAGATCAGGTCCTGCAACAGGTTCAGGTCCCGGTCCAGGACCGGCACACCCTGCTCGACGTGGATGCCCACGTACCCCTTCTGCTGGTTGGCCAGCAGCAGTTCCAGCGGTGACTGCGAATAGTCCGCCACGGTCCCCCTCCTTCTGCGGCGTTGCTCCGGTACGGCGTGATGGCTCTGCTCGATGGCTACGGAGTGATGAAGACGGGGCGCGCGGTGACCGGCATGGCGTCGGCGAGGACGCCGGCCAGCCGGGAGACCATCGCCTTGACCTGGTCCGGATCGGCGGTGCCCGGCGGCGCGAGGAACAGGCCGACGGTGTCCCGCCCGATGCGGTCGTCGTTGGTGCGCACGCCGCCGGCCCCGGCGTCGTACGTATACGTCTGGAAGTCCTCGAACCGGCCGCGGAGCCCCAGCTTGGCCGCGCCCGTGGCGTCGGCGGTGGTCGTCCCCGCGTACCGGTGGTCCACGGTGCGAGTCGCACCGTAGTCCGCGCTCGCGTACTCCAGACTCTCGTTGGAGCGGTGCACCAACAGGGTGCCGGACGGTGTGTCCACGGCGTACGGCCCGCGCCGCGCGTACGGCCCGCCGCCGATCCGCTGGTTGGCCCCCCAGGTGAGCGGGGTCACGGCGAGTACGTTGCGGCTCAGGGACCAGCCGCCGTTCTGCGTCGAACTCCAGAACAACTCGATGTTGCCGTCGGCGGTCAGCAGCGCGGCGGGCTGCCGGTCGTGGTAGTCGGCACTGGCCTTCGGCAGCGCACGGATCGGGGACCAGTCCGAGACCGCCGGGTCGAGCCCCGCCTTGACCCGGTGCACGATGCTCCAGCGGGACTGGCCCGGCGGGCCGCCGCTCTCGTGCCGCGCCCAGAACAGCCACAGCCGCTGGGTCGTGCTCGTCGGATGGAACAGGACGAACAGGTCGTCCTCCACCCGCGGCGGCCGGCCGCCGTCCGCCGGCAGGGTCAGCGGCGTGGGCAGCCAGGCACCGCCGACGTTGCGGTTGTAGCGCAGCTCCCAGCCGTCGCCCACCGCCTCCAGCCAGAACAGCCACAGCCCGCCGGCGTTGTCCGCGACCGTGGTGGGCATCCGCCGCTCGGTGGCGGTGTCCCCGAAAACGGCGGGCGCCGACCAGGTGACGCCGCCCGTCCGCACGCTGAACCAGATCCGCCACTTGCGGTCCGCGGGCGGCTGCTCCGGGTCGTACCCCTGCCAGAACAGCCACACGATGCCGGCGCCCTGCACGGCCACCGAAGGGTGTTTGTCGATGCCCGGCCGGTCCACGCGCGGGGCACTGGGCTCCCACAACCCGCCCGCGAACCGTTTCATCCAGATGTCCCAGCCGTGCGGCCGGCGGGTGTGGAAGAAGAACAGCGACGAACCGTCCGCCTCGCGCAGCGCCACCGGCCGCCCGTCATGGGCGAAATTGACGGACGCGAGCGCCGCGGGCGCGAAGACGCCGGAGGCATCGCGCAGCGCGGACCACAGGTTCAGCCGCTCCGGCTGGTTGGTGCGTGCCACGTTGTGGACGTACTCCTTGGTACGGCTGGTCCAGCCGGTGACGCGGGCCACGGTGGCGTCCAGCGTGGGCACCCCGCCGATGGTCCGGTAGATGCGCGGCGCGAACCTGACCTCGTTGCGCTGCGCGTCCACCGGCAGCCCGAAATCGGTCTGCCAGCCGATCCACTGCGCGAGGAGCGGCAGCAGCCGGCCGTCGACCCGGTCGAGGTCGCCGAGGTCGAGGCCGGCGCGTACGAGGCTGTAGATCCGGTCGAGTTCGCCGCCGGGCAGGTCCAGGAAGCGGCGGAGCTGCCCCTTGTCGCGGTCGGCCGGCAGGCCGCTGCCCGCCGGCGGGGTGCGGTCGGCGTCGTAGCGGCGGTAGATCGCCGGGAGCATGCCGTAGAGGAGACCCGCGAAGTCGTACCGCGACGTGGCCATGGCGGACGCGTGGTTGTGCGGGTCGGGGTCGTACGTGGGCACCGGGGAGCCGCTGAACGGGAACAGCGTGTAGTAGTAGACCGTCCCGCCCCTCAGGCCGGTGTCGACGGTGCGCGTGTCGGGGCCGACCGTGTGGGTGATGAGGCGACCGTCGTCCGGGCCGGTCGGGTGGGTGCCCTCGCGGCGCACCACGCGGAACCCGGGCGCGCGCCCCGGATCGGGGTTGTGCCAGCTCAGGTCGATCCTGTTGCCAAAGGGGTGGGCGGTGGCCGTGATGTCCGTCAGCCGCACCGTCCGTCACCTCCTTCCCTGTTCGAGGACGATGACCTTCAGGCCGAGGCGGTAATCGGGCTCCGGCGGGACGACGGGCACCTCGTTCGAGCCGAGCACGAGGGTGCCGTGCGGCTCGACCGGCGCGCCCGTCCGGTCCCCGCGCCGGAACTCGGTGATGTTCACGAAGACGACGCCGGGAACGTCCTGCGTCTCTTCGTAGAACTTGCTGAGGTACACCGTCTGGTTGAAGTCGACCCGCTCGAAGTCCAGCAGGCGGGCGGCGGCCTGCTGGACCTGGGCGACGACGTCTTCCCGTACGTAGAAGCTCATCACCGCCAGCTCGGCCGTCACGCGGATCGGGACGTAGTCGACGTCGGAGACCTCGATGAGCTGGCTGAGCATCCGCTTGTCCTCGAAGAAGCCCTTGAGGTCGGCCTCCAGCACGTCGCTGACCTTGCCGCCGCCCTGCGGCGCGACGTGCAGCGTCACCTGGTTCCAGCCGGTGGCCTCGGCGCGGACCTTGCCGACGCCTTTGAAGCTGAGGGCGAGCGCCTCGTAGTCGGCGGCGGTCACCGCGCGGCGCAGGGAGCGGAACACGGCGGGGGCGTGCTGCACGGCGTGCGCGATGTCCTCGCGCTCCGCGCCGCCGGTCGCGGGGGCCGGGTTGCCGACTGTCGCGCCGAGCAGCGCGAGCTGGGGCGCACCGACGATGGTCGTCACCGCGCCCGCGGGCACGTTGCCCGCCGAGCCGCCTCCGACGCGGTACGTGGCCCGGATCGCCGCGCCCTGCGGGGGGACCGCGCCGAACGTGCCGTCACCGAAGACGACGGTGGCCCGGTCGGCGTCGTCGATCTCCACCCGGTAGTCGCGCTGCCCCGCCTGGCTGAACGCCAGGCTCTCCCGCAGCGTCCACGCGGAGGGCACCGACGCGAGCCGGCTCTCCACCACCACGTCCCGGCCCACCTGCGCGGCAGGGCCCGCCGGCCGCAGGATCAGCCCGGGGTGGGCGAGGGGGAAGCGCTGGTTCGGCGAGTTGTCCGACGTGCCGAGCAACTCGTCCCTGATCAGCCGGCCCTCCTCGACCGGGATGCCGCCCTGGGCAGGACCGAACACCTTCCGGCCGGTCGCCGGGTCGGCCGTCAGCTTCGAGAAGTCGATGACGAGCGGCGCCTCGCGGGTGTACTCGAACCTGACGCTCGGCTTGTCGCGCCGGCTCTTGGTCGCGAACGCGTCCCCCCGCGCCACGGTGACCGTCGCGGTGACGGCGGCGGGCACGGTCAGGCTCAGCGAGGCCGCCGCGGGGGCCGCGGTGCCCAGTTCGTAGCCGATGAGCCGCAGGTGTTCGATGACACTGCGCCGGGTGCGGGCCGTGCCGAGGAAACTCTCGTTGGCCACCCGGTCCTGGTAGTAGCTGAGGATGTCGCCGAGGTGCGCGAACAGTTGCAGCAGTACGTTGCCGAAGTCGGCCTCGCCCGCGAAGTCCTTCCACTCCGGCAGTTTCTGCGGGATCAGCTCGCGCATGGACGCGAGCAGGCTCTCGTAGTCGCGGGCCATGTAGTCGATGACCGGCCGGTCGTCCGTCCTCTTGATCTCAGCCATGCCGCGTCCCCGCTCGTCCGTTCCCGTTGCCGCTCACCGGAACTGCACCCTGACCGCCTGCCGGGCGAGGTCCCGGCGCCGTACGTAGGCCACCTCGACGGACAGCGTCTCTTCCTGCGCCTGTACGTCCACTCCGCCGACCACGAGGTCGTCGCCCAGCCACCGGGTCAGCGCCTGCCCGACGGTGAACTCGACGGCCGCGGCCAGGATCGTGTTGGCGGGGTCGAAGACCAGGTTGAAAAGGCCGCACCCGAACTCCGGTTGGTTGATCCGCTCCCCGGGTGCCGTGAACAGCACCTGGATGACCTTGCCGCGCAATTCCGCGCTTTCGTCGGGCTCCGGCACGATGGCACCGGCCGCGTTGACGCCGAACGGGAATCCGAACCCTGTCGCCACGCTCGCCCCCTCCCTCTCGCTTCGCCGCTCGTACGCCGGTCACTGGGAGCAGGCCACCAGCGACTGCTGCTGTGCGCTGACCTTCGACTCGCCGGGTGTGGGCAGGCCGCTGCACGTGTCGATCACGTCCTTGTCGAGCAGTACCTTGACGCCGCCGATGGTCAGCAGCCCACTGCCCGCACCGGCGCCTGGGGTGCCGCCGCCGAGCGGTGCGTCGAGGATCGACAGCGAGGTGGCGAGGGGTTTCGGCGCGGCGGGCACGAAGTCGCTGCCGGCGGGACCGGCATGGCCGCCGGGTGGCGGGCCCGGCGCGGTCTGGCCCGCGTCGAGGGTGCTGCCGCTGGTGACCAGGGCCACCGGCACGCCGTTGATCCGTACGAAGTCGCTGAGCCCTTCCGTGATGGAGCCCTGGTAGGCGTACTTCCCGAGTCCCACGTAGGGCGTCGTGCCGTTTTCGAGGGTGCCCGAGACCTTGTGCGTGTCGGTGCCCCGCACGCTGTCGCCCTTGACGGCGATGCTCTTGGCCATCGACTCAGCCCTTCTTCAGGTCGATACTGTCGGCGACCACCGTCACGCTCTGGCCGGCGGCGTTGATGGTGAGGGGCGTCTTCGCGGTGAGGGTGACGGCGTCGGCGGACATCTGGAGAGAGTTGCCGGTGGCGTCGGTGATGCGGATGCCGTCGTCGGTGAGCGAGACGGTGTTGCCGCCCGCGTCGGTGACCGTCACACCGGACTGATCCATCGTCAGCAGATGGCCACGGCTGCCCTCGCGGACGAGGACCCGTTCCTTGCCGTCGGCGTCCTCCAACTGGATGGTGTGGCCCTTGAGAGTGGCGAGGATCTTCGAGGTCGGGGGCGACTGCACCGCTTGTGCGTCCTCGGTGCCGGCGTCGGAGCGCGGCTTCGGCACCTGGCTCTCGTCGCCCGGCCTGCTCCAGTACGTACCGACCCAGATGGGGAACTCCGTGTCCCCCCGCTCGAACTCGACCCACACCCCGGCCTCGCGCTCCGGAATGAACAGCAACCCCTGCCCCGCGGCCCCTCCGTACGGGACGCAGGGCGTGGCCCAGCCGGTGACGACCTCCGGGCCAAGCACGTCCGCGACGGTGAGCCGCAGCCGGCCCAGGCGCGAAGGGTCGTCGTTGTCGACCACCGTGCCCCGGTACTTGCCGTAGCAGCGCCGCCCGGTGTCCTCCACCAGGCCGGCGACGATGCGTTCCAGCGTCACGGCGACACCTCCGCGGCCAGGGCGCCCGCGGCAAGGAGTCCGGCCGCTGCGTCGGCCCCGCCGATCGAGAAGTCCTCGTCGCCCTTGGGCACCAGCGCGTTGCGCTTGATGCGGAACGTCTGGAGGTAGCCGTCGAGGGTGAACCTGTGGGTGACGTGCGCGACGTAGTAGACGCCGCTGTGCGTCGCCCCGACGCCCTTGACGGTGACGGTGGTGCGGGGCCGCAGGATGCTGCCGTACTCGTTGGCGGCGACCTCGCCCTCGCCGGTCACCAGCCACTCGGCCTGGTCGTGGACGCTCTGGCAGATCTCGGTCATCTCCGGCACGCCGGTGGCCACGCTCTGCGCCACGTGCACGAGCCCGGGCTCCATGCCGGGGCCGAGGACACCGGCGGCCGGCACCGCGCCCAGGGCGGTCTGGGAGCCGGGGACCGCGTGCGCCTCCAGCACGTCGCCGGCGATGTGGTCGATCTGGAACATCGCGACGTCCGTGGGGGCCAGCGCGTCGACCTCCAGGCTGAACCGGTTGACGTTCGTCTCGTCCCCGAAGTGCACCGCGAGCACCGGCTGCGGCGTGTCGTCGACGGCCGGCGGACGGAAGCAGCCCCTGTCGCCGTCCACGAAGCACTCGAAACCGTTGCGCACGGCCAGCCGCCTGAGCAACTGGATGTCGGTCTCGCGCTGGATGACGGTCGACACCGCCTCGTCGTGGACGATCCCCGTGTCGGTCACCTGCGGCGTCAGCCCGTACGCCTGGAACGTCTCGGTCGCGATGTCGCTGTCCTTCTTGTTCGGCCAGTCCTTGAGCCGCTCCACGCGGTCCATCAGGACGCTGGCGTCCGTACCCCACACCTGGAGCCGGCAGGCGTCGAGCCCGGGGCCGAAGTCCGGGCGGACGTGCGTGATGTAGCCGGTCAGCAGTGGCTGCGCGTCGTCCTGCAAGCCCGCGGTGACCCGCACCCGCCGCCACACCATGAGCCGCTCGTCGTCCAGGTACGTCCACGACCCGTCGGGGCGCAGCAGCAGCGCCAGCGTCATCCGGAACATCCCGGCCAGTTCCTCGTCGAGCTCGACCTCCAGGTTCAGCAGGTCCGCGTAGAGGTCCGCGGCCTCCACGCCGTCGATGTCGATGCGCAGGTCGTCGTGGCGCACGCCGGCCCCCTATCCGCTCACTGCCGCGGGGATCGCGATGGGCTGACCGAGCCGCCCGCGGTCGACCGGCGGCCCGACGTCGAAGCCGCGCGCCGCGATCAGGGCGGTCAGGTCCTGCGCTTGGACGTCGATGCGGTGGTACGTGACGACGACGGCGCGGGTGAAACGCTCGACGATCACGGTGACCTGCTGCCCGCTCACCGTCTGCGTCTGCGGGACGAGCTCCACGTCTTCCGCCACGGTCACGTCGCGCACCCCGTTCACCGCCGACAGCGCGGCGATCAGCGCGGCCCACGGCGGGTCCTTCGCCGCCGTGGTGAGCGGGAAGTGGGTGGACGTCACGGGCTCCTGGCCGAGGAGTTCCAGGGGGGAGAGGAACAGCGGGTTGGCGTCGCAGATGTGCCAGTAGTGCAGGGGCTGCCCGTAGTAGGAGGCGGCGAGCTGGTCCAGCCGGTCGCCGGAGTCCACGGTGTGCTCAAGCGCGCCGGGCGTGCCGGGCAGCGGCCGGACGCCCTTGGCGGCCAGGATTCGGCCGCGGGCGTCGGGCGACACCACGTCGGGGACGGTGCGGTAGCGGGACAGCTTGCTGAACATGTGTCACTCACCCTGGGACGACGACGTTGGCTGCATCGGTGACGGCGGTGGCGAGCCCCACGGTCGACATGACCTCCGTCATGGTCTGCGTGTACCGGTAGGGGATGCTGCTGCCCTCGATGACCGTGAGGGAGACCGAGACGGTGGCCCGGACGGGGTTCAGATCGGCGCTGAACTCCGTCTCGGTGATGTTGAGAGAGTTGATGTTCACCGGCAGCACCCGTTTGCGGCCGAAGATGAACAGGATCAGCGGCGGGTTGGCGCTGCGGGTGAAGCTGAACCCGTCGGGCTTCTGCAGCAGCCGGGCGGCGAGACCACCGAGCACGCTCTCCCGCTTCGGCTGTGTCATCAGCTCCAGCGTCGCGATCTGCGGGCCGATGCCGAACTGTTCGGTGACCGTGTCGCCCTCGTCCAGCCGGTCGGTGGCGTCGAGGCGGATGTCGAAGCCGAGCTTCTGCTCCTCCACGGTCACCAATTGCTCCCGCTGGACGTCCAGCAGGCTGGAGCGCCGGCCGTGCTCGGCGCGCAGGGTGCGCGGCGGTGCGCCCGACTTCTGCGCCGCCGCTGCCGCCGCGGGGGCGCCGGCGAAGGTGTAGGACAGCGATCGGTTACGGGTGAGCTGCACGGGGTTGAACTGGAACACCACAAGCAGCGGCGGCAGGCTCAGCCCGTACTCCACGAATGCGCCGCGCAGAATGCGTGGCTTGTTGGGAAAGCCGTCGGTCATGTCGCCTAGTCCTCCCCGCCCTCGCAGGTCAGTTCTCCGGTGGTGCAGTGGCCGTGCGGATAGGTGGTCAGGATCTGTCGTACGTTCATGCGGCGCGGGCCGAGGGGTTCCACCCAGGCGAGGCACTGGAAGACGTGCAGGACGTCCGTGGGGGTGGAGTAGACCTGGTTCGGGTCGGCGCCGCCCGGGTAGTAGCGGGTCACGCCGCCGTGCGCGAAGCGCAGCGCCGCCTCGAAGTTGTTGCCGCACCCGTTGGCGTCGATCAGGGCGGCGTACCACGGGTTGTCGGGGTGCCTGGTGCCGGACAGGCCGCCGCCGAAGGTCTCCTCGGCGTGATCGGGGCTGCTGGGCTTGGCCCAGACGACGACGGCCGCGGTGCTGCCGGCCAGGCCCACCTGCAGGAGCACCCCTTGGACGAAGCGCACGATGTCGATGCACTGCGCTCCGGTGGCCAGGTCGTCCGCCAGCTTCCACGCGTTGTCGAGCCGGACGAACAGGTTGTAGCTGTTCCAGCGCTTCATGACGCTCGTCACCAGCGCGTGCGGGTCGAGCGAGCCCGCCTCCCGGGCGGCTTCGCCGACGATCCGCGTCGACGTCCGCATGCGCCGGAGCGTGACCTCCGCCGGTGCGCGGGGCGGTCCTGCGGTGACGTACACGCTGTGCCGGGTCCGGGCGATCTCACGCTTCCACTGCTGCCACTCCAGGTCCCACACGATCTGCCGGTTCTCCAGCGAGGTGACGGTGTCGGGCAGCGCGGTGGTGCCGACGAGCGGCACCGTCTGGGCCGTTCCGCCGTGCAGGGTGCCGGAGAACTCGAAGTTCAGCGCGGGTTCGGTGCTGCGGCCGGTCAGCCGGACGGGCGCGGCCGGCGCGTTGAGCG
Organism: Streptomyces sp. NPDC058284; assembly: GCF_042881135.1. Taxonomy (NCBI): domain Bacteria; kingdom Bacillati; phylum Actinomycetota; class Actinomycetes; order Kitasatosporales; family Streptomycetaceae; genus Streptomyces; species Streptomyces sp. NPDC058284. The sequence goes on from NZ_JBHVYE010000020.1 coordinate 36,644, forward strand.
GGCTGATGTTGAGGTTGACGTCGGCGCGGACGCCGGTGCCCATGGCCTGGCTGATCGGGCGGCTCTTCGCGAGCCCCTTGTCGGAGATCCACTCCGGTTCGCCGTACACGCCGCCGTCGCTCTCCCAGTCGTCCTCGTTGTTCTTCATCAGTCCGTGGTCGGACCGGAAGGTGACGGAGCTGAGGAGCGTGCCGGGGTGGCTGCCCTCCTCGGTCTGCCGGGTGCCGCCCGTGCCGAGGGCCCGGTCGTAGAGCACGGTGAGCTCGGGTTTGCGGGCGTCCGGCAGGTTGTCAAGGAGCCGGTCGTAGTCGATGGCGGCCATGGCGGTCGCGAGTTGGTTCCCCGAGAGCTGTTTCAGCAGGTCGAGGGCGACCACCGCGTCCTGGTCGGTGACGGCCCAGTCGAAGAGCCCGTACGAGAGGCGGTCCTCGATGGTCTCCAGCGTGTTGGCGGGCGGTTGCAGCCCCGCGACGTCGGCGGCGAGCCGGTCGTACTCGGGGAGCCGCCCGTCGGGGAGGTTCTCCCGCAGCCGCCGCGCGTGGGTCGCGTCGTTGAAGAACACCGCCTGCTGGAGGCGGGGCAGCGACTTGAGGAGGTCCAGCGAACGGGTGGCGTCCTGGTCGGTGATGGCCCAGTCGAACAGCCCGTAGCCGAGGTAGTCCTCGATCTGCTCGAGTCCGGGGCTGATCGCCCGCTGTACGGTCTCGGCCGCCGGAGCCGCGCCACCGCGCTGCTGCACCACGTGGGTCAGTTCGTGGGCGAGCAGCCGGTGGTCGTGCTCGCTTTCGTTCCGCGCCAGGTGGATGTGGTGGCCGTGGGTGAAGGCGCGGGCCCGGATGCCGGCCGCGTACTGGTGGGACGCGGTGTCGGTGTGCAGCTGCACGTGTGTGAAGTCCTGGCCGAAGCGGGGCTCCATGAACGCGCGGGACGCGGGCGTCAGCGGGCGTCCGCCGCTGGTGGGCGGGGAGGCGGCCGGCGTGCCGCCGGTGCCGCCGTGCCCGGCCGGCAGCCGCTGGATGGTGAGGCGCGGGGCGGCGGGTGCGGGGCCGGAGGGTGCGGGGCCGGGGGTCGCGACGATCCGTTCGGCGACCCGTTCGGCCTCCTGCTCGTACCGGTCGCCGGCGGGCCCGACGAGCGCGCTGGCCTGCACGGGACCGCAGCCGGAACAGCCTCCCGAACAGCCGCACCCCGAGGGGCCGTCGTGCTCGCCGTCGCCGTCTTCGGCGAGGCGCTGAAGGTAGTCGCTGCCGAGGCTGCGCTGCAACGCCAGGTCGGTCGCGGCCCTCGCCCGGGGTGCCTGAGGCGGTGCCGGGCGCGGCCCGTACGTGCCTGGGGCGTGGGTGGTTTCGTGCGGCATCGTCAGCATGGCCCAGCCCCTTTGGCGGCCCCGACGGGGTCACCGGCCGGGGCCGGCTCCGTCCAGAGCTTGCCGATCTTCTCGAACTCCCGCCGGACTCCCCGCAGGATGTGCCGTCGGCCGATGGGCCCGCCGTCGGCCGCGGCCAGGAACGCCGCGTTCAGCACGATGTTCTTGATGCTGCCGCCGGCCACCGGGAACTCCCGGGCCAGCGCGGCGAAGTCGACGTCCGCCGCGACCGGCGCCTGCGGCGGGAAGAGCCCCTGCCAGATCCGCAGCCTGCTGTCGGCCTCGGGGAACGGGAACTCGATGATGAAGCGGACGCGGCGGGTGAACGCGTCGTCCAGGTTCTGCCGCAGGTTCGTCGCCAGGACCACCACGCCCTCGTACTCCTCCATTTTCTGCAGGAGGTAGCTCGTCTCGATGTTGGCGTACCTGTCGTGCGCGTCCGACACCTCGGTGCGCTTGCCGAACAGCGCGTCGGCCTCGTCGAAGAAGAGGATGGCGTTGCTGGTGCGCGCCTCGGTGAAGACGCGGGCCAGGTTCTTCTCGGTCTCGCCGATGTATTTGCTGACGACCCCGGAGAGGTCCACGGCGTACAGGCCGAGCCCGAGGTCGTGCGCCAGCACCTCCGCCGCCATCGTCTTGCCCGTCCCCGGGACCCCGCTGAACAGCACGCTCAGCCCCTTGCCGCGGTGGGTGTCACCGCCGAACCCCCAACGGTCGTACACCTGGTGGCGGTGGCGGAGCTGGTCGCGGACCTCCCGCAGTTGCTCCATCCGGTCGGTGGGCAGCACGAGGTCGTCCCAGCCGGCGCGGGGCCGCACTTCGACGGCCAGGTCGCCGAGCCGCCGGCGGGACAGCGCACGGCAGGCGGCGGACAGGTCGGCCAGGGTCATGGCGCGCGGCAGCGGCTCCATCACTCGCCGGTTGCGGGCGTACCGGATCGCGGCCCGCATCCCGCCGGGCGACAGCCGGAAGAGCGTCGCCAACTCGGCGGCCCACGCGCCGGGCTCGGCGGTGTGCTCGGCGATCAGCCGCCGCCACAGTGCGGTGCCGCGGGTCACGTCGGGCAGCGGCACGGGGACGGGCTGGAACAGGGCGCCGGCGAAGCTCTCCTCGCCGTCCCAGGCCGATTCGCCGGTCAGGAACACCAGGCCGCCGAAGTCGGCGACGGCCGTTGCCAGGGCCGCGCGCAGCGGTGCGGCGTCGTCGTGGCGGAGTGCGTCGGCGTGTGGCAGGTGGACGGCGGCCCGGCGCAGCCGCGCCTCCCTCAGGTCGGTGCCGTACGCCGGCTGGTCGCCGATGGTGAGCAGCCCCATGCCCAGGTCGCGACAGGTACGGCGGGCCAGCTCGCGCTTGCCCGTGCCAGGGGGGCCGTAAAGGTAGAACACCAGCGGGCGGGCGTCGCCGTCCTGTTTGAGGTGGTGTTCGGCGAGGCGGCGCAGGCCCTGCACGAGATCCGCGTCGGCGTCTTCGGCATCGATGTCGCTTTCGGTGGCGCCGTCCGCGCGGTACAGCCGTGCGTCGGGGGCGTCCGCGTCCAGCAGGAAGCGGCAGATCCGCGGGTCCAGCGCCAGGAACTGGGCGAGGCCGGTGGACCCCGAGGGGCTCTGCGGGTCGTCGATCTTCCGCAGGATGCCGGTGCGCAGCAGCGGCGCCGTCTCCTGGAACGCGCCGAGTGCGGCCCAGCGCTGCCGCTCACCCGGGCAGAGCAGGTCGAGGACGAGATCGACGCTGGGGCGCTTGCGGGTGATGTCGTCCTGGAGGTAGGCGTACAGCCGGTCGTACTTGCGCCGCAGTTCCGGGCCGAGGCACACGGTGACGGCCCGTAGCTCCCACGGGCTCAACGCGAAGAGCGCACCGAGCGCGGGGAGCGCCAGCGTGACGCCGTTGGCGGCGCTGCGCCGCACGCGCGCGTCGATCTCCGCGTCCAGCCGGTCGAGTTCGGTGGCGGGGGAGGGCGGTTCCTGGGGTTGGTGGGTGAGCAGCCAGTCGACTTCCTGCCGGGTGATGTAGACGGTGCGGGCCGCCTGCTGCTGCGGGGCAGCCTCGTTCTGCAGGCTGACCGCCGCGAGCCGGCGCTCGATCAGCAGGTCGAGGCGGCGCAACTCGTCCGCGAGGTGCTCGCCGTTGTCCCGGTACGCGCGGTGGGTCATGGCGTGACCTCGAAAACGAACGTGCGGCGGAACAGGTGCGAGACGTCCACGCGCACCTCGTAGAACCCGGCCTTCAGGCCCGCGGCGAGCGTCACCGTGAACGCGTCACCGCTCAGCGGCACCGCGGCCCCGACCGGCTCGCCACCGAGACGCACGTCGGCGAGCCACCCGGCCAGGTGCGTACCGGTGAACGTGAGCTGCGAGCCCGCCCGCCCCGCGGCCGGCGACATCGCGGTGACCTCGGGCGGGCTGAGGGGCGCCCGTACATCGGGAATGCCGACCCGGCGCACCCGCTTCGGCAGCGGGCGGGCCGCGCCCGGCAGCCGGTCGAGCTGGACGGTGGACACCTGGTAGAGCACGGAGAGCCGGAACGGCTGGGCGAAGGTGCTCCAGATCCGGCTCAGCTCCTCGTGGTCCAGCGGGGCGATCGCGATCTGCAGCCGCTCGCGGGCGTCGAGGAGACCGGGGTCGAGGTAGGTGCGGGGGACGACCGGGTTCTCGTGGAGGACCCGCATGGCCTCGCCCACGCTCTGGTGCGCGGTCACGTTGCCGCTCAGCGGGTCGTTGGGCGCGTAGGGCGTAAGCAGGTAGAAGAGGTACAGGGACAGGGGGGCGTCGAGGAGTTGGTCGGTGGTGCCCGGCCGGAGTGCCCAGTCCTGGTTCTTGAGGTACGGATTCTCGGTGATCTTGTAGAGGAAGAGATTGATGCGCCGGCCGCCGCCCGCCTCGTCGGGGGCGAGGACGGTCACGTCCATGGCCGGGGTGAGCCGCATCTCACCGACAAGGAGGCTGCGCAGCGAGGCGCTGACCATGCCGATCGCGGTCCCGGCGCTCACCGCAGGATCCTGCCGCGCAGCCGGGGGAGATGGCGCCGCACCCAGAAGGCGGCGATGCCGTCGAGGGGCGGGGGCGGGGGGCTGACGATGACGGGCGGGGCCGGCTGGAGGGGGATGGAGGTCGGCGGTTCGGCAGTTGGTGCCGCCGCGGTCTCCTCCGGCCAGGGCATCCGCGCCGGGGGCCCGGGGCGGGGCGCGGTGACGCTGCGCAGCGGCTGGGTGGGGAGGGGCCGGGGGCGCGGGCGGTGGTCGGGAGGCGGGGGCGGGGGTGTGCCGCGGTGCTGGGCAGCGGTGGGCTCTGGGCCGGGTCGCGTCGCGTGTGCGCGGAGTTCCGGGCCGTGTGGTGCTGCCGGGCGCGCCGTCGGGTGGGGCGGTGTGGACGGGGGTGCGGGGGGTTGCTCCCGCGGGGTGGTGCGGGCTTGCGGCGGGGTGGTGCGTACGGCCGGAACGGTCGCCGACTGCGGGGCCGGTCCGTGCGGCGGGTGGCCTGGTACGCCGCTCCGGGCCGGTGCCGGTGCTGGCGCCGGTGCTGGGGCGTTGACCGGTGGGTGGTGCGGTGTGGTGGCTTCGTTCGGCGCGTCCTGTCGGGGGTGCTCCTGCCCGCCAGATGACGGTGACGGAGGCGCCGGCGGCATCGCCGTGGTCCCCGGAACCGTCACGGAAACCACGGCCGCCGCTTCGTCATCACCGTCTTCTGGGGACGACACGGCCGTGTCCCGCGTCGGTTGTTTCTGCTCGCCCTTCTGGCCGCCGCTCACAGCCACGGGACGCCTGGTGGCTTGCGCATCGGCTTCCGCGCCCGTGTCTGTGCCTGTGGCTGTGCCCGTGTCTCTGTCTCCGTCTCCGTCTGCGTCCGCGTCTGCGTATGCGTATGCGTCGAAGAAGTCGTACTCGATTCGCGCCGGCAGGACATTCCCGCCATCGGACGGCCCGTACGGCACATCCGGGCCACTCGGCATCCCGTACACCGCCCCCGAGCCACCGGGCCCCCCGTACGGTTGCTCCGAGCCGTACCACGGCCGCAGGTATGCGAACCCGACGCCCGGCAGCGGTGGCACGAAGGCGACGCGCACCCCGGTGTCCTCAGGGAGCCCGAGCAGCGCGCGTACCCGGGCGCGATGCCGGAACGGCCGCCGCCCGTCGGCCAAGACACCCCGCAGGTAGCCCTCATGCGCCACTGTTGAGCACCTCGATCGCGTCGGCGAGCACCTCGATGTAGGTGCGCCGCTTGTCGCGGGTCAGCTCCATGATCTCGTGTTCGCTCCAGTGGTAGTGGTACGCCAGGTAGTGCACTTCGCGGTAGAGCAACCCGCTGTCGGTGCGCAGTTCGCCGAGGAAGAAGCGCTGGATGTCCAGCGGTGCGATGATCACCCGGCCGCAGTGGACGCACCGCGCCTCCATCGACTGCTCGACGGACGGGGCGAGTTCGTGCATCCGCTGCTCGATCTCGGACCGGGCGGTTGCCGAAAGATCGGCCATCCGCCGCTGGTCCGGCGGGTCGCCGTCCGGTCCAAGCCGCTGCACGCAGCGGGCCAGGAGCGAGGTCAGAGCCTCGGCCTCGTTGCCCGTCGACAGTTCCGCGAGCTCTTCCTGATCGGCCCCGTTCGGCAGCCGGAAGGTGACCTCCAGGGGTTCGGCCGTCAGCGTCATCGTGTGGGCGCGGGCCCGCTGGCGGGCCTCCTCCACCGGCACGTCGGCGAGCGAGAACTCCAAAGACACCCGCTCACCGCACTGGGCCCAGGGGCAGACGAGGTGTGCGCGGACCACGTCGCCGAAGCTCGCCCTGCGCAGGTGGAGCAGCAGGTACTGCCGGTCGGCGACCAGCAGCCCCCGGGCCACCTCGGGCGGTACGGGCGAGATGCCGCCGAGCCGGCGCACGCAGCGACTGAGGACCTCGGTGACCAGCGCCGCGGGCCGCGGCGCGCGCGCGTCGGCGAGCAACTCCTCGTCGCGCCCGGTGAGCACCGCGAGCTCGAAGTCGCGGTGCAGCCGCCCCTCGGCGTCCCAGTAACCGCCCGGCAGTACCCCCACGGACACCCCTACGTCTCCTTGGCCTCGGTCACCGAGGTGTCCCGCACCCAGCCCTCGTTCTCCAGCTTGACGGTGCTGATCATCACGGCGTTGCCGCTTGCGTCGAGCTGCGGCAGCGCCTGGTACTCCGAGACCCAGCAGCGGAAGATGTTGTACGCCAACACCTTCTGCCCCTGGTGGTTGTAGACCTCGATGCTGATGTCCTTGCGGAAGGACGCCAGGGACATCGCCGCGTCACCCTGAAAGTTGTTGACCTTGTTCGCCCACGCCTCGAAGGTCGTGTCGTGCGTGACACCGGCCTCCAGGGTGAGCGCCTCGTACTTCGTCCTGCCGGGGATCTGGTGCGGCCCGCTCGAATCCCCGCCCTCGTACCAGGGCGTGACTTCCGTGGTGCGTTTGAGTGCGCTGCACTTGCTCAGTCCGGCCACGTACTGGCCATCCACCTTGATCTTGAACTTGAACCCGAGGTACGGGTCGAACCGCGTCGCGTTGACGCTGAACTTGGGCATCGGGCGCTCTCCTTCCGCTGGCGGTCGTCACTCACTCACCCGGACGCGAGGCCCGCCTTCTGGCTGATCTTCACGACGACGAACTCCGCCGGCTTCAGGGGCGCGAACCCCACCAGGACGTTCACCACCCCGTTGTCGATGTCGGTCTGCGTCGTCGTCTCGCCGTCGCACTTGACGAAGAAGCCCTCCGTCGGCGTGGCACCCTGGAACGCCCCCTGGCGGAAGAGCGTCATCATGAACGAGCCGATGGTCAGCCGCAGTTGCGACCACAGCGGCTCGTCGTTCGGTTCGAACACCGCCCACTGGATGCCGTTGTAGATGCTGACCCGCAGCATGATCGCGGTACGGCGGACGGGCACGTAGCGCCACGCCGGGTCCGAGGTGATGGTGCGCGCGCCGAACACGACCACTCCCGCACCGGCGAAGCGCCTGATGACGTCCACGCCCAGCGGGTTGAGGGTGCCGTGCTGCACGTCGCCGAGCTCCGCGGCGAGCCCGGCCACGCCGTTGAGGCTCGCCTCCGTGCCGGCCGGTGCCTTCCACACGCCGCGGCTCGCGTCGATACGGGCGTACAGTCCCGCGACGAACCCCGAGGGCGGCAGCAGGACGGGCTCCCGGGACCGGCCGGTCGGGTCCAGCGCCTTGACCCAGGGGAAGTACAGCGCGCCGTAGGAGTTGGCGACGGTGAGCTTGGTGCGGAAGGCGGCGGCCTCGTCGGCGGTGTCGTCGTGGGAGCCCGTCTCACCGATGTAGAACACGTCCTGGAGCGGCCGGTTGGCGCAGTAGGCCATGCCGAGGTCCAGCATCGACGTCGTCGCCTCGCCGGGGACGGCGAGGAGGCTGAAGTCCGTCACGTTGTCCAGTCGTGGGAAGCCTGAGCTGAACGTCGCCTCCGTCACCGCGGCGACGCCGTCGCTGCCGAGCGTCACCGGCGCGATGACCGGCGCGGTCACCGCCGCGTCGCCGATCTGCACGACGTCGGCCTTGGCGGGGCGCCGGACCGCCGCCCCGTCCTCGGACCGCCCGCCGTTGCCCGCGCCGAGTTTGAGCAGGCCGGTGGCGTCCGCGGTCGCCGCCGGCTGGACGCGTACGGACGAGGTGGCGAGGGTGGTGGTGCCGGACTGGAGGACGAACCGGGACTGCCCGGCCACGGTCTCCACGGCGCAGGTGAAAGCGTTGAAGGCGGTGGCGTCGGTGGACGTCTTCTTCCGGGTCAGGCCGCGCACCGCGCTCTGCACCGCCGTCGCCACGTCCGCCGGCACGGTCGAGGCGCCGGCCGGTGCGAGCAGCGTGACCGTCTGGAACCCGTCGGCGTCCAGGTTGATCTGGAAGCTGAGGTTGCCGTTCAGCGGCAGGGTCGGTGCGAAGCCGCCCCGGTGGATGCCGCGCTGCACGCTGAGGTTGCCGGAGAGCAGTTGGGCGCTGATGAGGGTGGAGTCCTGCGCCAGGACGCCGACCGCGAAGTTCGGGGCGGTCGGGTCGACGCTGAGGTTGTCGAAGACCTCCAGCGGGGCGGTGTCCTTGAAGTTGGCGGGCACGACCGCCGGGTCGGCCTGGCGTCGCACGCTGACCTTGAACTCGTTGCCCGGGTCGAGCGTTCCGTCCTCGATCTGGAGGAACAGCGTGTTGCCCCAGGCGCCCTTGCTGCGGGCCGAGAACGTCATGCCGCCGGCGACCGGCGTCGCGCGGTTGTTGACGGTGACGGCGGCGGTCGTGGCGTCGGTGCGGGTGACGCGCACGACGTAACACTGCCGCCCGCCGTTGTTGAAGTACTGGAACACGCTGTGCGCGAGATATCCATCGTCCGTGTACGTCCCGTACCGGCGCTGGAATTCCGTCCAATTCGTGATGCGGGTGGCTTCCTCCGGGCCCATCTCGGCGAAACCGACGAAGGCCGCCGTGGACGTGCTGGCGACGTCGAGCGGGCGCGTCCCGCCGGAAATCTCCTCGATGTAGACACCCGGATAAGTCAGAGTCGCCATGGTCGTCTCCTGTCGCCATATATCAGCCCGGCGCGTGTGCGCTCATGGCCGATTTCGGGCTCCCTCAGTCGTCCTGTGCCCCGGACCGCTTGGCGGCGGCCTTTCCCCTCCGGCCCGGCGATTCGGCGGGCTCCGGGGCCGGCCCGGTTTCCTGCGCAACCTCTTCGGTGGTCTCCGCCGATACGTCTTCGACCGCGATCACCCGCTGCGCCCGCAGCTTCTCCACTTTGGCGCTGCCGGCGACCTCCGCGTCGGGCAGTTCCCGCGAGACCTCCCCGGGAGACAGCCGTACCGCGCTCCCCGAGGCCAGCTCCACCACGACCGGCACGGAGGGGAGGAGACTTCTGATCCTTACGGCCACGTCGACTCTCCTCGCTGCGGGTGTGCCCCACGCCACGCCGCCTCCCGTGGCGGCAGCGCCGGAGCCACGACGCCAGCATCACCCTGCGCCGTCACCCGTCCGTCACCACGGGCCGGTGTCCGACCCGGCGCCGCCCGCGGCAACGCCACGGTGACGAGACGGCGACAGGCTGGCATCATGACGTCGGGAAGAGGCAGAACCGGAGTGTGCGTGGTCCGCGTCCTGGCGCAGAGCCACGGAACGCTGATCACGCTGCGGATCAACCCCGACATCGACAGATTCTCGACGGGTGCCGAATCATCTACCGCAGACGTCGAATCCGCCGTACAGACGATGCGGGAATTCCTGCAATCCTTCCTCGCCGAAACCCCCGAAAGTTGATACAACCAAAATCCGGCACCTGGCGGCTGAACGGCGACCCACCGCCTGATTTCGCCGACCGGTGAATTCCGGACGGGGGACTGATGGGATCAGCTTTTCCGTACTTCCCGACCTCTGGAGACATGGGTGCACCACCCCCGGTGCTCCACTTGTTCGGCGAACTCCACGTAAGTGTGGGAACACGTCGGGTGGACATTCCGATGAGCTGCCGACGCCTGCTGGCCTTCGTCGCCCTGCGCCCCTTTCGGGTGGACCGGGCCTACGCCGCGGGCTCGTTGTGGCCGGTCAACGACGAGGACCGGGCGCACGGCAACCTGCGCTCAGCGCTGTGGCGGCTGAACCGCGTCGACGTCCACCTGCTGTCGGCCGACAAGCACGGGCTGATCGTGCACGATGACGTGGTCGTCGATCTGCACGCGGTCAGCGCGTGGGCGACCCGCGTCATCGAACACACCGCGGGGCAGGACGAGTTGCGTTCCGCGCCGCCCGGCCTGGAGGCGCTTGAGCTGCTGCCCGGCTGGTACGACGACTGGGCCCTGATGGAGCGCGAACGCGTCCGGCAGCGACTCCTGCACGCCCTGGACTCGCAGAGCCAGCAGTTGCGGCTCATGGGCTGCCACGCGGAAGCCGTGGACGTCGCGATGGCGGCGGTCAGCGCCGAGCCGCTGCGCGAGAGCGCGCAACGCACCCTCCTCCTGGCACATCTGGCCGCCGGGAACTGGGTGGAGGGCCGGCGCGGACTGGAGATGTACGCGCGCCTCCTGGAGCGGGAGCTCGGGGTGGAGCCGGCGCCCGACCTCACGGGCCTGTTGCGGGACGGCGGCGACGCGCGCAGCGGTGGCGGGGGCGAGAGGGACGCCAGCCGGCAGGGGCGATCCCCACCCCGGCCGCCGGAAGGGAAACCATGCTGACCACCGAGGACCACCAGAGGTCGCTGCCGTACCCGGTGCCCGCGACGCGGGAGCGGTCCGCGGCGCCGGTCCCGGACGCGGGGGGCGGTGGCCCGACCCTTCAGCGCAGCCTCGGCAACGGCTACCTACAGCGTGCCGCCGCGGAGGGCTGGGGGACGGGCGACTGGGACGAGGGCGACGGCATGAGCCCCGCCGCGCCGTGTGGTTGCGGGGGCGGCTGCGGCGACTGCGGGCCGAGTGGGGTCGCGCAGCCCAAGCTGACCGTCGGCCCGGCCGGTGACGCGTACGAGCGGGAAGCCGATCGGATCGCCGAGCGCATCACCGAGTCGCCGGGTGCGCAAGGGGGGACGCCCCTCGTGCGCCGACGCGTGTCGGCGGACGCGGGCGCGCCGGGCGACACCGTCGCGCCGGCCACCGGTGGCCAACCGCTGTCGGCCGCCACCCGCGCGTTCATGGAGCCGCGCTTCGGCCACGACTTCGGCCGTGTACGCGTCCACACCGACGCCGGCGCCGCCGCGTCGGCACGTGCGGTGCACGCCGACGCGTACACCCTCGGCCACCACCTGGTCTTCGGCGCCGGACAGTACGCGCCACAGACCAGCCAGGGACAACGGCTACTGGCGCACGAACTGACCCACGTGGTGCAGCAGACGGGCGGCACGGGCCCGGCCGGGAGCGACTCCCCGGCCGCCGGAGGGCCGAGCGCGATGGCCCCCGCCGCCGGAGGGCCGAGCGCGACGGCCCCCGTCGTCCAGCGCAAGGTCACCGCGGACGGCGTCCAGGAAGCCCGGCCCCGTTACAGCTACTCCACGCACTGCGGATGGGTCGACTGGGGCCACGTCCGGCCGGACGCGGCCGAGCTTCTGATCAGCCAGGTGCGGGCGGCGTCCGCGGTGCTGAGCGCGGAAGAGGCCGGGCGCTCCGGGCAGCCCGGCCACCACGCGGTACGGCGCGACGAGCCGGGAGTCGGCGTGTACGAGGACTGCCCGGGGCAGTACGCGCCCGGCGAGCGCGCCGCTTCGGCCCGCCCGCGGGCGCCGCTGTTCGAGCGCACACAGTTCCCGCACCACACGGAGACCGACCTGTACGGCTTCGAGGTCGGGAAGTTCGACGCCACGCTGCTCGCGGGTGCCCTCTCCCCGATCGCCGCGGAACTCGCCGCCGACCCCCAGGCGTCGGGGGAGATCTACGGATTCTCGGACTGCGTGGGCGTGGAGCGCGCCAACGTGGACCTGCGGGCGGCCAGGGCGCTGGCGGTGCTCCGGATGTTCCCCGAGGAGCTGCAGAAGCGCTTCACGACGACGACGTTCGCCGGCGCGCAGCAGTACCTGGCGAGCAACACATACGAGGAAGGGCGGCGCCGCAACCGTGCCGTCGCGATAAAAATCCTCCGCCCGCTGCCCGCGGAGCACGTCGTCACCTCGCAGCGGAGCGCGTCCCACGGGGTGACGGTCAACGCCGCGAGCGTGATGGCGAAGATCCTCCAACCGCTCACGCCCGACCAGGTGCTGCGCGTGTCCCTGGCGATCTTCATGGCCGTCTCCACGGTGTTCGAGGAGACGCAGGCCTCGACGGACTTCCTCACCGGCTCGTCGTTCTCCGAGGAGGACCTGCCGTCCAACCTCATCAGCTTCTACGTCGCGGCCAACCACCTGAGCTACCGGACGGACGTGGAGAAGATCTGTGACGTCTGGGACCCCACCCGTTCCATGGCCGCGTTCCGCGGCTACACCTTCGGCCGGACGCGGTACACCTTCAAACAGACGCGGCTGCCGGCCGGCGGGGCCTGGCCGACGCAGTTCGACGCGATCCAGCCAGAACCGCCCGGGCGGCTCTGGCAGATGGGGCCGATGACGCTGATCGCGCCGGGGAGCGTGCAGTACGTGCCGTGAAGCGCGGGGTCAGCGAGGCGCCCGTGCAATCGGACCTGCTCTTTCGCCACCCCGGACATGGTCCTGGCCGACACGTGACCCGCACCGGCATCCCCTGGCGCTACCTCCCGCACGGCTGTCCGCACTGGAACACGGTCTACCAGTACTTCGCCCGCTGGGAGAGGGGCGGCATCGACCTCGAAATGGTCCGCCGCACCCCCGGCTTCACCGTGCCCTGATGACCCGCCGCCTCACCTGTCGTCCCGTAACGCAAGCGGCGAGGCGCGAAGACAAGCTCTGAGCGCCGATTCTTCGACCGCAGCTTCACAACTACCCACCGGTGGTGCCCTCGTCGTCCGGCTCGGTGGGCAGGGTGGGCCGGGGGCCCTCGTCGGGCAGCATCACCAGGCGGACGGCCATGGGCCGTGCGCCGGGCGGATGGTCGCCGGGCTCGGTCGCGTACTTGCGCAGCAGTGTGTGGTATTCCTCGACGAACGAGGCGACCTGCTCCTTCGTCATCCGCAGCCCGGCACGCTGGATCCGGTTCCAGCCCGCCGAGGAGTCGTACCCGGCGTAGGCGCTCACGACCAAGTTGAGGTCGTGGGTCATCTTGAGGGCGCCGATCTTCACCGCGGCCTCGCGTTCGTCCGCCGTCATCTCCAGGCCCGGCGGCGTGAAGATGTCCGTCATCAGCGACCTCCACCAGCGCTCCCGGCCGGTGGATCGCTCCTCGATCTCCGCGATCAGCTTGAGCTCGGCGAGCTTGCGCAGGTGGTAGCTGGTGGTGCCGGTGCTCTCGCCGAGCGCTTTGGCGACGCTGGTCGAGTTCGCCTCGCCGTGCTCTCCGAGGTAGCTCAGGATGTCGCGGCGCACCGGGTTGGACAGTGCCTTGTAGAAGGCCTTGAGGTCCTGGCCGGTGAGCACTCTCGTCTTGGGCCGCTCAACCATGCCGCCAGCGTACTGCAGAGGTTTTCTGCAAAGTTCGCGGACGGCGCTTCGGCAGATTGCAGAGACTGTTTGCAGAACTTCTCTGCAATGGCTACGTTGGGTCGCAGGACGGCGCCGCCGGGCGCCTGTGGAGACGGGGGTCGACGTGCGGGGAAATCTGGATGACCGGACGCGGGACGAGATCGACGACCAGGTCGCGGAGGCGTTCGACGCCTGTCTGGCCGACCGGCTCGCCGAACCGGGGCCGCTGCGCGGAGCACTCGCGTCGCGGCGAGGCGCCGGGGTGGTGCTGGGAACGGTCGGCGCGGGAACCCTCGCCACGGCGCTGGCGCCGACCGGGGGCGCCGTCCTGTACTGGATCTGGGGCGTGATCGCGGTGGTCGACCTCGCCTGGTTCCGGGTCGCTCGCTGCCGTTGACGGGCTGGGGGCCTCACCGTCTTCGGGCGCCGGAGTCGGTCCCGGCCGGTGCGCGGCCGGTGCGCGGGCGGTGTGCCGCGCACCGACCGGCCCCCGATCACGCGGAGTCGACGCCTCCGGTGCAGGCGGCACCCGGTTCGGGAGTCTGCGCGCCCTGCACGTACTTGCTGAAGAACTCCGCGACCCGCGGGTCCTTCGCGCTGTCGACGGTGAGCTGGTGGCCCCAGGCCGACAGCATGATCGGGCTCCGCTGCTTCCCCAGCGGACTCATCAGGCTGTACGTGGTCCTTGAGACGTTGTCAGCCAGCTTCTTGACGTCGGCCGCGGGCGCCTTGTCGTTGTACGTGACCCAGACCGCGCCGTGTTCGAGGGAGTGCACGGCGTTCTCGTTCGGTATCTCCTTGTCGTAGACGCTGGCGTCGCACGTCATCCACGCCTGATGGTGGTCGCCGCCGACCGGCGGTGTCATCGGGTAGGCGACGGTCTTGGTCACGTGATCACGGCCCAGCTTCTCCGCGTCCCACGTCTTCTCGCCCCGCACGGGCTTCTTCGCGGCGCCGGAGTTGCGCTGCTCCTTGTCGTCGGCGCTGTCGAGGGCGTACGCGCCGAAGCCGATGAGACCGGCCACGATGACGGCGCTCACCGTGACGGTGATGATGCGGCTGCGCCGCTCGCGGGCCTGTTCGGCGCGGCGCATCGCCTCGACGCGGGCCTGGCGCTCGGCGTCGGCCGCCTTCTTGCCCGGTCTGTTGCCGGGCTTCGCGGCCTGCTTGCTGTTCGACGGTCCGGCGTTCGTGTTGCTGCCCGGCTTGCGGGACTTGGCCTTGGCCATGGCTCTTCCTGTCCCCGCCGCACGCGGGGCGCGGCGGTGGTGGCGGGTCCGGTGGATTCCGGGCGAGCGGGGCAGGCCGCATACGTGGAGTGCCCCGCTGCCTGGGTCCGCCTAGATCCGCTGCACCTGGAGCATGTGCAGATCGGGGGAGCCGCGGTTCGAGGGGCGCTCGACCGCGACGCCGGGAGCCGGGAGCGTCCGCGGGGGAGGGGCGTGCTTCGGCAGGGTGGGCAGCGAGGGGCCGGCCGGGTTGAGCACCGCTTGTACGTCATGAGCGGTGGGCCCGCAATGCCGGTCGGCCGGCGGGCAGTCGGCGTCGTCCACGGAGGCCGTACCGGTGTGGAGGGAGACGGCGTCCGTGGTGGCCGCGGCGTGTCCGGCGATCCGGTGGCCCTCGTCGAGCGCGACGGCGCCGGGGCACAGGAGCAACGTGAGGACCAGTGAGACGAACGCGACGGCCGACGCGGCCCGGCACCAGGCGTGCCGGGCGGCTCCGGTCCACCGCGTCTGTCTCATCGCAGCGCATCGTAGCGATCGTCGGGCGGGGCGCCGACGGGCACCCCGGTCCGCCGGTCGGGCCGGGTGCCCGCCGGTCAGGCCGGACCCTGACGGGCACCCCGCTCCGCCGTACGTGCGGCACGCTCCACCCGGTTCCTGTGCTCCTCGCGCCAGGCCGGTTCGGGCGGCATGTTGTCGCCGCCCTCCCTGAGCCCGGCGGCACCGTCTATCAACTCCCGTACGACATCGGCGTGGCCGGCGTGCCGGTCGGTCTCGGCGATCATGTGGACGAGGACGCGGTGCAGCGTCAGCCCGGGTCCTTCGCCGCCCGGCAGGCGGCCGACCGTGTCGAGACCCAGCGTCTCGATGGTGTCGTCGGAGTGCTCCCACACCTTCCGGTAGAGCCCGACGATCTGCTCCCGCGTCTCGTCGGCGGTCGCCCACAGATCCGCGTTCGTCTCGGCGTCGCCCGTGATCCAGAGCCCGGGCGCGGTGAAGGGCCGGCCGAACGTGGCCCCGAAGTACAGCGCTTCGGCGCCGGTCAGGTGCTTGACCAGGCCCAGCAGGTTGGTGCCCGTGGGTGTGAGGGGGCGGCGTACGTCGTACTCCGGGAGCCCGTCGAGTTTCCAGAGCAGGACGTCGCGGGCGTCCTGCAGGTAGAGGCGGAGGTCGGCTTTGAAGTCTGCGGCGGTCATGAGAGGCAGTCTGCCGTTCGCATGATCGCCGGTCGCCTCCATTTCTTGAGGGGGAGAGGCGTGCGGCGGTCGGCCGAGTCGTTCGGCCCCGGGTGCGGCCCGCCGTCGCGCGTGGCGGATCATGGCGTGGTGACGACGGAACGGACCGACAAGCCCGCCGACGGAGCGCCGCCCGGCATGCCCGCCTCCACCGCCCGGCCCGGCTCCGCCGATGGGCTCACGCCCTATCAGGCCGCCCTGCGGGACCGCATGCTGTCCGCGCCGGTGGTACCGGCACCGGCACCCTGGCGTACGGTCATCGACCCCTGTGCCGCCGTCGGCGGGCTGCTCGGCATCGGCTTCGCGTCCGACCCCGGCACCGGCCACGACCTGGTCATGGTCGTGTCGAGCGACGGTCACGGGCTCTTCGACGCCGTCACCGGCGAGAAGATCGCACGGGACCGGGACCCCGCCCCCGAGGTCGGCACCCCGGACG
Source organism: Streptomyces sp. NPDC058284 (assembly GCF_042881135.1). Taxonomy (NCBI): domain Bacteria; kingdom Bacillati; phylum Actinomycetota; class Actinomycetes; order Kitasatosporales; family Streptomycetaceae; genus Streptomyces; species Streptomyces sp. NPDC058284. Next base: position 52,908 of record NZ_JBHVYE010000020.1, read on the forward strand.
GGACGGCCGACCTCACCTGCCCCGGACTCGGCCCGGTCGCCGGGCGGCGCGTCCACATCGCGGGGCTGCACGGCGGAGGCCTGCACACGACCACCGCCGACGGCTGGACCCTCGAAGTCGTCGCCCCTGACTGGCCGCACCACCGGGTCCTGCTCTCCGGCGACGGCGGCATGCCCCACCGCGGGCCCCACGGCGAGCGGTGGTGGCACGTCTTCCACTCGAGGTACTCGGAACTGCGGACCGTCGGCTTCTCCCCGTCGGGCCAGACCCTCGCCGTCGCCACCAGCAGCGACTTGACCCTGTGGACCAGGCAGCCACCCGCGCCGGACGGGACGGCCTGAGGTGACGTGAAGTGACGTGAAGTGCGGGGCGGTACGCGATCGGGGCCGCCCGGTGAGCCGTCGGGCGGGGGCGGCGGTCAGGGGCGGGCCGCGGTGACCAGCAGCGCTACGCCCCGCAGCCGCAGCCCGCTCTCCTCCTCGTGCGGGCGCAGGAGTTGCGTCATCCGCTGGCGTGCGAGCTCCGCGGTCGCGGGGGACACCTGGCCGGTGAGGTGGCGTCCGGGGCCCGAGCCGAGGAGGAACTCGGTGGCGTCGGCGGCGTCCCGCCCCCACGTCCCGTACGTCTCCACGCGCGCCGCCTCGACGTCCGTGAACCCGGCGGCCGACAGGATGTCGCAGGTCTTGTCGGCCTGCGCGAGGGAGAACATGCCGGGCCCGCCGGGCGTCCCGAAACCGTCTATCGGCAGGAGCTCACGCAGCTGACCGAAGGCCCGCAGCCACTCGTTCTCCTGCGGGTGGCCGCCACAGATGAACGCCGCCCGGCCGCCCGGACGCAGCGCCCGGGCGATGTTGCCGAATCCCGCCACCGGGTCCGCGAAGAACATCACGCCGAAGCGGCTGACCGCGACGTCGTACGCGGCCGGTTCCAAGGGGTGGACCTGGGCGTCACCCTGCTCGAAGGAGACGTTGCCGAGCCCTTCCCGCTCCGCCGTGTGCCGCGCCCGCGCCAGCATCGGCTTCGAGAGGTCGAAGCCCAGGGCGTGACCGGCGCTCGCCCGGCGCGCGGCCAGTCTGGTCAGCTGCCCGGTGCCGCAGCCTACGTCCAGGACCCGCTCGTCCTCCTGGATCGAAGCGGCTGTCAGCAGAGCGGAGTTGAAGCCGCCGTTGACCGCGTCCCAGCGGTCCTGGTGGTCGGCCCAGTGCTCCCCTTCGTAACCATTCCACGCCTGCGCCTGCTCGGTGTTGACGATCTCCCGCACTCCGTGCCCCCCTGATGCCCTCGCGGATGGGGCGCCCGACACCGTTAGTATGGGCGCTCGCCCAAACAGTATGGGCGAGCGCCCTTTCTGGCAATGGCCTTGCAAGGGAGCCCCGTTGCGCAGGAGGAGAAGCCATGTCACCCCGCGGAGTCGCGATCCCTGACCTGCGCGAGCGGCTCTTCGGCGCCGCCGAGCGGATCGTCGCCCGCGAGGGCGCGGCGGGCCTCACCAGCCGCGCGGTCACCGGCGAGGCGGGCTGCGCCAAAGGGGTGCTGCACACGCACTTCGGCGGGGTGGACGAGTTCGTCGCGGAACTCGTCCTCGACCGGTTCGCGCGCGCCGCGGCGGCGGCCGAGGGGCTCGCCGAACGGGCGGGACAGGACGGCGTGGCGGCGAACCTGGCGGCAGTCGCGCTCGGCCTCCTCGACGCGCTCGACCCCGGGATCGTGGGCCTGGCCATGAGCAGCCACGCCACCTCCCGCCGGATCCGCGAGGCGCTGGCCGCGGGCGCGCCGGGCTTCGCCGCGATCCAGGACGAGCTCACCGCGTACCTGGACGCGGAGCTGCGCCTCGGCCGCCTGCCGGACGGCACGGACACCGCCACGACGGCGCTCGCCCTGGTCGCGACCGTCCACCACCTCCTGATGACCGGGGGATGGGCCGGTGCGCCGGACCCCCGGGAGCAGACCGGACGGCTGATCGCCCTGCTCCTGCCGCGGTGAGAGCCTGTGTCATACCCGGCCGCCCGCTTCCGGGGCCCGGCGCCCTCAGTCGGCACAGCACGCGGCCACGGACTTCGTCAGCCGAGGACCCGCGAACCGGGTGCCGCTGACGTAGCGCAGCGCGGGACCGAAGGACGCGGCGGCCGACGGCCCGGTGAAGTGCAGCCCCGGCACGTTGGAGGAGAACCCCTTGTCCAGGACGGGGAATCCGCCGACGCGTATCAGGTCCGCGCGCAGTTCGGGGGAGAGGAAGTCCAGCGCGTCGACGTGGACCCGGTAGCCGGTGGCGGCCAGGACGTGGTCGGACTCGACGGTGTGCGTACGCCCGTCGGGCGTCGTGGTCCGAAGGGCGACGCCGTTCCCGCTCGCCCGCGCCGCCGTGATGTGCCGCTCGGTGAGAACGGGCACGCTCCCCTCGAACCGCTCCCTGAGCCACCACGCCCCGCGCGGCCTCGACGTGCCCTCGGCGAGCTGGAGCCGGGCCGCCGCGGGCAGCCTCCGGAACGCGGCGGGGTGGCGGGTGAGGCCGTACAGGGACCATGACCTGCCCGCCGGGGTGTCCGGCCGCCAGTGCGGGCCGGACGACGGCCGCGCGTCGAACCGGACGCGCGGGCCGCGCGCCACCACCTGGACGTCGGCGCCCGCCTCGTGCAGCAGGGCGGCGCTCTCCAGGGCGGCCTGCCCGGCTCCGACGACGGTCACGGTGCGCCCGGCGAAGGCGTGCGGATCGGTCTGCTGCGAGCTGTGCGAGATCAGGCCGAGGGCCGAAGGGCCGCCGGACGCCGCCGCGGCGAGAGGCGCGGGCAGATGGGCGAAGCCGGTGAGGCCGGTGGCCACGATGACGGCGGCGGCCCGGACCACCTCTCCCGACGACAGCTTGACGCGGAAGCCGTCCTCGCGCCGGTCGACCATGGCCACCCGCTCGTCCTCGACGCGCGGCACCAGTCGCTCCCTGAACCACCCTCCGTACCGGAGGAACAGGCCGACGGGCACCGGGTCGTCGGCGCCGATCCTGCGCTCCCCGGCGTCGCGGATGTAGTCGTGCAGAGTGAAGCCCTCGCGCGGGGTCGCCAGTGCGGAGGCGGCGGACGGCGTCCGCAGCAGCATGCCGGCCGGCATGCGCCGGGACCAGCTCGCGACGGGCGCGCCGAAGACCCGGACGGTCAGGCCGCGCGCCCGCAGGTGTGCGGCGGCGGACAGACCGTACGGGCCCGCGCCGATGACGACGGCGGTCTTGGACATGGGGATCCCTCCTGGGCGCGGCCACGTCCGTCCTCGCGGGCTGGAGCGGGCGCGCCGGATTCAGCTGGGAGTGTGCGGAATCGGGCTTGCCGGGGCTGCTGCCGTCCGTGCGGCCGTGCCGCGGCGCATGCGCCGCGGCAGGGTCAGACGGCGAGCGGTGGGCGGGCCGGCGGGCCACGGCGTACGACCGTGCCCGCGAGGAGGAGGGTGAGAGGCGTCGCACGGGTCGGCCGCCCGGGGTGCGGGGCTCGGGCCGGGCGTGGCAGGACGGCCGCGCGCGGTGCGCGGGCCGGGCGCAGCACGCGCGCGAGGAAGGCGCACAGCAGGCGCAGCGTCCGCACCAGGGAGCGGTACAGCAGGCGCAGTTCGCGGCCGGAGTCGACGGCGACGGTGTGCGCGAGCCACGCGGTGAGCGGTGGGCGGGAGGGGCGGCCCGGTGAGCGGGTGGGGCGGGTCGGCAGCGGTCGGCCGCCGCGGGCGACGGAGGTGCCGCCGTCGCGCGTCCGCCGGGACCACCTGCGGGCGGCGGACCGTCCGGCACGGGCGAAGGAGGACTGCGGGGCGAGCCGCGGGGCGGGCCGTGCTGCGAGAGCGGAGTGGTCCGGCGGCGCGGTGCGGGCCGGTGAGGCGGCGCAGAGTGACAGCGCCGCGCAGACCAGGACCGCCGCGGCGACCGCCCGTACGTCCCAGGAAGGCGTCGCGCCGAAGACGAAGTGGTACGAGGCGACGGCGAGGAGGGCGCTCACCACGGAGAAGACCGCGGTCTGCGCCGTCGACTGCGGAGCCGCCTGCGACGACCGTGCCGCAGCCCTCGACCGTGCCGCAGCTCTCGGTCGCGCGGCGGGCACATGGCCGTCGCGCGGTCGAGGTCGGGTCGCTGCCGGTGTCGAAGTCTCCATGCCGCACCCATCATGCGGCGTCACCTCGCGGCTGTCACCCCGGTGGGGGCCGCTCGTGCCCCGAACTTGCCTTGGCCGTCCGGCAGTTGTCCCGGTGAAGGTTTCGGCGCCGTCGGTGCCCCGAGCGACCCTCGACATGGCGAGCCGGGTCCCGCAGGCCCCGGCGACCGAGAGGGAAACGAATCCGTTCGCCGCCCGCGCCGGACTCAGCCCCAGGCCCTGCTGTTCCCGACGCCCTGCGCCGGGGTGTGCCCCTATGTCTTTGGTCAAGCAGTCCGGGTGCCCGTGGGGCAGCCCGGGTGCCCGTTGGGCGGCCGCATGGTGCGTCGCGTGTCCGTGACCGACACCCTCCGGATCGAAGTGATCCGAGGTGCGATAGTTGGTGCCGCATCGGGCGCATGGGCGTGCCGGCCGTAGGGGGGGGAGAGAGTGGAGCGGATCAGCGAGGACCAGATCACACAGCTGGTCCGTTTCGTGTTTTCACGCATCCCGGACGCGGCCCCGCTCCAAGGCGAAGCCCGTCGCACGGCCATGGCCCTGCGTCTGGCCGCCTACAAGCAGATCGCGGCGGTGCGCTTCCACCGAACCTCAGCGCCTGAGCACGCGGCGAAGACCGAGCTGCACGCAGCAGCCTCATGGAACCTTCTGGTTGCCTTCGCCCAGATCTGGCACGACCACCCGGATTTCCCGGCCGACGCCGCCGTGGAGACGTTCGAGTTCGACTGCGAGTCGCCTCTCTCGACGATCGCGCACCGCAACTTGCCGTGTGAGCGATAAGCCCCACGGAACTCGGCAGGTCGCGTGCTGGTTCGATCCGGCTGCCGCGGCGCGAGGACGGGCGGCAGTGCAGAACCGCCCCGGCATGAGCGGCCTCCCGCCACGGCGGACGATCGTCTCCCACCCCGTACGGGCCACCAGAACGCGCCGTGACCCGGCGCCCCGGCCTTGAATGGACAGGTGACCGCGCCCCCCGACGACTGCCTCGCGCGCAACGAGTGGATCTGCGGTGAGTACCTGAGCACGCGCCGCCAGATCCTGCTCGACGCGGTCGTCCAGCATCTCCAGCTGACGGCCGTCTCCGTGCTGATCGCGCTGGTCGTCGCCGTGCCGCTGGCCGTGCTCGCCCGCCGCTGGGGCTGGGCCGCAGGACCGGTCCTCGCGCTCACCACCGTCCTGTACACCATCCCCTCGCTCGCGATGTTCTCGCTGCTGCTTCCGGTGTACGGTCTCTCCGCCCCGCTCGTCGTCGCGGGCCTCGTCCTCTACTCCCTCACCCTGCTCGTGCGGAACATCCTGGCCGGTCTGCGCGCCGTCCCCGAGGACACCCGGCAGGCCGCCCGCGGCATGGGGTACGGCCCGATCCGCCTGCTGCTCACCGTCGAGCTGCCGCTCGCGCTGCCCGCGGCCATGGCGGGCCTGCGCATCGCCACCGTCTCCGCGGTCTCCCTCGTCACCATCGGCGCCATCGTCGGCTTCGGCGGGCTCGGCAACCTCATCTACGCGGGCATGAACACGTACTTCAAGGCGCAGGTACTCACCGCGTCCGTGCTGTGCGTCGTCATCGCCATCGCCGCCGACCTCCTGCTGCTCGGCGTGCAGCGCGTCCTCACCCCCTGGGAAAGAGCGTCGAGGGCGGCGGGCCCGTGAAGACACTCGGCGACGCCTGGGCGTGGCTCACCGACTCCGCGCACTGGGCCGGTGACGACGGCATCTGGCACCGGCTCACCCAGCACCTCGTCCTCACCGTCGTCTGCCTCCTGCTCAGCTGCCTCATCGCCCTGCCGGTCGCCCTCGTCCTGGGCCACCTGGGCAAGGGCGGCGCGCTCGCCGTGAACATCTCCAACATCGGACGCGCGGTGCCGACCTTCGCGGTCCTCGTCCTGCTGCTCCTGACCCCGCTGGGCACCTGGGGCGAGGGACCGACCGTCGTCGCACTCGTGCTGTTCGCCGTGCCGCCGCTGCTCACCAACGCGTACGTGGGGATGCGCGGCGTCGACCGCGGCGTCGTCCAGGCGGCGCGGGGCATGGGCATGACCGGGCGGCAGATGCTGTGGCGGGTCGAACTGCCGCTCGCGCTTCCGCTGGTGCTCAGCGGGGTCCGCATCGCCGCCGTACAGCTCGTCGCCACGGCCACCATCGCCGCGCTCGCCGGAGGCGGCGGCCTCGGCCGGATCATCACGGCGGGCTTCAACCTGGCGAGCACCCCGCAGGTGGTGGCCGGCGCCGTCCTCGTGGCCGTGTTCGCGTTGCTCGTCGAGGGCGCCTTCGAGGTGGCCGAACGGTGCGGACCCGGGTGGGCGCGAGGGCGGGGGAGGGCCGGATGAGGCGGCGCGCCGAAGCGGCCGCGGCCGTCCTCCTCACGCTCGCCACCGGTTGCGCGAGCGGCCCTTCCCTGGAGAACCGGGGCGAGGTCACCGCGCCCCCGGGCGACAGCAGGCACCTCGTCGTCGGCTCCGCCGGATTCACCGAGTCCGACCTGCTCGCCCAGATGTACGCGCTGCTCCTGAACAAGGCCGGGTACAGCACGAAGATCCTCTCCGTGGCCAACCGTGAACTCTACGAACCCGCCCTGGAGTCCGGCCAGATCGACGTGGTCCCCGAGTACGCGGCGACCTTCGCCGACTGGCTCAACGCCAAGAAGAACGGCGCCGACGCAACCCCCGCGGGCTCGCCCGACCTCGACACGACCATGACGGCCCTGCGCCGCCTCGCCGCCCCGCGCGGCCTGACCGTCCTCGACCCGGGCAGGGCCGTCGACCAGAACGCCTTCGCCGTCGCCGCCTCCTACGCCGAGCGGCACCGCCTCAAGAGCCTCAGCGATCTCGGCAGGTCGGGGCTGAAGGTACGCCTCGCCGCGGGCGACGAATGCGTACAGCGTCCCTACTGCGCGCCCGGCCTGAAGAAGGTGTACGGCATCGACATCACCGGCGTCGACCCCAAGGGCGTCGGCACGACCCAGGCCAAGAAGGCGGTACAGGGCGGCCAGGACCAGATGGTGCTCACCACGTCGACGGACGCGACCCTCGACGACTTCGGCCTGGTACTCCTCAAGGACGACAAGAAGCTCCAGAACGCCGACTACCTGGTGCCCGTCGTCAACCGCTCACGGGCGGGCAGCGAGGGTGTCGCGGCTGCGCTGGGCCGCCTCAACCCCGTCCTGACGACGGAGGATCTCGCCTCCATGAACGAGCAGGTGGACAGCTGGCGCCGCCTGCCGCAGGACGTCGCGCGGGCCTACCTGGAGGACAAGGGCTTGCTGTAGCGCCCCCATAGGGGCGCGGGGAACTGCGCGACCAGCCACAAACGGCCCGCAGACAGAGAACAGCCCGCAGACCCACAAACGGCCCGTAGACAGGAAACCGCCCCGCCGGCGGAGCGCCTACGCGTCGGCCACCGAGTCGAACTCCACCTCCCCCCTCTCCACCCCCTGCGCGTCCGCGTCCACCGAGCGCCGCAGCGCCTCATGCAGCTTCGCCGGGGTCAGGACACCCAGAAAGCGGGCGCCGTCGAGAACGGCGACCCAGCCCGCGTCGTGCTGCAGCATCACGCCGAAGGCCTGCTTGAGCGGGGCGCCGACCGGCACCCAGGAGTTCATGCGGTGCGCCAGGTCGCCGACCGTGCCGCCGGTACCGGCCAGCGCGACCTCGTCGAGGCCGACCCAGCCGTGCAGATCGCCGTCCGCGTCCAGGACGACCGCCCACCGCGCCTCCTCTTCGCGCATCCGGGCCGCGGCCTGCGCGGCGGGTTCGTCGAGCCGGGCGATCGGCGGCGCCTCCAGGTCGTCACTGCGGATCTCGGTGACGGACAACCGCTTCAGTCCGCGGTCGGCGCCCACGAATTCGGCCACGTACGGCGTCGCGGGCGCCCCGAGCACCGCCCCCGGGGTGTCGAACTGCTCGACGCGCCCCTGCCCGTACACCGCGATGCGGTCGCCGAGCCTGACGGCCTCCTCGATGTCGTGCGTCACCAGGAGCACCGTCTTGCGGACGGCCGCCTGCATCCGCAGGAACTCCTCCTGCAACTGCTCGCGCACCACCGGGTCGACGGCGCCGAACGGTTCGTCCATCAGGAGCACCGGCGGATCGGCGGCCAGCGCCCTGGCCACGCCGACCCGCTGGCGCTGGCCGCCCGACAACTGCTCGGGGTAGCGGGACCCGAACGTCTTCGGGTCCAGGCCCACCAGGTCGAGCAACTCCGCCGCGCGCGCCCTTGCCCTGGCCTTCTTCCAGCCGATGAGGGCGGGCACGGTCGCCGTGTTGTCGAGGATGGTGCGGTGCGGGAAGAGGCCGACCTGCTGGATGACGTAGCCGATGCGGCGGCGCAGCCGGACCGGGTCGACGTCGGCGATGTTCTCGCCGTTCACGAAGATGCGGCCCGACGTCGGCTCGATGAGGCGGTTCACCATCATCATCGTCGTGGTCTTGCCGCAACCGGAGGGGCCCACGAGTGTGACCAGTTCGCCCTCGGCGACCTCGAAGGAGAGATCGTCCACGGCCGTCGTGCCGTCCGGGTAGCGCTTGGTCACCTGCTCGAACCGGATCATGCCCTCACGCTAGCCGCGCCGGTCACTCGCCGCTCATCAGCACCACCTCAAGGGTGCGCGGACCGTGCACTCCCTCGACCCGGTCCAGCTCGATGTCGCTGGTGGCCGAGGGGCCCGAGATCCAGGTGAGCGGACGGGCCGGGTCCAGCCGTTCGAGGGCCTGTGGCACGGAGGCCACGACCTGCTCGGGAACGCGTACGACACAGATGTGGTGATCGGGGACGAGGATGATGCGGCGGCGGCCCTGGTCCGGGGAGCCGTCGAGGACGAGCGTGCCGGTCTCGGCGACGGCGACGGCGCAGCCCGTGAGGACGCTGTCGACCCGGTCGAGATCGTACGGAGTGCTCACCGCCCGGTCCGGGATCCGCGCCGGGCCGGCCGCCGCCAGCCAGTGCGGAGGCAGCCCCGGCGGCACGAGTACGCTCTCGCAGCCGCGCTTCGCGTACAGCCGCGTCAGCAGGTCCGGCAGCTCCGTCGCCCGGCACCGGTGCACGATCGCGGAAAAGTCCGCGAGGTTCTCCGCGAGCAGATCGACGGTCCCCGCGATGTCGCGCGCACCGTGCTCGCGTGCGTAGTCACGGACCACCGCCGCCTCGTACGCGAGGTCGTCGGCCGGCACGTCGGCGAGCGCCCTGCGCACCCGGCCCAGGATCCGGTCCCTGCTGCTCACTTGGCACCCTTCCGGTCGTTCCTGCCGCCGTTCGTCCGCTGCCACCAGTCGCGGAACGGTTCCGCCGGCACCTTCGGCAGGTCCCTCGTCGCGCTCCAGGCCCGCCCGGGCCCCGGCAGGGTGCGCGGATGGAGCCACCGGGTGCGCGAGGCCAGGCGCTGGCCCGCGCGCAGTGCTCCGGGCCGGGCGAACGCCAGGCCCGCCGCGCGCATCGCCGCCCGCTCCGCCGCGTGCCCCTTCGCGGGCCTCAGCGTCACCTTGTTGCCCCGCAGCACCGCATCGCCGCCCTGCACGACGCGCTCCCGCAGATGCACGAGCACTTCGGGGATGTCGATGGCGACCGGACACACCTCATAGCAGGCCCCGCAGAGCGACGACGCGAACGGCAGGGAGGCGTCGATCTCGCTCCGCGTGCCCCGCAGCTGAGGGCTGAGGATCGCGCCGATCGGGCCCGGATAGACCGAGCCGTACGCGTGCCCGCCCGCCCGCTCGTACACCGGGCACACGTTGAGGCAGGCCGAGCACCGGATGCAGCGCAGGGCTTGGCGGCCCACCTCGTCGGCGAGGGTATCGGTGCGGCCGTTGTCGAGCAGGACCAGGTGGAAGGTGCTCGGGCCGTCCGCCGTTTCGGAGTCCGTCGTGCCCGTCCACATCGAGGTGTACGGGTTCATGCGCTCGGCAGTCGAGGAGCGGGGGAGCGTCTGCAGGAAGACCTCCAGGTCGCGCCAGGACGGGATGGTCTTCTCGATGCCGACGACGGAGATCAGCGTTTCGGGAAGCGTCAGGCACATCCGGCCGTTGCCCTCGGATTCGACGACGACCAGCGTGCCGGTCTCGGCGACCATGAAGTTCGCCCCGGAGATGCCGACCTTGGCGCGCAGGAACTTCTCCCGCAGGTGCAGCCGCGCCGCCTCGGCGAGCTCGGCCGGTGCGTCGGAGAGCCCTTCCGGGGCCGGGCGGCCCCAACTGCCCATCTCCTGCTCGAAGATGTCGCGGATCTCGCCGCGGTTGCGGTGGATGGCGGGGACGAGGATGTGCGAGGGGCGGTCCTTGCCGAGCTGCACGATGAGTTCGGCGAGGTCGGTCTCGTAGGCGTGGATGCCCGCGGCCTCCAGGGCTTCGTTGAGGCCGATCTCCTGCGTGGCCATCGACTTGACCTTCACGACCTCCGTCTCACCGGTGGCCTTGACGAGGCCGGTGACGATGCGGTTCGCCTCGTCGGCGTCGGCCGCCCAGTGCACGGTGCCGCCCGCCGCGGTGACCGACTCCTCCAACCGCACGAGGTAGCGGTCGAGATGGCGCAGCGTGTGGTCCTTGATGCGCCTGCCTGCATCGCGCAATTCGGCCCAGTCGGACAGTTCGGCGACGGCGCGGGCCCGCTTGTCGCGGATGGTGCGGGTCGCGTGCCGGAGGTTGGCCCGCAAGGTGGTGTCGGCGACCGCCTCGCGCGCGGCCCGGGGGAACGCGGGCATGCCGACGAATGTGCCGCCGCTCATGACAGGGGCTCCTCTTCCGTACTGGCCAGGATCTCCGCGATGTGGACGGGCCGCACGGCCGTGCGCAGCCGGGTCATCGTGCCGCCGATGTGCATCAGACAGGAGTTGTCCGCCGCGCACAGGACCTCGGCGCCGGTCGACTCGGCGTGCCGCGCCTTGTCGGCACCCATCGCCGCCGAGACGTCGGAGTTCTTCACGGCGAAGGTGCCGCCGAAGCCGCAGCACTCCTCGGCCCCGGGCAGCGCCACCAGCTCAAGGCCCCTGACCGCCCGGAGGAGCCGCTCGGGCCGCTCACCGAGACCGAGCGCGCGCAGACCGTGGCAGGTCGGGTGGTAGGTGACCGTGTGCGGGTAGTAGGCGCCGACGTCGGTGACACCGAGGACGTCCACCAGGAACTCCGTGAGCTCGTACGTCTTCGGCACCACCGGCGCGAGCGTGCGCGCGAGAGCGTCGCCCCGGCCCTCGGCGCGCGCCCGCTCGCCCATGCGCGGGTACAGCTCACGCACCATGGCCCCGCAGGACCCGGACGGCGTCACGATCGCGTCGTACGCGTCCGAACCGAATACATCGGAGAAGTGCCGGGCGAGCGGCTCCGCCTGATGGCGGTAGCCGGTGTTGTAGTGCGCCTGCCCGCAGCAGGTCTGGGCCGCCGGGAAGTCGACGTCAACTCCCAGCCTGGTCAGCAGTTTCACCACTGCACGGCCCGTGTCCGGATAGAGCGTGTCGTTGACACAGGTCAGGAACAGGGCGACGCGCATCGCGGGTTCCTCCTCGTCGGTCATCGGGTGGGTGCAGCGTACGCGGGCGTGCGGCGCCGTGGGAGGCGTCCGCGCCGCTAGGGCCTGTCTTTCGGATCTGTCCGGGGTCGCGGGGCCTGGCACGCACATCTGCGGCGTTGTCGTCGGTTGCCAACGCTCCGCGTTGCCGCCCTCCTCCGCCTTGCAGCTGCACGCACCAGACCCCGCTCAAGCCCCACCCAAGGCAAGGCCACCCAAGTCCGGCCTGATCCGAAAGACAGACCCTAGTGGTGAGCACGCTGCGGGCGCCCGGGGCGCGGCGGCCCGTCAGGGGTGTGCTGGACTGGACGGCGAGGGTTCCGCAACTCGCCAACTCGCCGACTCGCCATCCCCTCAGCTCGACACCCCGTCACCTCCTCACCTCCTCACCTCGTCCGGGAGCAGCCTTGACCGTCACGTACCGCCAGCCGGGAGTCGTTCTCACCGACCGCCGCTTCAGTGTGCCGCTCGACCACGACGATCCGGCGGGGGAGCGGATCGAGCTCTTCGCCCGCGAGGCGGTGTCGGCGTCCCGCGGCGGCGCGGACCGGCCCTGGCTGATCTACCTCCAGGGTGGCCCCGGCTTCGGAGCCACCCGCTTCCACGGCGCCGAATCCTGGCTCGGCCGGGCCCTCACCGATTTCCGCGTCCTCCTCCTCGACCAGCGCGGCACGGGGAACTCCACGCCCGCCAACCGCCAGACGCTCCCGCTGCGCGGCGGCCCCGCCGAACAGGCCGACTACCTGGCCCACTTCCGCGCCGACTCGATCGTCAGGGACTGCGAGGCGATCCGCCCGGAGGTGACGGGCGGCGCCCCCTGGACCGTCCTCGGGCAGAGCTTCGGCGGCTTCTGCGCCACGCACTACCTGTCGGCCGCGCCCGAGGGCCTTCAGACGGCGCTCATCACCGGCGGCCTGCCCACCCTCGACGGGCACGCGGACGACGTCTACCGCGCCGCGTACCCGCGCATGGCCTGCAAGAGCGCCGCGCACTACGCCCGTTACCCCGAGGACGTCGAGCGGGCCCGCCGCATCGCCGCACACATCGCCGAGCACGAGCCGGTCCTCGAAGGCGGCTACCGGCTGACCGTCCCCGCCCTCCAGTCCCTCGGCATGCTGCTCGGCACGGGCGACGGCAGCCACCGGCTGCACTACCTTCTTGAGGACGCCTTCGTACGGACCCCCGCCGGGCCCGCGCTGTCCGACGCCTTCCAGGAGAACCTGCGGGCCGCCCTCTCGTACGCGGGCAACCCGCTCTTCGCCGTCCTGCACGAGTCGATCTACGGCCAGGGCGGCCCGGCCACCGCCTGGTCGGCGGAGCGGCTGCGCGCCGAGTTCCCGCAGTTCGACGCGGAGAAGACCCTGGCGGGCGACGCTCCGCTGCTCTTCACCGGGGAGGCCGTCCAGCGCTGGATGTTCGACAGCGACCCGGCGCTGCGCCCCCTGCGCGAGACCGCGGAGCTGCTCGCCGCGCGCACCGACTGGCCGCGCCTGTACGACACCGATCGGCTCGCCGCGAACGAGGTGCCGGTGGCCGCGGCGGTCTACCACGACGACCTGTACGTCGACACGGAACACTCGCTGCGCACCGCCCGGACCATCAGGGGCCTGCGGACCTGGGTCACCGACGAGTACGAGCACGACGGCCTCCGCGTGAGCGGCCCGCGCGTCCTCGACCGGCTCCTCGCGCTGGCCCGCGGCGAGGCGTAAGGCCCCCTGCACGACTCGGCCCACGGGCCCCAACTCGTCCGCGTTCCCCGGGAACAGGCATGCGAACAGGGCGCGTCGCACGGATAGGCTGACCGGCATGACCGAGCAGATTTCAGCCACACCCGCCGACCAGCTCACTCCCATGCCCGAAGACTGGCGGCGCGCGCTCGCCGTCGTCGCCCACCCGGACGACCTGGAGTACGGATGCGCGGCGGCGATCGCCGGCTGGACGGACGGCGGCAAGGAAGTCACGTACCTCCTGGCGACCCGCGGCGAGGCGGGCATCGACACGATCGACCCCGCCACCTGCGGGCCGCTGCGCGAGCGTGAGCAACGGGCGAGCGCCGCCGTCGTCGGGGTCGAGGCCGTGGAGTTCCTCGACCACAGGGACGGTGTCGTCGAGTACGGCACGGCGCTGCGCCGCGACATCGCCGCCGCGATCCGCAGGCACCGCCCCGAACTCGTCCTCACCCTCAACCACCGCGACACCTGGGGCGGCGTCGCCTGGAACACCCCCGACCACGTGGCGGTCGGCCGTGCCACGCTGGACGCCGCGGCGGACGCGGGCAACCGCTGGATCTTCCCCGAACTGATCGAGGAGCAGGGCCTCGAACCGTGGGGCGGCGTGCGGTGGGTCGCCGTCGCGGGGTCTTCGACACCCACCCATGCCGCGGATGCCTCGGCCGGTCTCGAGCGCTCGGTGGCCTCCCTCCTCGAACACCGCACCTACATCGAGGCGTTGACCGACCAGGACCCCGAGAAGTACTGCCGCTCGTTCCTGACGGGCAACGCGCAGGCTCTCGCGCCGCGCTTCGGCGGGAAGCCCGCGGTGGGGTTCGAGGTCTTCAGTCGGTGAGCCCGCTCCCCTAACCTGACGGGCCATCAGGCCCGTCGGGCCCGGGGAACGGGAGCGCGGATGATCGACACCATCGGCACGGACATCCCGGAGGGCGAGGAACGGCTGCGCCTCGACGTCGAGGACGGGCTCGGCATCCTCACCCTCTGCCGCCCGCGCAAGCTCAACGCCTGGAGCTGGGAGTCCACGCGCCAACTCGGCCTGCTGGCCGACCGCATCCGCTTCGACGACTCCATCAGGGCGGTGCTGCTGCGCGCCGATGGCCGGGCGTTCTGCGCGGGCATCGACATCACGGCCCCCGGCGGCGCGGTCACCGGCCGCTCCGGTGCGGAGCGCGTCCGCAACTACTACGAGGCCATGCGCTGGGTCCACGAGCGCTTCCGTGTCTTCGCGGAGCTTCCGCAACCGGTCGTCGCGGCCGTGCAGGGGTACTGCCTGGGCTTCGGGTTCGAGCTCGCGCTCATGGCGGACGTGCGGATCGCGGCGGACGACGCGGTCTTCGCGCTGCCCGAGGCGCAGCTCGGCGTCGCGGTCGACGCGGGCGGCGACCTGCGCATCGCGCGTGAGGCAGGCGCGGGCTGGGCCAAGCTGCTCGCGTTCACCGGCCGCCGTATCGACGCCGCCACCGCCGAGCGGCTCCGGCTCCTCCAGCAGGTCGTCCCGGGCGCCGAACTGGCCAAGACGTCCCGGGCCTTGGCGGCCGAGATCGCGGCGAACGGGCCGCTCGCGGTGCAGGGCGTCAAGCGCGCTATCGACGCGTTCGCCGACACGGGCATGGCGGCGGCCCTCGACCGCGTCGCGGCCAACGCGGCGATCACGCTCACCTCCCAGGACTCCCGGGAGGGGTACGGGGCGAAGGGGGCGGGGCGGGCGGCGACGTTCGAAGGGAAGTAGGGGGCAACTCCGGCCCGTCGTCCGTCCGCTACGGATCCCCCTCGGAGATCCTGACGGCCTCACCCTTCGAAAGCCCCCCTCCCCATCTGCTCGCGCACCGTCACCACCGGTGGACTCACCAGCCCCCTGCGCTGCCAGTTCGCACCGTCGACCACCAGCGTGTGGCCCGTGATGAAGCGGGCGTACGGCGAGGCGAGGAACGTGGCCGCCCAGCCCAGTTCGCGGGGCAGGCCGACGCGCAGGGCGGGCTGGCGGGCCGCCGTGTCGCGCGCCCGGTCGAGGTTGTCGCGGATGTCGGCTGTCATGTCTTCGTGCGGCATCAGGCCCGGTACCAGGCCGTTGACCTGGATTCCGTACGGCCCCCACTCCACGGCCAACGTCTCCACCAGGCTCTTCACACCGGCCTTGGCCGCGGCGCTGTGGGCGAAGCCGGGGCCGCCCGTCCAGGCGTACGACGCCCCGATGTCGATGACCGAACCGGGGGTCCCGGCCGCCAGATGGCGGCGGGCGAATTCGCGCGTCATCAGGAACGTGCCGGTGAGCGTGGCGTCGACGACCGAGCGCCAGGCGTTCGGGGACATGTCCTCGGCGGGCACGGGGAAGTTGGCGGCCGCGTTGTTCACCAGCACTCCCGGCAGGCCGTACGCCTCCTGCGCCGCATCGAAGACCTCGGCGACGCGTTCGGCGTCCCGGATGTCGCAGACCGCGGTGGTCACGCACCCGCCCAGCGCCGCGAGGTCGTCGCGCGCCGCGCGGAGCCGGTCCTCGTTGCGGCTCGCGATCACCAGGTCGGCCCCGAGCCGCGCGAACTCCGCGGCGACGGCCTTGCCGAGCCCCGTCCCGCCACCGGTGACCAGGACGACCGTGCCGTCGTACGTACCGGGCGGCAGCGCGCAGGCGCCCTGCGGGGGAGGGGGCGGGAGTCCGGGCAGCGCGTCGGCCGGTCCACCGGTGCGGCCGTCCCCGGTGGCTCCGGCGTATGTCCCGTGGCCCGCCTCGTCGTTGGTCATGCGCGCATCGATACCTCGTACGGGACGAAACCTCCATGCCTGGTCCCCCCGTGGGTCTTTCGGGACGTCGGTTGTGACATGCGGAGGGTCGGCACCCGGCACTCACCCCGGCGCCGTCCGGATCGGTGCCGGGGCCCGGCCGGGTTGCCGCCCTGGGCCCGAGAAGATCGTCCCGTCTGCCGGACCGTCAAGTCAATCCTCGGGTTTCCTTGCCCGCCCCCAAGCTGTAACTTCACCATCCATGACCCTCGACGACCTCCGCGTCTTCGTCGCCGTCTGCCGCACCGGCAGTCTCAGCGCCGTCGCACGCGACCTCACCTGCACCCAGTCCGCGGTGAGTCAGCACATCAGACGCCTGGAGCGCGAGACGGGCGTCGCCCTCCTGGAGCGCCACCCGCGCGGTGTCGTGCCGACCCAGGCGGGGCAGCTGCTGCACACGGCCGCCGCCGGCGGTCTCGGCGACATCGACCATGCCCTGCGCCGGCTGCGGGACCTGGTGCACGGCGAAGCGGGATCGGTGCGCATCACCACCGGGTCGACCACCGTCCGCCACTTCATGTCCACCGCCGTGGTCGACTTCCGCCGCCAGCACCCCAACGTCAGCCTGGAGTTCCAGACCACGCACTCCAGCCGCAGCTGCTTCGACGCCCTCCTCGCGGGCGGCCTCGACCTCGCCTGGATCACGCTGGGCGAGCCGGTACGCGGCATCGAGCAGCGCCCCGTCGTCGAGCTCCCCTGGGTCCTCGCGGTCGCCGCCGCCGATCCGCTCGCCGCCAAGTCCCGTATCGGCACCGAGGACTTGACGGACATCAGACTCATCGGTCTGCCCGAGAACGCCACGTCCCGCTCCCGCCTGGACGCCTGGCTCGCCGCCTCCGGCACCGCCCCCACCTCGGACACCAGCGTCGCCGACTGGGACACCGCGATCCTGCTCGCCGAACTCGGCCTGGGTCACGCCATCGTCCCCGACCTGCCCGCCTGGCACGGCGCCGCCCACCCCGGCCTGCGACTCGTCCCGATCCCCGCCCTGCCCACCCTGTGGACCGGCTGGGCGGTACGCCGCTGGGACGCCCTTTCACCGCTCGCCCGCGCCTTCGCCGGCACGGTGGAGGCGCATTGCGCTGCTGCGTTCCAGCACGAGGGCGTCCGAGCCGACGACCCGAACGCGTAGAGCTGACGAAGCACTACTAGGCGTCGGTTCACGCCGAGACGGATCTCAGGATCCGCCGGAGAGGCCCTGACTCACGAGCCCGTGGACGCGCCCGTCCGCTCGCGCCCGAGCCACCGCCGCCTCCGTCTCGGGGGTGAAGACCCCGGCCCGGCGCCGGGCCGCCGTCGCCTCGATGTCGGCCATGAGCAGTTCGGCGTTGATCGTGACGCCCGCCCGGTAGCCGGCGCTCGCCGCGTTGATCACCTGCTCCATGGGGCCCGCGGCGTTGCCGACCGCCCAGACGCCCGGGACGCTGGTGCGGCCCGTCGCGTCCACCGCGGGGTAGGGCCCGAACGGCGTGTCCGCGCGGTCGGCGCCGAGCGCGGACAGCAGGTCGTCGCGGGGTACCGGGCGTGCGGCGACGAACAGCACCGAGCGCGGGACGACCCGCCCGTCGGCGAGCCGTACGCCCGTCAGCCGGTCGTCCTCGACCGCGAGGCCCGCGACCTGGCCCTCCACCACCTGGACCCCGGCGGCCGCCAGCCGCTCCCACTCCGCGTCCGGCAGCTCCCGCACGGTGTGCAGGAACAGCGTCACGTCCTTGGACCACTGCGTGATGATCAGCGCCTGGTGGCTGGAGAAGGGCTCCGCGGCGAGCACGCCGAAGGCCTGGTCCCGCACCTCCCAGCCGTGGCAGTACGGGCAGTGCAGCACGTCACGGCCCCAGCGCGCGGCGACGCCCGGCACGTCGGGCAGCTCGTCCACGAGACCCGTCGCCATGACGATCCGGCGCGCGTGCGCGGAGCCGCCACCCGCGAGGGCGACGCCGAACCCGCCCGCGCCGTCCGGCGTCACGGCCACCACCCGGTCCGGGACGAGCTCCACCCCGTACCGCCGCAGCTCCCGCCGCCCCTCGGCGAGGAACTCGGCGGGCGGCATGCCGTCCCGCGACAGGAAGCCCTGCATGTGGGCGGCGGGGGCGTTGCGCGGCTCGCCCGCGTCGACCACGAGGACCCGCCGCCGGGAGCGGCCGAGGACGAGCGCCGCGCTCAGCCCCGCCGCGCCGCCGCCGACGACCACCACGTCGTACATCTGGTCCTGCGCGGTGCCGTGCTGGTTCTCCATCGTGGTCGGCCTTTCGTTCGCGTGCTGGTGCGCATCTCGGGACCAGCCCGTGGTCGTGTTCCGGGTCATGGGGACCACCTCCTCGCCCCGACCATGACGCGTCCGTGCAATTTCGACAAGCAGCTTTGCTGCACCGGCAAAACCCTGCATCATGGGGGCATGAGAGAAGACGAGACGGCCGAGCAGGAGTCGATGGATCAGGTCCTCACGGAGGTCGGCCCCCGGCTGCGCCGCATCCGCAAGGAGCGCGGTGCCACCCTCGCGGGCCTCTCCGCCGTCACCGGCATCTCGGTCAGCACCCTGTCCCGCCTGGAGTCCGGGCACCGCAGGCCCAGCCTCGAACTGCTCCTGCCCATCGCCCGCGCCCACCAGGTCCCGCTGGACGAACTGGTCGGCGCCCCGCCCGTCGGCGACCCGCGCGTGCGGGCCAAGCCGATCGTGCGGCACGGGCGCACCATGCTGCCCCTGACCCGGCAGCCCGGCGGCCTCCAGGCGTACAAGGTCGTCGAGCCCGCGCGCGCCAAGGCGGCACCTGACCCGCAGACCCATGAGGGGTACGAGTGGCTGTACGTGCTCTCCGGGAAGCTGCGCCTGATCCTCGGCGACCACGACGTGGTGCTCGGCCCCGGTGAGGCGGCGGAGTTCGACACCAGGGTCCCGCACTGGTTCGGGGCCACGAGCGAGGCGGGCGCGGAGTACATCAGCCTCTTCGGGCCGCAGGGGGAGCGCATGCACGTACGGGCGCGGCCCGCCCGTAAGGAGAGCGCGGACTGACGGTTCTCCCGGACGGTTCCCTTCGGGGCAAGCGACCGCTTAGTATGCGGACGAGCCCGGTCTACGACAGCCCCGTGGAGGCCCCGCATGCAGGCATGGCAAGTGCACGAGAACGGCGAGCCGGGCGAGGTGATGCGCCTCGCCGAGGTGGACCGCCCCGCGCTCGACGAGGGGCAGGTGCTGCTGAAGGTCCGCGCCGCGAACATCAACTTCCCGGACGCGCTGCTCTGCCGGGGGCAGTACCAGGTCAGGCCCCCGCTGCCGTTCACACCCGGCATGGAGATCTGCGGTGAGACCGAGGACGGGCGGCGCGTGATCGCCAACCCGGTGCTGCCCTACGGCGGCCTCGCGGAGTACGCCGTCGCGGAGAGCGCCGCCCTGCTGCCCGCCCCGGACGCGCTGGACGACGCGGAGGCCGCCGCGCTCCACATCGGCTACCAGACCGGCTGGTTCGGCCTGCACCACCGCGCGCACCTCCAGGAGGGCGAGACCCTTCTGGTGCACGCGGCGGCGGGCGGTGTCGGCAGCGCCGCGGTGCAGCTCGGCAAGGCCGCGGGCGCCAGGGTCATCGGCGTCGTCGGCGGCGCGGACAAGGCGCGGGCCGCGCGCGAGCTCGGCTGCGACCTCGTCATCGACCGGCGCATCGACGACGTGATCGGCGCCGTCAAGGAGGCGACCGGCGGACGCGGCGCCGACGTGATCTACGACCCCGTGGGCGGCGACGCCTACGCCAAGTCGGCGAAGTGCGTGGCCTTCGAGGGGCGCATCCTCGTCATCGGCTTCGCCAGCGGCGCCATCCCCTCGCCCGCGCTGAACCACGCACTCGTCAAGAACTACTCGATCGTCGGCCTGCACTGGGGCCTGTACAAGACCAAGGGCCCGGGCCTGATCCTGCGCTGCCACGAGGCGCTCTCCGAGCTCGCCGCCAAGGGGGCCATCAAGCCGCTGGTGAGCGAGCGCGCGGCGATGGCCGACGGCGCAGCCGCCGTGCAGCGCGTCGCCGACGGCGTCACGACGGGCCGCGTCGTCGTCCTGCCGCACGGAGGTGCCGCATGACCGACGCCGCCGAACTGCGCGCCCGAACCCATGAGTTGCTGGCCGCGTACCCGCCCGCCACGACGGACCGCGCCGACTTCCTGGGGGCCCGCTTCGACGCCGGCCTCGCCTGGGTCCACTACCCCGAGGGTCTCGGCGGGCTCGGCGCGCCGCGCTCCCTGCAGGCCGTCGTGGACGCCGAACTGGAGGCCGCGGGCGCGCCCGACAACGACCCGCGCCGCATCGGCATCGGTCTCGGCATGGCCGCGCCGACCGTGCTCGGCTTCGGTACCGAGGAGCAGAAGCGCCGCTTCCTGCGCCCGCTGTGGACCGGCGAGGAGGTGTGGTGCCAGCTCTTCAGCGAGCCGGGCGCGGGTTCCGACCTCGCGGCGCTCGGCACCCGCGCGGTCCGCGACGGGGCGAGCGGCGACTGGGTGGTCAACGGCCAGAAGGTGTGGACCTCCAGCGCCCACAGCGCCCGCTGGGCCATCCTCATCGCCCGCACCGACCCCGACCTGCCCAAGCACCGCGGCATCACGTACTTCGTGTGCGACATGACCGACCCGGGCGTCGAGGTGCGGCCGCTGCGCCAGATCACCGGCGAGGCCGAGTTCAACGAGGTGTTCCTCACCGATGTGCGCATCCCTGACGCGCACCGCCTCGGCGAGGTCGGCGACGGCTGGAAGGTCGCGCAGACCACCCTCATGAACGAGCGCGTCTCCATCGGCGGCATGCGCATCCCGCGCGAGGGCGGCATGATCGGCACGCTCACCAGGACCTGGCGCGACCGCCCCGACCTGCGCACCCACGACCTCCACCAGCGCCTCACGAAGCTCTGGGTCGAGGCGGAGGTGGCCCGGCTCACCGGTGAGCGGCTGCGCCAGCAGCTCGTCGCGGGCCAGCCAGGACCCGAGGGCTCCGGCATGAAGCTCGGCTTCGCCCGCCTCAACCAGGAGATCAGCGGCCTGGAAGTGGAACTCCTCGGCGAAGAGGGGCTGTTGTACGAGGACTGGACGATGCGGCGGCCCGAACTGGTCGACTTCACCGGCCGCGACGCGGGCTACCGCTACCTGCGTTCCAAGGGCAACAGCATCGAGGGCGGGACCAGTGAGGTCCTGCTGAACATCGTCGCCGAGCGCGTTCTGGGCCTGCCCGCCGAGCCGCGCACCGACAAGGACGTCGCCTGGAAGGACCTCGCGCGATGAGCGACCTGCTGTACTCCGAAGAGGAAGAGGCGCTGCGCTCGGCGGTGCGCGCCCTGCTCGCCGACCGCTGCGAGCCCGCGGGCGTGATCGCCCGTACCGAGGCCGCCGAGCCGCACGACCGCGAGCTGTGGAAGGCCCTCACCGACGGCATGGGCCTCGCGGGTCTGCTGGTCCCCGAGGAGCTCGGCGGGCAGGGCGCCTCGCACCGCGAAGCCGCCGTGGTGCTTGAGGAGTTGGGGCGGGCCGTCGCGCCCGTGCCGTTCCTCACCAGTGCCGTGGTGGCGACCGAGGCGCTGCTCGCGTGTGACGGCGACGCGGCGCGCGAGCTGCTCGCCGCGCTCGCGGCGGGCCGCACGGTGGGCGTTCTCGTGCTCCCGCTGTCGTGCGCTCATGGCGAGGTGCCGTTCGCCGTACGGGAGGAGGGCGGCGCCCTGCACGGGCGGGTGACAGGTGTGGCGGACGCCGGGGCGGCGGACGTGTTCCTCGTCCCCACGGACTCGGGCCTCTTCGCGGTCGACGCCACGGACCGCGGGGTCACCGTGGAGCCGCAGACCTCCCTCGACTCCACGCGCCCGCTCGCCGCTGTCGGCTTCGACGGCGCCCGCGCGCGCGTGCTCGCCCCGGACGCCCGGCAGGCGGTCACCCTCGGCCTGCGCGCCGGGGCGGGGCTGCTCGCCTCCGAGCAACTCGGCATCGCCGAATGGTGCTTGACCGAGACGGTGCGCTATGTGAAGGAGCGCCATCAGTTCAACCGGCCCGTCGGCTCCTTCCAGGCGCTCAAGCACCGGCTCGCCCAGCTGTGGGTCGAGGTGGTCAACACCCGTGCCGCAGCCCGGCACGCGGCCGACGCGCTGGCCAGGGGCAGCGACGAGCCGTACCTCGCGGCGGCCCTCGCCCAGGCCTACGCGGCCCCCGTGGCGGTGCGCGCCGCCGAGGAGGCGCTGCAACTGCACGGCGGTATCGGCATGACCTGGGAGCACCCCGTGCACCTCTACCTCAAGCGCGCCAAGGCGGACTCGATCGCCTACGGCACGGCCGGAAGCCACCGCGAAGCGCTGGCCGCCCTGGTCGACCTCCGGGCCCCCTGACCGCCGGACGCACCCCGCCCCAGGCTTTGATGCAGCCCGCACCTACCCGGTGCGGGCTGCGCGTTTTACGCCACCATTACGTAGTGCATAATTGCGAGCTGTTCGCAATTACGGCTGATCTTCAGTAGGGGTGTGGAGCATGAGGGCCCGATCGATACGGGGCGCGGGCGCGGTGGCGACAGTGGTGGCGACAGCGGTCGCCGCCTCCGCCTGCTCGGCGCCGGGCGACGGCGACAGCGCCGGGGGTGCCAAGGACTCGGCGGTCGTCGGCATCGCGTACGAGCCCGAGACCCTCAGCCCCCTCCTCGGCTACGGCAAGGACGGCAACTCGAAGATCTTCGACGGGCTGCTCACGCACGACGCCGACATGAAGCTGAAGCCCGCGCTCGCCGCCGAACTGCCCAAGGTCACCGACGACGGCAAGACCTACACGTACAAGCTCCGCAAGGGCGTCAAGTTCAGCGACGGCAAGCCCTTCACGGCCAAGGACGTCGTCTTCACCTACGAGACGATCCTCGACAAGAAGACGAACAACGCCTCCAAGACCGAGCTCGACGCCGTCAAGAGCGTCGAGGCGAAGGGCGGCTCCGGCGGAGACACGGTCGTCTTCCACCTCAAGTACCCCTACGCGCCGTTCGCCGAGCGCACCGTGCTGCCCATCGCCCCCGAGCACATCGCGGGCAAGCAGGACGTGAACACCGGCGACTTCACCACCGATCCTGTCGGCACGGGACCGTACAAGCTGGTCAAGTGGTCCAAGGGCGAGAAGCTGACCTTCAAGGCCAACCCCGGCTACTGGGGCGGCGCTCCGAAGATCAAGAACTTCACCATGGCGATCATCAAGGACGACGACATCCGCGCCACCCGGCTCGACGCCGGTGAGCTCGACGGCGCGATCCTGCCGCCCAACCTCGCCAAGAAGTACAAGAACGACAGCGGCAAGAACACGTACGCCGCCAAGACCTTCGACTACCGCGTCGTGACCCTGCCCAGCGGCAACAAGGTCACGGGCGACACCGACGTCCGCCGCGCCCTCGACGTCGGCGTCGACCGCAAGGCGATGGTCGACTCGATCCTGTACGGCGAGGGCAAGGCCGCCTTCGGACCCGTCCCGTCCGACAGCCCCTGGTTCACCAAGGGCACCGAGCGGAAGTTCGACGCCGCCAGGGCGAAGAAGATCCTCGACGACGCCGGATGGAAGCCCGGCAAGGACGGCATCCGCGAGAAGGACGGCGTCCAGGCGAAGTTTCCGCTCTGGTACCTCTCCGGCGACAAGCTCCGCCAGGACCACGCCCTCGCCTACGCCTCCGACGCCAAGAAGATCGGCATCAAGGTCGAGGTGCAGTCCGGCACCTGGGAGGTCATCCAGCCCCGCATGCCCAAGGACGCGGTCCTCGCGGGCGGCGGCTCCCCGGCCGACCCGGACTTCGACCAGTACACGCTCCTGAAGTCCTCACTCGCCGGTGACGGCTTCAACAACATGGCGCACTACGACAACCCCAAGGTCGACAAGGCCCTGGAGGACGCCCGCAAGAGCGGCGACCACGCCGAGCGCCAGGCCGCCTACGACACGATCCAGCGCGAGCTGGTGAAGAACCCCGGCTACACCTTCCTCACGCACATCGACCACCTCTACGTCGTCGACAAGAAGTTCGGCGACCTGACCACCCAGGTCGAGCCGCACGACCACGGCCTGGCCTCCGGCCCCTGGTGGAACGTCGAGGACTGGCAGCCGAAGAAGTGACGACCGCGATACCCGAGGACCCGGGGAAGACGGCACGCCGCCGCCTTCCCTGGGGGCCGATGGCCCGCCTCGCCGGACGGCGGGCGCTGTTCGCCGTCCCCGTGCTGCTTGTCGTCACCTTCGGCGTCTTCGCCGTCGCCGCCGCATCGCCCTTCGACCCCGTCAAGGCGTACGCGGGCACGGCCGGACTCACCGCCTCGCAGGAGAACCTCGACCAGCTGCGCGCCAACCTCGGCGTCGACAGGCCGCTGACCGCCCGCTGGTGGGAGTGGCTGACCTCGGCGCTCTCCGGCGACCTCGGCGATTCCAGCACCCTGCGCCAGCCCGTCACGGACGCCATCGGCGAGCGCGTCGGCTGGTCCGTGCTGCTCGCCGCGACCGCGTTCCTCGTCGCGATCCTGCTCGGCACCGCCCTCGGCGTGCTCGCCGCCCGCCGTCCCGGCGGCTGGGTCGACCGCGCCGTGACCTCCCTCGCGTACACCCTCGAAGCCGCGCCGCCGTTCTGGCTCGGCCTCCTCGCCGTCTGGCTCTTCGCGCTGAAGCTGGGCGCACTGCCCTCGGGCGGACTCACCGACACGGCCAGCTCGACCGTGACGGCCGGACAGGTCGCGAGCCACCTGGTCCTTCCCGCCGGTGTGCTCGCCGTCTCGCAGCTGCCGTGGTTCGTGCTGTACGTGCGGCAGGGGGTCGGCGACGCGCTCGGCGACGACCCCGTACGCGGGGCACGCGCGCGTGGCCTCGCCGAACGGACCGTGCTCCTCGGGCACGCCCTGCGCTCCGGCATGCTGCCCGTGCTCACCCTCATCGGCTCGCGCGTACCCGAACTCATCACCGGCGCGCTCCTCGTGGAGACCGTCTTCAGCTGGCCCGGCATCGCCGCGGCCACCGTGCAGGCCGCGACCTCCGTGGACTTCCCGCTGCTCGCCGCGCTGACCGCGCTCGCCACGGCCGCGGTCCTGCTCGGCAACCTCGTGGCCGACCTCCTGTACGGCCTCGCCGACCCCAGGGTGGGATTCGATGGCTGAGATGCCCCAGGCGTCGCAGGCGCCTCACATGCCTCAGGCGCCTCACATGGCCGACATCATCTGGCGCGACCGGCGCGGCTCGCGCCGCTCCACGCGCGCATGGCGGGTGCGTACCTCCGCGGTGATCGTCGCCGCGATCGTCCTCGCCGTCCTCGTCGTACCGCCGCTGGCCAACCTCGACGAGCAGGCCGTCGACCTCGCCGCGAAGCTCCGGCCGCCGTCCCTGACGCACCCCTTCGGCACCGACGACGTCGGCCGGGACCTGCTGCTGCGCTGCGTGTACGGGCTGCGGGTTTCGCTGTTGGTGGGCGTCGTGGCGGCGGTCGTCGCCACCGTCATCGGCACGGCGGTCGGCGCACTCGCCGCCGCATCCGGCGGCTGGGTCGACCGGATCGTGATGCGTCTCGTGGACGTCTTCTCGTCCGTGCCGCACCTGCTGCTCGGCATCTTCATCGTCGCGATGTTCCGGCCCGGCGTCTGGCCCGTCGTCGTCTCCGTGGCGCTCACGCACTGGCTGTCCACCGCCCGCATCGTCCGCGCCGAGGTCCTCTCGCTGCGCTCGCGGCCCTACGTCGACGCGGCGATCTCCGGCGGCGCCTCACGGCTGCGCGTCGCGGTGCGCCACCTGCTGCCCGGTGTCCTGCCGCAGGCCGGGCTCGCCGCCGTCCTGATGGTGCCGCACGCCATCTGGCACGAGTCCGCGCTCTCCTTCCTCGGCCTCGGACTCCCCACCCACCAGGCGAGTCTCGGCACGCTCGTGCAGAGCGCGCGCGGATCGCTCCTCGCGGGCGACTGGTGGCCCACCCTCTTCCCCGGCCTGTTCATCATCGTGCCCACCCTGGCCATCGCCGGCCTCGCGGGCGCCTGGCGGGAACGCATCAACCCCCGGCGCCGATCGGAGCTCATGCTGTGACGGTCCCCGTCCTCTCCGTGGAGGGCCTCTCCGTACGCTTCCGCATGCGCGGCGGCTCCCACGTATCGGCCGTCACCGACGCCACCTTCGACCTCGCGGCGGGGGAGTGCCTCGCCCTGGTCGGCGAGAGCGGCTGCGGCAAGTCCGTGCTCGCCTCCGCGCTCCTCGGCCTGCTCCCGCAGAACGCCGAGACGGCCGGGAGCGCACTGCTCGGCGACACCGACCTCCTCACCGCCGACGAGCGCACGCTCGCCCGCACCGTGCGGGGACGGCGCGTCGGCCTCGTACCCCAGAGCCCGGCCGCCCACCTGACGCCGGTCCGCACCGTGCGCTCCCAGCTGGAGGAGACCCTGCGCGAGCTCACCGGCGTACGGAGGCCGCGGCTGCGCGCTGCCGCCGAGGCCGCCGCCGAGCGCGCCGCGTTCCCCGCCGGGCACCTGGACCGCTACCCCCACGAACTCTCCGGCGGCCTCGCCCAGCGCGCCGCCACCGCGCTCGCCCTCATCGGCGACGCGCCGCTGCTGCTCGCCGACGAGCCGACGACGGGCCTCGACCGCGACCTGGTGGACCGCACCGTCGACGAGCTGCGCCGGCACGTCGGCGACGACCGCGCGCTGCTCCTGATCACCCACGACCTGACCGCCGCCCAGCGGATCGCCGACCGCGTCGCCGTGATGTACGCGAGCCGCATCGTCGAACTCGCCGACGCGAGCGACTTCTTCGGCACGCCGGGACCCCGGCATCCCTACGCCCGCGGCCTCCTGAACGCCCTGCCCGAGCGCGCCTTCGCCCCCGTCCCCGGCATGCCGCCCGAGCTGTCCGCGCTTCCCGGCGGATGCGCTTTCGCGGCCCGCTGCGACCGCGCCGACGCGGCCTGCGCCACCCTGCCCGCGCTCACCGACGGGGCGGCCTGCCACCATCCCCACGCGGACGTGCTGGAGGCACCCCGTGCTTGAACTGCGCTCCATCACCGCCGGGTACGACCGCAGGGCCCCCGTCGTCCGCGACGCCGACCTCACCATCGCGCCCGGCGAGGCCGTGGGCCTGCTCGGCCCCAGCGGCTGCGGCAAGTCCACCCTGGCGCGGGTCGCCGCGCTGCTGCACCGCCCCGACGCCGGGCACGTCGTCATCGACGGCACGCGGGCGGCCGGTTGGCGCCACCGGGCGCCCCGCGAGCAGCGCACCTCCTTCGGAGTCGTCTTCCAGCAGCCGCGCCTGTCCGCGGACCCGCGCCTGACGCTCACCGCCCTGATCGCCGAGCCCCTGCGGGCCGTGGGCCGCGGCCGGGAAGCGGCCACCCTGGTCCCGGACCTCGCGGCCCGCGTCGGCCTCGGCAAGGAACTCCTGGGCCGCCGCCCGCACGAGGTCAGCGACGGCCAGCTGCAACGCGCCTGCCTGGCCCGCGCGTTGGTGCTCCGCCCGCGCTGGCTGATCTGCGACGAGATGACGGCGATGCTGGACGCCTCCACGACGGCGGCCCTGGTCCACGTCGTCGAGGAGTACCGGTCCGAGCGCGGCGCGGGCCTCCTTGCCGTCGGCCACGACCGCGTACTCCTGGAGCGGTGGTGCGACCGCACGGCGCACTGGGACGAGCTGGCGGGCCACGAGCGGGACCGTCGCTGACCGGAGCAGGCGTGAACGGCCGGCGTCGACAGCGCCAACTCCCCTGGCGCAGGGGTGTGCTGAGCCAGGCGGGGCCTCATACTCACTGAGGTTCCGCCCGTCGTCGCGCCCGCGCGCCGCTCCGACCCGTCCTCCCGGGAGGCAGACATGGCCCTCACCACCCGTCGCAGAGCCCTCACCACCCTCGGCGCCGCCCTCGCGGGCAGCATCGCGATACCCGCATACGCCCAGGCGGCCGACCGCGGCCACCGCCCCCGGCCGCTGCTCCGCGCCCACGCCCACAACGACTACGAACACCAAAGGCCCCTCCTCGACGCGCTCGACCACCGCTTCAACAGCGTCGAGGCCGACATCTACCTCGTCGACGGACAGCTCCTCGTCGCCCACGACCCCGTCGACCTCGACCCCACCCGCACCCTGGAGTCCCTGTACCTGCGGCCCCTGGCCGAGCGCGTGCGCGCCCACCACGGCTCCGTGTACCGGGGGTACCACCGCACGCCCTTCCAGCTGCTCGTCGACATCAAGACCGAGGGCGCGTCGACGTACACCGAGCTCCACCGCCATCTGCGGCCCTACCGGAGCCTGTTCACGACGTACGCCCACGGCAAGGTGCGCCGGGGCGCGATCACCGCCGTCGTCTCCGGTGACCGCGCGGCGCGCGTCCCGATGGAGGCGCAGCGCGTCAGGCACGCCTTCTACGACGGCCGCCTGACCGACCTCGAAACCCCTGCCCCCGCCTCGTTCGTCCCGCTGATCAGCGACAACTGGGCCCTCAACTTCTCGTGGCAGGGCACAGGACCGTTCCCCGCCGCCGAACGCGACAAGCTGCGCGGCATCGTCTCCCGGGCCCACGCACGCGGGCAGCGCGTCCGCTTCTGGGCGACACCGGACCTGCCGGGTCCGCAGCGCGACGCGGTCTGGGGCGAACTGCTCGCCGCCGGTGTGGACCACCTCAACACCGACGACCTGGCGGGACTGGAGACGTTCCTCGACGCGCACGGCGGATGACCTCCGCCGATCAACGCTCCGGCAAGTAGCACCCGTTCGGAGCACAGGTCAGAGGCCCGGATGCCCCCTCCGCTACGCCACACTGACGGCCGTAAGCCGCGGTGTCGCGTGGCGGAGGAGGTATTCCCGTGGCCATTTCCATCTCTGTCGTGCTGCTGCTGGTGATCCTTGCGGCGGTCTTCCTGCGCAACGGCGCGCTGAAGGTCTCGCACGCCGTCGTCTGCGCCCTGCTGGGCTTCTACCTCGCCAGCACGAGCATGGCGCCGACCATCCGGGACGGCCTGACGGCCACCGCCGACATCGTCAGCGGCATCCAGCCATGAGCCTCCTTTGCGGTCTCATGAACAACTGACGCTGTTTCATGGACACTTCAAGGGGACCGCTCTAGCTTCGGCGCATGTCCAGCAGACTGCGCCGTCTCGTTCCCGCCAGCACCCTGGCCCTGACCGTCTCCCTCGCGTTCCCCGCGTACGCCGACGAGATCCCCAAGGCCCCTGGGCACCGGCTCGTCGAGAGTTACGAGGGTGCGCCCGCCGAAGCCCGCCCACTGCCCGGCACCCCGCCGCCCCAGCACCCGTACCTCGCCGCCAACGGCCGCAGCGGCATGCACGCCGACGCGGCCGGCAGCGGAACGTACCCCTGGAGCGGGCCGCTCGGGAAGCGGCCCGCGGTCGACAGCGAGAAGATGGCGGCGCTGGGCGGCGAGTGCGCCACCGTCACCTTCGACCGCGACGGGCGCATCGTCACCGTCTGCGGCACCTTCACGGGTTTCCTGGTCAAGCTGCTCGACCCGAGGACACTGGACACGCTCGCCGAGTACAAGCTGCCGCAGCGGCCCTCGACCATCGAGGCCATCACCCGGCTCGACTTCTCCAGGATCTTCAAGGACACGTCCGGCGGCGCCTACTCCTACCTCGACAACGAGGACCGGCTCGTCCTCGCCGACTCCCGCCAACACATCGTGCGGCTCGCGCACGAGCGAGCGGCGGACGGCGGCTGGCGCTTCGTCGTCGACAAGGAGTGGGACCTCACGGCGCACGTCCCGCACGACTGCGTCAGCTGGACGAACCTCTACCCGAGCGGGCAGTGCGACCCGGTCACCTCCGTCATGCCCGACTGGGAGGGCCGCATCTGGTGGGTGACCCGGCAGGGCCGCGTCGGCACCGTCGACCCGAAGTCCGGTGACATCCGCTCCGTCCGGCTCGACGGCGAGGAGATCCAGAACTCGTTCTCCGTCGCCGAGGACGGCGTGTCGATCGTCTCCGACCACGCCCTCTACAGCTTCCGGGCCACGGCTGACGGCACGCCGAAGGTTCTCTGGCGCCAGACGTACGACCGCGGCACCGGCACCAAGCCCGGCTCGGTCAACCAGGGTTCAGGCACCACGCCCGACCTCTTCGGCGAACACGACGACTATGTGGCGATCACCGACAACGCCGACGACCGCATGAACGTCCTCGTCTACCGGCGCGGCGCCGGCGTGCCCGACGACGAGCGGCTTCTCTGCAAGGTCCCGGTCTTCGGCTCCGGCGCCTCCACCACCGACAACTCGCTGATCACCTGGGGCGACAGCCTCGTCGTCGAGAACAACTACGGCTACGAGAACATCACCTCGCTCACCTTCGGGCGCAGCGTCGTCGGCGGTGTCAGCAGGGTCGACGTGCGCGAGGACGGCAGCGGCTGCGACACGACCTGGGAGAGCGGCGTGCGCGCCCCGTCCACCGTGCCCAAACTCTCCACCGCCAACGGTCTCCTGTACTTCTACACGAAGGAGCCCAACAGCCTCGGCGTCGACGCCTGGTACCTCACCGCGGTCGATTTCCGCACCGGCGGGACGCGGTGGAAGCAGCTCGCCGGTACGGGCATCGCCTACGACAACAACTGGGCCCCGGTGACGCTGGGGCCCGACGGGACGGCTTACGTCGGCGCGTTCAACGGCCTCGTCGCGGTGCGCGACACGAAGTAGCGACGCAGCCGTGAAGGTTCGGCCGTGAAGGTTCAGCCATGCCGGGTCAGTTCCGGGAGAACACGCCGATGCCGTTCGGCACCGGACGCTCCGCCCCGCCGCTGGGGTTGTTGCGCACCGTCACGGCGTCGGCGCCCGGCGCCCGCGCGACCAGGGTCGAGGTGGCGGAGACCAGGGTGGAGGAGCCGCCACCGTCGAGGCTGAAGCCGTCCGTCGCCCCCAACTCGCGCAGCGTGTCGGCCACTTCGGCCATCGTCAGGCCGGTGCGGAACTGGGGTGAGCCGTCGAGCGACAGCAGCAGCAGACGGCGGCCGTCCCCGGAGATGCCCGCCGCGGTCCGCACCGCCGACGTCGTGGGGTCGAGGCCGGTCAGCGGTTCGCCGTCCCGCAGCACGGGAAAGCCGCCGATCGCGAAGCGGAACGGCACGTGCGACCCGGTCGCCACCAGGCGGTGCCCGACCCGCACCCGGTCGCCCGCCGACAGCTTGCGCAGCTGCTGCGCGCCCGCCTCACGTCCGACGAGGACCGTGCTGCCACGGGCGATGGGGCCGCTGCCCGGCGTGTCGGCGGAGGCCACGACCCGGCCGCCGCGGACCGTCACCTCGTGGGTGTCCGCGCTGCACGGCGCGCCCCGGCTGGTGTCGGTGCCGCAGGTCGCGCGCACCCGCGACACCTCACCCCAGTCGCTGGTGAAGGCCCCGACCGAGCCTACGGGCAGCGCGTACTGGTTGAGGCCGCCGAGCGGGAAACGGGCCTCCTTGGTGCGGACCTGCCCGTCCAGGGCGAGGTCGCCCAGGCGCGCCCTGCGGTCGTACCCCACGCCGAGGACCGCCTTGGTGGTCACGCCCTGCGGCATCGCGGGACCGAAGCGCTGGCCGTCCGGCACCGCGGCCTTCAGCGCGCGGCCTTCGGCGACCGCCGGGCCCACGGGCGCGCCGGTCGCCTCGACGCCCGGGTGCTGGCCCTCGCTGATGTTGAAGAAGTCGCCGTTGATGCCGCCGACCGCGCCGGCCCCGTCCGCCAGCGCGGAGACGGGGGCGCGCGCGGCGACCTTGCCCGGGTGGAGCAGTCCGACGCGCGTGCGCGGATTGCGCAGGTCCACGTCGAGGACATGGGCGCGGGCCGTACCGTGCGAGGCGGGGATGTCGAAGTACCGGTACTCCACGCCCGGCGCGATCCGTCCCCCCGCCCGCTCCCCGGCCCCGACAGCGCCACCGGCCGGCGCCGCTCCCAGGAGAGCCGCACCGGCCAGCGTGCCGAGCGTCGTGATGAAGGTCAGGGCCGTTCTGAACCGGCCACCGCGTTGCTTCCGATGTGTCACAGGACCCCCTGTTGTCGACCGAACAGCGAACCAACTCTCCCAGTGGTCAACGGAGTTCACCAGGTCATGACGGCCCGGTCGTGACCAGCCGGGAACGGATGAGGAAACGTACGCCCTCCGGAGCCTCCAGCGAGAAGCCGCTGCCGCGCCCCGGCACGACGTCCATGATCAGCCGGGTGTGGCTCCACAGCTCGTACTGGCTCCTGGACATCCAGAACGCGACGGGCTCGGCCACCCCCTCGACCGTCAGCGACGCGAGGCACACGTCCGAGGCGCCGGTGCGGAACTCGCCCTCCAAAAAGCACATGGGGGCGCTGCCGTCACAGCAGCCCCCGGACTGATGGAACATCAACGGTCCGTGGGCCTCCCGTAGCCGGCGTACGAGCCGGGCGGCTGCGGGAGTGAACTCCACCCGTGGGGCGTCGCCCCCGGTGTCCTTCGTCTCATGACGGTCCATGGGACCACCATTTCCTCCGGCACGTTGCAACAGCGTTGCGGCAAAGGTGCGCGAGCCCCCGGATGGACCAATCGTGCGATGGTCGGGTCGTGTCGCCGTGGGTGCGGCGGCGCAGCGGCCAAGCTGGTGGGATGCGCTGGCTCCTCTCGTCGATCGCCGCCCTGACCCTGGCCGTTCCCGCGTCGTACGCGCCGCCGGTCGCCGCCACTCCTCCGGCCGAACCGGCGTGTCGCGCGGGCACCGCCCCCTACCAGCGGGAGCTGGAGCGTGAGCTCCGGCTGCCGGTCGACGGGCGACAGTCCACCGCCGACTGCGAGGCGATCCGGCGGCTGCAGCGGCGGCTCGGCATCCGCCCCGCGGACGGCAGGGCGACCCTGCGGACGTACCGCCTGGTCGTGGCCGACCGCGTCCGGCGGGACCCGGCGGCGCGGCGCGACTGCCCCGTCAGGCCGTACCGGATCACGTGCGTGGACCTGACCCGGCAGGTCCTGTGGGTGCAGAGCGGACGCGGACTGGTCTTCGACCCGGTGCCGATCCGCAGCGGCAGGGACGGCCTGGAGACCCGCAAGGGCTGGCAGCGGGTCTACTGGAAGAGCCGCGACCACTACTCGACGATCTATCACGTCGCCATGCCCTACGCGCAGTTCTTCAACGGCGGGCAGGCCCTGCACGGCACCCGCTCGGACCTGTTCTCCTCCGGCTCCGGCGGCTGCGTCAATCTGGCCTTGGGCGACGCCAAGCGGCTGTACGACCTGCTGCTTGAGGGCGACCGCCTCTACCTCTGGGGAACGAAGCCGGGTACGGGCGACTGACGCCGCCCGTACCCGCCGCGCGCCCGAGCGGCGCTCACTTCCCCTTCTTGCCTCCGCCGCGCTCGTTGGTCAGCGTCACCGTGACGCCCTTGGCGGCGTTGGCGGCCGTGACCTCGTGCGGGCCGCTGACCGGCCGCTTCGGCCGGGCGTAGCCGTCGGGCACGTCGGTCTCCTTGAGGTAGTACGAGCCGAGGTCGAGGCCCTGGAACTCGCACCGGCCGCGGCCGTCCGTGGCGCAGCCCCTGTCGACGAGCGTGTCCCGGCCCGTGCCGGACGACTGGAGCCCGGCCCTGCCGTTGGTCTCGCGCCACAGCTGGAAGACGGCGCCGGGCAGCGCCTTGCCGGTCTTCTTGTCCTTCTTGACGACGGTGATCCCACCGAGCTCGCCGGGCTGCTCGTGCCTGCTGTTCAGCGCCTCCACGGAGACTCCGGCCGAGGCGTTGGCGCCCGTGAGGCGGAGGGGGCCGAAGACCGCGGGGTCCGGTAGCTCGTAGCCGCCGGGGGCCTTCGTCTCGACCCAGTAGTACGTCCCGGTGGCGACGTGCTTGCGGCACGTACCCGTGGTGCTCGTGGTGCAGGGCTCACCCGTCTCGGTGTCGGGGTCGGAACCGCTCTGCTGGAGCCCGGCCCTGCCGTTGGTCTCGCGCCACAGCTGGAAGACGGCGCCGGGCAGGGCCCTGCCCGTCTCCTTGTCCTTCTTGACGACGGTGACGTCGCCCTTGACGACGTCCGGCTTCTTCTTGTGGTTGGTGGCGGTCACCGTCACGCCGTCGTCGGCGTTGGCCTCGGTCAGCTCCAGCGGTCCGAAGACGTTCGGCGAGGGCCGTTCGTAGCCGCTCGGGGCTTTCGTCTCGCGCCAGTAGTACGTGCCGAGCGGCACGGTCTGGACGCATTCGCCGGGCGCCCCGGTGGTGCAGGGGCTGCCGACCCTTTCGTCCGGGTCGTCGCCGCCCGTCTGGAGTCCTTCGACGTCGTTGGTCTCCTCCCACAGCTCGAACTCCGCGCCCGCGAGCGGGTCTCCGCTGTCCCCGTCGGTCTTGACGATCTTCACCTGCCCGGTCGTGGGCGTGGTGTCGCAGTCGGGCAGGTCGCCGAGGAAGGGGTAGTTGTGGATCTCCTGGCCACCGCCGCCCGACGCGGCGCTGGTGTGGAGGAGCGATCCCGTGGTGAAGAGGCGGCCGTTCATGCCCGGCACGCTGACCGTGGTCAGCGACCTCTGTTCGCCGACCAGGACGCTTCCCTGGAACTGGCCGGTTCCCTTGAACTCCACCGACGTGGCGTCGGGGAAGTTCCACAGCAGGCGGCTGCGCAGCTGGTTGAACCGGCTGCTGTCGTCGATGGTGCCGCTGTAGGTGCTGATGGTGCGCTTCGTACCGAGGACGTTGACCAGGATCGTGGCGCCGTCCGGGATCCCCTCGAAACGGATGCCCTCCTGGCCGCCGCTCGCGCTCATCAGGTCGAAGTCCACGTTGAAGACCTGCAGCCGGGAGCTGTTGTCGCCGCGGAACAGGGTCTCGCCGCCCGAGTGCCTCGCCGTTCCGGTGGCCTCGCGGAGGCCGCCGTCGGGGTGCGCGTAGCACCGGCTGGCGGCCGTCAGCTCGTCCCGGAGCGGGATGTACGGCTCTGCGGCCTCGCGGTCCTTGCGCAGGGTGGCGAGGATCCTGCCGGAGGTGTCACCGGCGTGGCGCACCACACCGCCCTCGGCGAGCAGCCGCTCGCCGCTCGCGACCGTGACGTCGCCGCCCGTGGTGAGCCAGTCCGAGCCCACGGGCGGCGCCACGCGCGAGCCGACGCCGGCCTCGCCGATGTTGTAGACGCTGCTGAAGCCGGCCGCCTTGTCCTGGTCGAAGTCGCCGAGGACCACCACGCGGCCCTCGGCCTCCGCGGCCCGCTCGCGGACGAGGAAGTCCTCGCCGACGTAGACGTTGATGCCGTTGTCGCGGTACCTGATGCCGCCGTTGTGGACGGGCGGGTAGTCGCCGTCGGGGCAGTTGCCGGGCACGCACGGGCCGAGCCCGCCGGGCAGCGGCTTCGCGGCGGCGGCGGGCACGGCCTGGGCGGCCCCCGACCCGGGAGAGGAGTGCGCGGCGGCGGGCACGGCCGGGAGACCGCTGCCCGCCACCATGCCGAGGAGGCAGAGGTACCTCATCCCGGACTGGATGACGGAAGGGAAACTCACGTGCAGATCAGCTCCTCACTTGGTCAAAGCGACGTGGAGGAGGCTCGCACGAGCGACGTCCCGGGCCCCTCAACCGATCCGCTGCCGCATCCGAAGAGCACTGCAAAGGACGAGTGCCGGTGAACGGCGTACGCGCCGGACGCACCGCTTCCGGTCTGCTTCGGGCCCGCCGGACCGGAGCCACGGACCACTACTTCAGGACCGGCGTACAACCCTGACGCCCCATCCCGTGTCGAACAGGACGCCGGACAAGGAACGGGCCCTTTCCGGACACCCCCCGCGCTTGCCCGGCCACCTTCCTTCCAAGGAGCCGCACGTGCGCAAGAACCGTTCGGCCGCCCTCGCGGCGGCCTCGTTCCTCCTGCTGACCGGGGCCGGTATCGCCACCGCCCCCTCCGCTCTCGCCGGCACCCCTGGGGGTACGCACGCCGACGACCGCAACAGCGACTTCAACGGCGACGGGTACGAGGACATCCTGGTCGGCGCCCCGGGCGCGACGGTGAGCGGCGCCAAGGGCGCGGGGCTCGTCACCGTCCAGTACGGCTCGACCGGAGGCATCGGCACCACGAACGTCGCCCGGTTCAGCCAGTCGACGGGCGGCGTCTCCGGCGCCGCGGAGGCGGGCGACAACTTCGGCAAGGCCGTCGCCACCGGCGACCTGGACGGCGACGGCTACGACGACGCGATCATCGGCATCCCCGGCGAGGACCTCGGGGACCAGGCCGACGCGGGCGGCGTCGCCATCCTCTGGGGTTCGAGGACGGGGCTCACCGGTGCGGCCAGCGACTGGCTGCAGACCGCGCAACCCACCAAGGGCTCGCAGTTCGGGGTGGGTCTCGCCGCCGCGCGCCTCTCCGGCGTCACCCCGGGCGACGAACTCGCCGTACTGGACCGCGACAACATCGAGCTGTTCGCCTACGAGCCCGCGCCGCCGGCCCGCGAGCGGGCGCCGCTGCACCGTCAGGGCACCGAGCGGCTCGGCAGGTCGGCCGCCGCGAGCTCGATCGTGGCCAAGGCGCTGACCACCGGCGACTACAACAACGACGGCTTCGCCGACCTGGTCGCCTCCGGTGTGACCGAGGGGCAGGAGCCCGGCCACGGCTGGTCCGTGCAGTTCGCGGGCGGCGCCGACGGCCTCACGTACAAGAACGACCTGCGCGGGGGCCCGGCGTCGGCCTCCGGGGACATCAACCACGACGGCTACGACGACCTGGTCACCGGTGAGCCCGCCTCGCCGGACGACGGTGGCGCGACCATGACCGGCGGTGTGGTCGGCGTGCGCTACGGCACCGCGGACGGCCTCCTGGAGGAGGCCAAGTGGTGGACGCAGGACTCCGCGGGCGTGCCCGGCACCGCCGAGCGCGGTGACGGCTGGGGCGCGGACCTGTCCGTGGCCGACACCAACGGCGACGGCTACGCGGACGTCGCGATCGGCGCGCCCGGCGAGGACATCGGCACGGTCGCCGACGCGGGCGCGGTGTGGGTCCTGAACGGTTCGCAGAACGGGATGACGGCCACCGGCGCCAAGTCGTGGGACCAGGACGACACGGACATCCCGGGAGCGTCCGAGAAGGGTGACAAGTGGGGCGGGCAGGTGCGGCTCGCCGACCCGAACCGCGACGGCCGCTTCGGTCTCCTCGCGGCGGCGCCCGGCGAGAACGCCGGGGACGGCGTGGTGTGGGTCCTCTCCGCGGGTCCGGGCGGCGTCACCGGCGCCGGGTCCTGGACGTACGGGGCGGGATCCCTGGGAGCGCCGGCCACGGGGTCGGCGTTCGGCGCGGCGATCGACGAGTGACCGGGCTCTGAGGGCCCGGCATCCGGGTGCGGTCGCGAGCGGGCGGCTCCGTATCATCGCGGACATCTGCTCACGACTGCGTCCGGAGGCTGAACAGGCATGACAGAGGGCCGAGTTGTCATCGTCACGGGTGGCGGAACCGGCATCGGGGCCGCCACCGCACGGCAACTGCGTGCGGCGGGGCACTCCGTGGTGATCTCGGGACGCCGCCCCGCACCGCTGCGCAGGATCGCCGAGGAGACCGGCGCGTTGGCGCACCCCGCCGACGCGGCCGACCCCGAGGCGGTCACCGGGCTCGTGGCAGCGGCCGTCGAGGCGTACGGCCGCGTCGACGGGCTCGTCCTCAACGCCGGGGTCGGGCGCAGTGGGGCGGTCGGCGACATCTCCGACGAGGACTGGGACCTGGTGCTGCGCACCAACCTCACCGGTCCCTTCCTGCTGTTGCGCGCCGCGCTGCCGCACCTCCTGAAGACGCGCGGCTCGGTCGTGGCGGTCGCCTCGGTCGCCGCCCTGCGCAACGGCGTGGCCAACGCCGCGTACGCCACCTCCAAGGCGGCGCTCCTCCAGCTGTGCCGGTCCGTCGCCGTCGACTACGGGAAGGCCGGTCTGCGCGCCAACACCGTCTGTCCCAGCTGGGTGCGGACCGAGATGGCGGACCGGCGGATGACCCGGTTCGCCGAGGAGGCCGCCCTCGGCGACGGCGGCGCCGAGGCGGCGTACGACGAGGCGACGCGGCTGATCCCGGCCGGGCGGCCGGGCCGGCCGGAGGAGGTCGCCGAGGCGATCGCCTGGCTGCTGTCGCCCGCCGCGTCGTTCGTCAACGGCGCGACGCTGACCGTCGACGGCGGTGTGACGGCGATCGACCCGGGGACGGTCGCGTTCGACTACGGCATCGCGCCCCGCGGCTGACCGAACTGCCCCACGCGCAGCTGGGCCGGTGGGTTCAAAGACAGGCTCTGAGAAGGAGGTCGTGCCCACCGACCAGTAGCCGCCATCCGTTCCCGGGGAGCCGGGCGACGGCTTCCGGCGGACAGGCGGTGGGCGCCTCGGGGCCGCGCTCGCTGATCCAGGTGGCGCCGTCCCAGCGGGCGATGATGTCGCTGAACACCCACACCTCGCCGCCCGGTGTCCCATGGACACCATCCGGCGTCCGCGCGGCCGCGTCCGGCAGCGGCCTGCACCAGCGCCAGGTCCTGCCGTCGCCGCGCAGCAGCCCGGCGCGGCCCTCGTGCCGCCCGCTCACCCAGAACCGGCCGTCGAGGGAGACCGGTGTGCCGAAGGTGCCTCTCGAAGTGCCCGACACCCTGAGCCGGGAGCCGCACGGCGTCAATGCGTCCGAGGCGTGTCCTTTTCGTTGGGCCGGGCCAACTACCGCTCAGTAGCCCGTAGTTGAGTCGCGGGATCTTTGCCGAATCCTCATATGGCGGGCGCGTGAACTGGGGGTAAATGTCCTTCTTTTCTCCACCAAGGCGCCCAATTCAATTGTTGACAGGGCCAGTTGGTCTAGTCCATTTTGGTGGTACGCAAGTTCGACAGGGGGCGGGTGTGAACGCGCTGCCCCGGCGGGCCCGACCAGGCCCGGCCGACCCGGCGTGGAGTCCTGCCGCCGGACGACAGAACCGAACCTTGGAGCACCACATGCCAGCGAGCGAGAGCTATCTGCATCGCGCCCCCTCCGACGTCCCCTACTTCAGCTCGGACGGCGACACCTACCTGGCGCAGACGCAGCTGCGCGACCTCGACAAGAGGCGGCCCCTGCGCGTCCTCAGCGAGGAGGACTTCGCCTTCTGGCAGACGTACGGCTACATCGTCGTGAAGCAGGCGATCCCCACCGAAGCCGCGAAGAACCTGCTCGACTTCGCCTGGGAGTTCCAGGGTCTTGACCGGGGCCGCCCGGACACCTGGTACGAGGAGCGCGAGTTCCGCTCGGACCTCGACCGCGAGCTGCACATCTACGGCTTCGTCGAGGCCTACCACCACCAGCTCATCTGGGACAGCCGCCAGACGCAGCGGGTCTACGACGCGTTCGTGGACGTATGGGACTGCGAAGAGCTCTGGGTGACCCTCGACCGGCTCAACCTCAACCCGCCCAACGTCAAGAACCGCTCCCGCTCGCTGATCGCGCCCACGGAGCGCGGGTTCGACATCAACCTGCACTGGGACGTCGACACCACCCTCGGGGTGCTGCCCCAGCGAGTCCAGGGCATCATCGCCCTCGACGACACCAGGGAGGACCACGGCGGCTTCCAGTGCTGCCCCGAGCTGTTCCGTCAGTTCGACCGGTGGAAGGCCCTCCAGCCGGACGGCCGCGACCCCATCCGCCCGGCCATCGACCGGGAGAAGATGCCCGTGGTCCGGCCGGAGCTGGAGGCCGGTGACCTGCTGATCTGGAACGGCCTGCTGGCGCACGGCGTGGCCCCCAACACCTCCGAGAACGGCGTCCGCGCGGTCCAGTACCTCTCGATGATGCCCGCCCTCGAAACCCACGAGGAACTGCGCCGCTCCCGCGTGGACTCCTGGTCCAACCTGAGCACGCCGGACTGGAACGCCACCCTCCTCGGCGACGCCCACAAGCACGAGTCCCTGCGCTACGGCACGGCCGCGCTCAACGACCTGGGCGCCAAGCTGCTCGGCCTCAAGTCCTGGCACGGCCGGTACCCCGACCAGTCGATCGGGGAAGCCGCATGCGCCGAATCTGCCTGACGCTCCCCACCAACCGGGCCTGCCCCGAGACCATCGCCGCGATCGGCGGGGAAGCGGCGTACGCGGCCGAGCACTTCGACGTCGAGGCGCACCTGCTGATCCTGGACTCATCCGACGCCGCCACGTTCGCCGACCACACCCGGGCCGTCGCCGCACTGCCCGACGTACCGCACGTCGTCGTGCACCACCTCGACGAGGCGGCGCAGCGCGACTTCCTGCGCGCCGTGATCGACCGGGCCGAGGTGGCCAAGCCCGAGCTGATGCTCGACCTGATGCTCCCGGACCGCCTCTCCTACGGCGCCTGCACCAACCGCGCCTTCCTCATCGCCGCCGCCCTGGGCTGCGAGTCCGTGCACCGCAGGGACTCCGACAGCCGCTACCAGAGCGTCGACGGCGAGCCCGTCTTCCCGGTGCACCACGAGCTCATGTCGCTCGGCAAGCCCGCGCGGGAGGCGGCGCACGGCGTCACGGAGAGCGCTCTCGAACCGCGCCACGCCGACCGGCGCGTGGCGATGGTGGGCAGCTCCTTCGTCGGGGAACTCTCCGTGGACATCGGCGAGATCCAGCGCATCGACCCCGACGTCTACCACGACGTGGTCAGCCTCTGGGCGCCCGAGCACTGGTCCGACGCCGAGAAGCGGGCGCTGGTCGACGACTCCTTCCGGGGCGCGGGCACCGACCCGTTCGAGCGCGACCACGCACTCCTCGGCCTCGTCGACCCGATGCGCGTCGACATGTGCAACATCAGCTTCCACGACGTGCACGAACGCGTGCCGCTGCCGCCCGCGACCGACACCATCGGCAGCGACTACTTCCTCATCCACCTGGTCCACGACGCCGCGCTGCCCGGCGTCCTGCACAACCGGAACATCGTCAACTACTACACCGGGGAGCGCAGGACCAACACCGGCTTCCTCGCGTACCAGACGCGCTACGCGAAGTTCCTCCTGTCGATGCTCTACTTCAACCACATCTACGACCGCATGGCCGAGGCCGGCGAGGACCTGCTCGACGACAAGGGCCACGTGCGCCCGTCCGTCATCGCCGAGTTCGCCCGGCGGAGCGCCACGCTCGACCAGGCGGAGAACGTCCGGCGCCTCGACCGCCTCGACGCCGCCCACCGCAAGCTCGGCGGGCGGTACACGGCCGTCGCCGACCACCTCGCCGCGCACCGCGAACGCCTCCTCGACGAGGCGCGCGGCGACATCGAGGACTTCGCCCTGCTGACCGAGGCATGGCAGCCCCTGATGCGCGCAGCCAGGGACATCGGCCCGCTCCCGGCGACGGGAGGCCCCGCGTGAGCGCCACGACGACGACGTACGAGCCCGACAGCGCCTCGCTCCTGGACGCCCTCGCGGCCGCCGCCGAGGACCAGATCGTCTTCGACCTCCCCGGCATCGAGGAGGGGTACGACACGCTGGTGCGCGAACTCCCCGGAGTCGCCGTCCGCTTCGCCATGAAGGCCTGCCCCGTCGACGAGGTACTCGCCCTCCTCGCCCGGCGCGGCTCCGGTGTCGACGCGGCGAGCCCCATCGAGGTGCAGCAGGCACTGCGGGCGGGCGTACCCATCGGGCGGGTGCACTACGGCAACACCGTCAAGTCCGACCGGAACATCGCCGACGCGTTCCGGCTCGGCATCAGGGACTTCGCCACCGACAGCCTGGAGGACGTACGGGCGGTCGCGGAACACGCCCCGGGCAGCCGGGTGTTCTGCCGCCTCGCCACCACCGGCGAGGGCGCGCTCTGGGGCCTCAGCAACAAGTACGGCTGCTCGCCCGAGGACGCCCTCACGATCCTGGAGACGGCACGCGACCTGGGACTCACGCCCGCCGGCCTCTCCGTGCACGTCGGGTCGCAGCAGATGACCGCCGACGCCTGGAACGGCGCGTTCGACCGCATCGCCGACGTCCTGACCGCCCTCGCGGGCCGTGGCATCGCCCTCGACCACGTCAACCTCGGCGGGGGCCTGCCCGCGCTCGGCTACCGCGACAAGCACGGCAGAACCCTCGAACCGCCGATGGACAAGATCTTCACCGTCATCCGCGAGGGCATGGCACGTCTGAGCGCCCTCCCCGGGCACGACCTGCGCTTCATCATCGAGCCGGGCCGCTACCTCATCGCCGACCACGGCGCCATCCGCGCCCACGTCTCCCGGCTCTCGGCGCGCCGCAGGCCGGACGGCGAGCACCAGTACTGGCTGTACCTCAGCTGCGGCAAGTTCAACGGTCTCTACGAGATGGACCAGCTCCAGTACCGGCTCGTCTTCCCCTCGCACCGCGACGCCGAGTCCGTCCCCGCCGTGGTCGCCGGGCCAACCTGCGACAGCGACGACGCCTACTCGCATGAGGACGGCCTCGTGCCGGTGCCCAAGGCGCTCGCCTCGGGCGACCCGGTCTGGGTGATGTCCTGCGGCGCGTACGCGACCAGCTACATGACGCAGGGCTTCAACGGCTTCAGCCCGCTCCCGTACACCTGGATCGACGGCGAGGCGGCATGAGCGAGGTCGTACGCATACGCCGCATCGCCGACGGCGACTGGCCCGGCATCGTGGAGCTGGAGTCCCGCGCCTACGCGCCCCTCGGCCTCTCCGAGGGGCGGGAAGCGCTGGAGTCCCGGGCCGACGCGTCACCCGGAACCTGCTTCGCGCTGGACCTCGGACGGCAGCTGGCGGGCTACCTGCTGGCCCTGCCCTACCCGGAGTCCGCGTACCCGGAGCTCGACGGGCCCGAGCGCGGGACGACGCTCCCCTCGCGCAACCTGCACCTGCACGACATCGTCGTCGCGGAACACCTGCGGCACCGGGGTCTCGCCCGGCACCTCCTGCGCCACCTCGTGGCGACGGCCCGCGCGCACGCGTACGAGCAGATCTCCCTCGTCGCCGTGGGCGGCAGCGAGACGTTCTGGTCCGGCCGCGGCTTCACCGCACACCCGGGCCCGCCACCGACCGGCTACGGCCCGACGGCCGTCTACATGTCGCGCACCACGGGCCCGTCGACGACAAGAACCACACGACCGGCGACCGTACCGGCCGCAGAACCAGAGAAGTGGGCTGATGCGGGTGCTCCGCGTGCGTGATCCTTTCCATCGCGGCCAGTTGGCGATCGCAGCGCTGTTCTGTTCGCTCGGCTTCCAGTACGCCACCTGGGCCTCGCGGATCCCCGCCATCAAGTCGGACCTCGATCTGTCCGCGGCGGAGGTCGGCGTGCTCCTGATGGCCGCCGGCATCGGCGCGGCCGTGTCGTTCCCCGTGGTGGCGGTCCTGATGCGGCGCCTCGGCTCGCAGCGCCTCGCGCTGCTTTCGGCGCTCTGTCTGGCGCTGCTGCTCCTGGCCCTGGCCGCGGCGCCCAACTACCCTGTGGCCCTGCTGGTCATGTGCGTCGACGGCGTCCTCGTCGGCTGTCTCAACGTCGCCATGAACGCGCAGGGCGCCGCGCTGGAGAGCCGGTACGAGCGCAACGCCATGGCCCGGCTGCACGCGACGTTCAGCGGCGGTTCGCTGCTCGCCGCGCTGCTCGCCTCCGGCATGAACGCGGTGACCTCGACGGTGGCCGTGCACTTCGCGGCGGCAGCGCTGCTGCTGCTCCTGCTGGTGGCGTACGCCCGGACCGGTCTCCTGCCGGAGCACGAGCCCGCCGCCGAGGAGGCGGAGGCGGCGGACGTCACGGCAGGGCAGGGGGCGAAGCCCGCGAAGAAGAGGAACTGGGTCCTGCCGTCCAGCATGACGCTGTGGATGTGCGTCGCCATGGCGTTCGGCACCGTGACCGAAGGCGCCATGAACGACTGGTCGGCCCTCTACCTGAAGGACGTCGCCGACGCCTCCGCCGAACTGGCGCCCCTCGGCATCGCCGTCGTCTCGGGAATGATGGTCGTCGCCCGCCTCTTCGCCGACGGCTGGCGCAGCCGCTGGGGCGACGGCCGGATCGTCCTGGTCGGCAGCGTACTGGCCGGGGCGGGCCTGGCCCTCGCCCTGCTCAGCGGCGGCCTGGTGCCCGCGCTGCTCGGCTTCGCCTGTGTCGGTCTCGGCATCGCGGCCGTCACTCCGTGCGTCTACGTGGCGGCGGCCGGGCAGGGTTCGGACTCGTTGACGCTGGTCGCCGCCATGGGCACCACGGGCCTGCTCGCCGGGCCGCCGCTCATCGGCTTCATCGCGCATGCGAGCAGCCTGGTGTGGGGCCTGGCCGCCGTCGCCGCGTCGGCGCTGGTCGTCTCCGCGTGCAGCACCCGCATCCGGTGGCCCGCGACGAGCGGCTGACGGCGGCGGCACCCGGAACGGCCCTCCCGGATCTGTTACTTACCGGAGGGTAGGCGCACCCGACCCCCTTGTTATACATTCCGTCTAACAACGGGGCCGCGGCCTGCCGTGCGACGCGGCGCCGTGCCCGCTGCCTGGACGTCTGAAGCCAAGGAGCCGCAGCATGGCAAGCAGCACTGTTCGGCCGAGCACACAGGGCAGTTCACCGGAGGGCGATGTCGCCCGGCGGCTGTTGGACTCGGCCGCCGTGCTGGCGTACGACCCGGCCACCGAGGTCGACTGGGAGACGCCGCTGGACCGGGGCTACCACGGCGCGAGCCCGGAGTGGAGCACGCTCTACGGCACCGCCTACTGGCAGGAGCTGACCGAGGAGCAGCGCAAGGAGCTGACCCGGCAGGAGGCCGCCTCGGTGGCCAGTACGGGCATCTGGTTCGAGATGATCCTGCAGCAGATGGTGCTGCGCGACGTCTACGCCAAGGACCCGACGAGCACCGAGGTCCAGTGGGCGCTCACGGAGATCGCCGAGGAGTGCCGCCACTCCATCATGTTCGCCCGCGGCGCCGAGAAGCTCGGCGCGCCCCCTTACCGGCCGCGCCGGTTCGCCACCGAACTTGGCAGGGTCTTCAAGTCGGTCGCCT
The DNA here is from genome assembly GCF_042881135.1 of Streptomyces sp. NPDC058284. Classification (NCBI taxonomy): domain Bacteria; kingdom Bacillati; phylum Actinomycetota; class Actinomycetes; order Kitasatosporales; family Streptomycetaceae; genus Streptomyces; species Streptomyces sp. NPDC058284. The sequence continues at coordinate 97,799 of NZ_JBHVYE010000020.1, forward strand.
TCGGCGAGGCCGCGTACGCGGCGATCCTGGTGGCCGAGGAGGTCCTCGACGTCATGCAGCGCGACTGGATGCGCGACGAGCGGGTGGTGCCCTTCGTCCGCACCATCAACAACATCCATGTCGTCGAGGAGTCGCGGCACATGAAGTTCGCCCGCGACCAGACGCGCAAGCGGCTCGCGGGCGCGGGACGGGTGCGCCGCGAGATCAACGCCCTGGTGATCGCCATCGCGTCGTACGTCATCGTCACCAGCATGGTGAACCGCGAGGTGTACGCGAACGCCGGACTCGACGGGGAGCGCGCGCTCGCCGAGGCGAAGGCCAACGAGCACCACAAGTCCATGATGCGGTCGAGCTGTTCGGGGCTCATGGAGTTCCTCGCCTCGTGCCGCCTGCTCACCAAGCCGGCCCTGGTCTTCTACAAGCGCGCCAACCTCATCTGATCCCAGAGCCGACGGACCCGAGCGAGCTGAGCCGACGAACATGACCTACGCCATCACGCAGACCTGCTGCAGCGACGCCACCTGCGTCGCCGTGTGCCCGGTCAACTGCATCCACCCCACGCCGCAGGAGCGGGCGTTCGGCAGCACGGAGATGCTGCACATCGACCCCGCGACGTGCATCAGCTGCGGCGCCTGCGCCGACGCCTGCCCCGTCGACGCGATCTTCCCGGCGGACAGCCTGCCCGTGGCGCAGCAGCAGTACGCCGAGATCAACGCGGCGTACTACGACAGGGGCACCGGCTCCGAGGCTCCCGAACCCGCCCCGGAAGGGCCGAACTTCCACGCCTGGGGCGAGCCGTCCTTCCCCCGCGTCCTGCCCGCGGACTTCCCGCCGCTGAACGTCGCCGTCGTCGGCACAGGACCCGCGGGGATGTACGCGGTGCAGGACCTGCTGCTGCACACCGGCGCCGAGGTCACCCTGATCGACCGGCTGCCGGTCGCCGGCGGCCTGGTGCGCTACGGCGTGGCGCCCGACCACCCGGCGACCAAGAAGGTCGGCGACACGTTCGCCCGCTTCCACACGCACCCGAGGGTCCGGCTGCACCTGGGCCTGGACGTGGGCACCGACATCAGCGCGCAGGAGATAGCGGCCCATCACGACGCGGTGATATACGCGGTGGGCGCCTCGGCGGGCCGCCGCCTGTCGATACCGGGGGAGGAGCTGCCCGGCAGCATCTCCGCGAGCGCGTTCGTCGCCTGGTACAACGCCCACCCGGACGCGGCACCGGACGGCATCGACCTGTCGGCCGAGCGGGTGGCCGTCGTCGGCAACGGCAACGTGGCCCTCGACGTGGCCAGGATCCTGCTCGCCGACCCCGACACCCTGGCCCGCACCGACATCGCCGACCACGCGCTGCGCGCCCTGCGCGACAGCAAGGTCCGCGAAGTGGTCCTGCTCGCCCGGCGCGGCCCCGAGGACGCCGCGTACACCAGGTCCGAACTGCTGGCCCTCAAGCAGCTGCCGGGCGTGGAACTGACGGTGGACGACCACGACCCGCGCGTCGCCGCCGCCGTCGACACCGCCGACGCGCAGGGCAAGGCCGCGGTCCTGCGAGGTGTCACGCGCACGCGGCCGGACTGGGAGAACCGGCCCGCACCCGGCCGCAGGATCGTGCTGCGCTTCTACTGCGAGCCCGTCGAAGTCCTCGGCGAGGAACGGGTCGAGGGCGTGCGGGTGGCGGCGGCCACGGGGGAGCGGACGATCCCGGCGGGCCTCCTCCTCCGCGCGATCGGCTACCGCGGCGTGCCCGTGGCAGGACTGCCCTTCGACGAGGCCGAGGGCACTGTGCCGCACGAGGGCGGCCGGGTCGCGGGACTGCCGGGCACCTATGTCGTGGGCTGGATCAAGCGGGGCCCCACCGGCGGCATCGGCGCCAACCGCACCTGCGCCGCCGAGACGGTCTCCACGCTCCTTGCCGACGCGGTCGCGGGCACGCTCCCGGCCCCGCTCCACGCGACGAAGGCCTTCCACCGGCTCGCCCGGCGCCGCAACCGCCAAGTGGTCGACGCGCGCGGCCTCGCCGCCATCGAGCGGGCCGAGGTCACCCGGGGCCGGGCCGCGGGGCGCCCACGCGTCAAGCTCGCCACCGTGGCCGAACTCGTCTCCACGGCGCGCGCGGGGCGCAGCGGACTGCTGCGCTGACGCGCCGGTGCAAAGAGGCAAGCCCCCACCGGCTCTTCACGAGCCTGTCGTGGTGGGGACAGCAGAAGGCCCGGCCTCCGTCACGGAGGCCGGGCCTTCTGTCGCGAGCGCTGGGCAGGCCTTGCACCTGCATCTCCCCACAGGAAGTGGGGCGCCTTTCCTTGGACCACCAACGCCGGGCCCGGTACCGCCTGTTCGGCGTCGAGCACAAGATCGACTGTACCCCACGACCCGGCCGGGAGTGAAATCCTCCGCCGTGGCCGACGGCGACTCCCGCGCCGGACTTCGCGGAGTCCGAGCGTCCGCGGCCCGGCCCGCCCTACTATCCCCGCATGCTGCTGCGCCGGAAGTCGCGAATGGTGATGGCCCTCGTCATGGCGCTCGTCGCCGCGCTGGCCTGGACGGTCCAGGGCAGCGCGTGGGCGGCGCCGCCCGGCGGGGAGCGGCCCGCACCCGGCCGTCAGCTCCTGTTCTTCAACCATGCCTACGGCGTACTCGACCGGGAGACCGCCGACGCCATCGAACACTCCGCCTACCTCCGCGACTTCGCGAACTTCCAGGTCCGCACCACGACCGGCTCCGGCGGCCAGGTCTGGACCGGCCGCTACCTCATGGGGCGCGAGACCTACGTCGAACTGTTCGGGGTCGGAGACCTGCCCGGCAAGGACGGCGCATTCGGCGCCACCGGGATGGGCCTCTCCGTCGAGCAGGCGGGCGACCTCGCGACGGTCCGCGAACGGCTCGTGGCCCTGGGCGTCACCCCGGCCGACTTCCTGCAGACGCGCGACTTCGGCGACGGCGTCCCGGTGCCGTGGTTCGACGGCTTCTTCGCCATCGCCGCCGACGCGTACGACTCCTTCGGTGCCTGGTCGATGGAGTACCGGCCGGAGTACTTCGCCGACCCGCGCGGCAGGACCGAACCGCCGAGCCACCCCGGCGACGTGGGCAGGGAGCGGTACTTGAGCGACGACTACCGCGACCACCAGATGCGTGATGTGACGTCTCTGCGCCTGGCCCTGACGCGCCGCGACGTCGCGAGCACGGTGCCGTTGCTGAAGGCCGGTGGCTTCGCCGTCAAGTCGCTGCCGGGTGGCGGCGCCGTCGCATCGCACGGCGGCACCACGATCCGGTTCGACGCGACGACGCGTGAGGAGGCCGGTCTGCGGGAGATCGCCTTCTCGCTCAACCGGCCCGCGATCCACCGCCACGAGGAACGGATCGGCCGCTCGACGCTCACGGTCGGCCCGGGTGCGCGCGCCCTGTGGACGTTCGCCGGGCCCAGGTAGACGCGGACTCAGGTGCGGTCGTCGAGCAGCGCGCCCATCCACTCCTCGACGCCCGCGATGGTACGCGGCAGCGCACCCGAGAGCAGCCGGGAGCCCTCAGCGGTGATGACGAGGTCGTCCTCGATCCGGACGCCGATGCCGCGCAGCTCGGCGGGGAGGGTCTCGTCGTCCGGCTGGAGGTAGAGGCCGGGCTCCACCGTGAGGACCTGCCCCTCCTCCAGGACGCCGTCGAGGTAGGTCCCGGCCCGCGCCTTCGCGCAGTCGTGCACGTCGAGCCCGAGCATGTGGCCGCTGCCGCACAGCGTGTAGCGGCGGTGCAGGTCGCCCTCCGCGTCCTTGAGTACTCCCCACTCGGCGAGCCCCTCCGCCACGACCCGCATGGCGGCCCGGTGGAAGTCCCGGAAGCGGGCCCCGGGGCGCAGCGCCGCGATGCCCGCCTCCTGCGCGGCGAGCACCAGCTCGTACACCTGGCGCTGGACGAGGGAGAAGCGGCCGGAGAGCGGCAGGGTGCGGGTGATGTCGGCGGTGTAGAGACTGTTCGTCTCCACGCCCGCGTCCAGGAGCAGGAGTTCGTCGGGTGCCGGATTCGGTCACGAGGACTCCCTGGGGACAACGCGAACGGCGGCCCGGAGGCCGGTCAGTAAAATGTCACATTACTATGGCGCGGCATCGGTGAGGAGTGCCGTTCGGCCTCAAATCGCCTGTGGATCCGGGGAGTTGGGCTTCGCGAAGGGGCGCGGTTCAGGCCCATGCGACACGCTTCCGTCCCCTTCGGCCGAACGGGTGACCGAGCCGATCGCCGATGCCGCTGCGGAGTGCTCCCTGTACCGCCCGTGACCAGCGGAACCCCCTCGGCGCCGCTCCGATAGCATGCTCAAACTTGCGGCCGATCGTCCTCATCGACCGGAAGCATGCCGTCCGGCACGAAAAGCGACTTTTTGTAGACATCTCACACATCGGCCATAAATTGAAATCCATAGCATCGCGGGCGTTTTCGCGAATAGACAGCCGAAAGATCTTCGCCGCGTGGCGTCAGCCCCGGGCGATTCTGTGGACCGCGGCGGCCGTGGTGGCCCTCGGATTTCTCGTCGCGCTGGAGATCGCCGTGCGCCACTACGGCGTGGCGGGACCGATCACCAATCAGGCGCGAGAGGTGATCTTCGCTCCCAAGTCGGGGCCGCTGCTCTACGCCAGCATGGCCCTGATGATGGTGGTGCTCACCTGGCGCGAACGGTTGATCGCGGCCGGTGTCGCGGTCGGCATCGATGTCGTCTTCTTCCTGGTGCGCTGGGTGGTCGGCGCCGACATGATGTTCGGCAACGGCGCGCTGTGGGTGATCCTGGGCTATGGGGTCATCGCCCTCACGCGCCGGACCGGCCAGGAACGCGTCCTGCTCCTGAAGGGCGTCGGCCTCGGCCTGCTCCTCGTGGCGGGCCGCAAGACCGGTGACGCCTGGCTGCTGATCACCTGGAAGACCCGCCCGACGGTCCTCGACCAGTACGTGGCGACCGCGGACCACGCGCTGGGCAACCCCTCGTGGGTCGTGGGCCGCATGGTCGAGGCCACCGGCTCGGTGGGCACGCACCTCCTCGACTGGGTCTACATCCAGCTCGCGGTCGCCGCGGTGGTGGTCGCGCTCTACCAGCTGCGGCACGTGGCGACCGAGCGTCGTTTCCCCGGCCACCACCTGGTGCGCACGTTCCTGGTCATCGGCCTGCTCGGACCCGGCATCTACATGATCTTCCCGGTGGTCGGGCCGATCTTCGCCTACGGTCCGGGTGCCTCGGGGACCGGCGGCGTGCAGTGGGCGGTGGCCAACCTGTGGCCGCACACGCCGCCGACGGTCGCCGTCCCGCACCAGATGCCGTACGACGACCTCACCCCGCGCAACTGCATGCCCAGCCTGCACACGGCATGGGCCACCACGATCTTCATCCACTCCCGCAGAGGCCCCCGGTACCTGCGGTACGCGGGGGCGTTCTGGCTCCTTGCGACGCTCGGCGCGACGCTCGGGTTCGGCTACCACTACGGCGCGGACATCATCGCCGGTGTGGTCTTCGCGGTCACCGTCGACGCGGCGCTGCGCTGCCACGACCGCGGCTGGGACCGGGCGGGGGTGCAACTCGTCGCCTACGGTACGACGGTCTTCGTCGCGCTCCTGTTGTCCTACCGCTTCGTCCCGCTGGAGATGGCCAGGCACCCGTGGGTGTTCGGCCCCCTCCTCGTCCTGTCGATGGTCTCAGTGATCCACACCTACTTGCGGACCATGAAGCTGTGGGAGCCGAAGGCGGCACCGGCCCAGCAGCTGGAACCACAGCCCGAACTGGTGTGAGCGGTGTGGCACCTCCCCATGAGGGGAGGTGCTCGGCGACACCGGGTTCAGCTGCCCGACCCGGCGGCCAGGGCGGCGATCTCCTCCAGGGAGAGCCTCAGTTCCTCGTGCAGGAAGCGGACGACCGTCCAGTGCGGGAGCGCGTCCTCGTCGTACGGACCGAACGCGGCGGTGTACAGCGGGAGCCACCGCAGGGCCTCCTCCGCGGCCGTCGCGCGGCCCGGTGCCTGCTGGTAGTCGCCGTAGGACACGCTGCGGTGGTGGATGAAGCGTCCGCCGGGCAACCGCTGTTCGCACAGTTCGCGGTACTCGCGGGTCTGGAGGATGAGGTAGTGCCAGATCTCGTCGATCTCCTGCTCGACCGGGAGGAAGAGGCCACCGAGCCGGTCGGGGTGGCGGGAGACCAGGTAGAGATAGCGCAGGCACTCGCGGACCTGGTGGGTGACGTAGGAGGCCGCCGGGGCGTCGGGTTTCGCCGCGAAGTGCCGGACGACCTCCTGGTGCAGGGCCGTGCCGAGCAAGCTCTCGGCGGTGGGGGGCTCGGAAGCGGGGGTCTGGGCGGCGGGGGTCTGGGCGGCGGAGGTCTGGGCGGCGGTCGCTGTGTCGGGAGAAGCGGGCGCGGAAGGTGCGGGTGCGGGCATGTGGTTTCCTCGGGGTCGTCGCTCGTTGCTCGTCGCTAGGTAGTGGTCAGCCAGGCGTACTTGCCGGAGCGGCCGATCGGCACCTGGGCGCGGTGCTCCACTCGGCAGGACCTGCCGGTCAGCGCGCTCACCGAAGCGGCCAGACCGGACTCCTCCGCGGGCGTGAGCGGCTCGCCGTCGAAGGTCGTGCAGGAGAGCAGGCACTGCCCCTCGCCGGTCAGCCGCAGCTGGTGCAGGAAGACGCGCGGCGAGACAGCCGTGACCCGTGCGTCGAGGTCGGCCTGGGCGACCGGTCCCTCGGGCGTGGCCAGCAGTTCCTTCTCACGGCCGCAGAAGGAGACGATCCGTGCCGGATCGGTGCTGCCGTCGCGGGTGCGGACGCAGTCGCCGGACCGGTAGCGGACGAGCGGCATGTAGGGGTTGCGGATGCTGGTGACGATGAGGCTGTGGATGCCGCTGCCCGGCTCCACCGGCAGCAACTCCACGCTCATGTCGTGCAGGTAGGGGCGGTAGCCGCCGTCCCCGTCGCTGTGGAAGAGGTACCCCAGCTCGGTACTGCCGAAGAGGTCCACGATCGGGCAGCCGAAGTGGGCCCGCAGATACGCGCGGACGTTCAGCGGCGTGTACTCGTAGGCGTGGACGATGCCGGCCGGCCGTGGGAAGCGGTCCCAGAGGTCCCAGGCGTCGACCCTGCGTACCAGATGCGCCAGGTGATACCCGGAGCAGTCCAGGAGATACGCGCCACGAGGGTGTGCGGCGCTCACCTCCGTGATCTCCGCGAGCATCCTCTCGACCTCGGCGCGGTCCCAGTCGGCCGGGTCCAGCGTGCGGTTGAGATAGAGGGTCCGGTCGTCGAGCCAGCGCTCACCCGGCGTGGCACCCGGCTTGCGGGCGTTGACGCGGGCCACGTGCTCGGTGGCGAGGACGGTGGTCAGCGAGATCCGCCGGGCCTGCTCGTGCCAGAGCGGTCCCAGTTCGGGGTGCTCGCTCCACAGGCGGTAGTAGGAGCGGAGCAGGAAGTACGGCGGTCGGATGAGCTGCATGCGGGCATGATTGGTCCCGGTGGACAGGACGAACTCGGCCTCGCCCGTCTCCAGGGCGCGTGCGAGCCCGGGTGTCATCCAGTTGTCGGGGAAGTCCCTGGCGATCTCCGGCTTCTCCAGGATCGGGAAGTCGCCGCGCTCGACGGAGGCGCGGTAGAGGGGGATGTCCCGGACCCGGTCCAGGACGTCGGCGCTCGGCAGGCGGTTCAAGAGGTCTCCGGTTCGGGGCAGGGACAGGGGCAGGGTCAGGGTCAGGGGCAAGGGCAAGGGCAAGGCGGGGACAGGGGGCGGGGGCGGTGGCCGCGGCTGGTGATGACACCGTGGCCACCACCCCCGTCCGGTCAGCGGTTCAGGAGATGCAGCCGGTCTTGCCGGTGGCGCTGATGCAGCCGCTCTTCGGCGTCGCGCTGATACAGCCCTCCTTCGCGCCGGCCGCGCCCTGCGCGGAGTTCGCGGCGACCCACTTGCGCCACACGGACTCCTCGGTCATGCGCTTGATGAGCTGGTCCACGGTGATACCTCCATGGTTGATCGGCACTCCGTGCCGAGGGGGTGGGACACCGGGGGCCGGGCGTTCGGTGCCTGGCCCCCGGAGCGGGGAAATCGGGGGAACGGCGAACGGCGGGTGGCGGGGGAGGCCCTCAGGCCCCGGCCACCGGAAGCGTCTTCATGCGTACGGCTTCCGTACCGCTGTCGTTGTGCCGCAGCGCCCAGTTCTCCAGCGTCGTGCGGCAGGCGTGGTCCAGGTGGCGGACCCCGGTCAGGTCCAGCTCGATGGGCCGGTCCTGGGGCATGGCTTCGAGCGTCTCCAGGATGCGGGGCAGGCGCAGGAACGTCGCGTTTCCGGTGAGGGTCACCACCATCCGGCCGTCGGTCAACTCCCGGACGTCCAGCTGGACATGGGAGGTGTCCCAGGCGGACTTGGCCACGGCGAGGACCAGGCCGAGCACCACGCCCTCGAACATGTTGGTGACCACGATGGCGACCGCGGTGACGGTGAGGACGACCGCCTCACCGCGATGGGCGCGGGCGAGCGGGACGATCTCTTTGACCGGGATCAGCTTGCAGCCCGCGTGCACCAGGACACCGGCGAGCGCCGCCAGCGGGATGATGCCGAGGGCGGCCGGCAGCAGCACGGCGAACAGCAGGAGCCACGCGCCGTGCAGGATCCGGGAGAGCGGGGTACGGGCGCCCGCCTGGACGTTGGCGGAGCTGCGGACGATCACCGCCGTCATCGGAAGCGCGCCGAGCACGCCGCACACCGTGTTGCCGACGCCCTGGGCGACGAGTTCCTTGTCGTAGTGCGTGCGCGGCCCGTCGTGCATACGGTCCACCGCGGCGGCGCTGAACAGTGACTCGGCGGAGGCGATCAGGGTGAAGGCCAGGACGGTGCCGAGCACGGCCACGCTGCCGAGGTCGGCCAGTTCGCCGAGGCCCGGCGGCTGGACGGCGTCGACCATGCCGCGCACCGACACGTTCGCCACGTCGAGGCGGAGACCTGCGGTGACGGCGGTGGCGAGCGCGACGGCGGCCAGCGGCGCGGGGACCAGGCGCGCAGCGGCGGGCAGCCTCGGCCACACCACGAGTACGCCGATGGTGCCGAGGCCGACGGCCGCGGCGGTCAGCGACGTGGTGTCCCCGACGGTGTCGGCGAGCAGCCCGGGAAGCCCGGTGATCTTGTCGACGCCGGAGAGCGGCTGCTTCGCCCCGGCCATGGTGTAGAGCTGGCCGAAGATCAGCACGAGTCCGATGCCCGCCAGCATGCCCTGGACGACGGAGACCGATATCGCGCGGAACCACCGGCCGCAGCGCAGCAGGCCGAGCGCTATCTGGAGCGCGCCCGTGAGCAGCACGATCGCGCCGAGCATGCCGAGCCCGAATTCACGGACCGCTTCGAAGACGAGCACGGTGAGGCCGGCCGCGGGGCCGCTCACCTGGAGGGCGCTGCCCGGCAGGCAGCCGACGACCAGACCGCCGACGATGCCGGTGACCAGGCCGAGCTCCGCGGGTACGCCGGAGGCGACCGCCACGCCGACGCACAGCGGCAGGGCGACGAGGAAGACGACGAGTGAGGCCAGGATGTCCCGGCGCAGCACGCCCGGTTCGCGCAGGGCGAGGAAGGGCGACCGGAGGGGGGAAGGGGCAGGGGGAAGGGAGGACATGAGGGTGTGGGGGTCCTGTCGTGGGAGCGGGCCGGGCCGGTCAGGGGGTCGCGGCGGCTCTCACAGCGGACCGAACGCCGGGCGGCCGTCGTCCGAGGGCCGGTGGGCGGTGACGGTGCCGGTGTGGACCTCGTAGTACCAGGCGTGCAGCGTGAGCGAGCCGTCGGCGAGCCGCTCACGCACGCAGGGGTACGCCCGCAACCGTTCCATCTGCGCGAGTACGTGTGTCTGCACGGCCTCCGCCACGTCCGGGGAGTCCGGTGCGACGGAGCGCAGGGCGGCGTCGGGGGCCACGGAGTGCTCAAGCCAGTCCCGCACGGCCGGTACGGCCGACAGGTCCTCGCGCCGCACCAGCGCGCCCACCGCGCCGCAGTGGGAGTGTCCGCAGATGACGATGGAGCGGACGCCCAGCACGTGCACCGCGTACTCGATGGTGGCCGCCTCGCTCAGCGGGTGGCCGGGGCGCTCGGTGGTGCCGTCCCTCGGGTAGGGCGGGACGACGTTGCCCGCCGTGCGGAGCTCGAAGAGCTCGCCGGGGCGCGCTCCGGTGATCAGGGCCGGGACGACCCGTGAGTCGGAGCAGGTGACGAAGAGGGCTTCGGGCGACTGCCCGGCGCCGAGGGCTGCGAACGCCTCGGCGTTGTGGGGGTCCGCCACGTGTGCCGTGGCGAACGCGCGGGCGTTGTCTATCAGTGACTTCAAAGTGGCCTGCCTCCTGCGTCGCTGCGGCGGGGCCGGGACGCGGTGTGGTCGGGTCGACGGTGACGGTGACAGCCTGTGCGGCCGCCGTGTCCATCACTTTGCCATCGCATTACGGTTGGATGTCAGAGCAAAATTCTGCCAAAAATTGAGTAATTAGCGTCCCTGGGCGGGGTTTTGGTGCAGCAATCAACCGTTGGTTGAGGTATGCGGTGCAGATTGTGCGGACGATGTGAAGCAATGCCGTCCCGTCTCCTTCTGCCGACCGGTGAAACCACCGGCGGCGGCCGTTGTTACGCTCGCCGCGTCGGCCCTTCGGGGCGGCGCTCGACCAGAGGTGGCCAGAGGCAGAAGGACAAGAGGCAGAAGGAGCAGGGGAAACATGCCGGACACGTCGTTCCAGGGCCAGGTCGTCGACGCCGAACCGGCCCCTCACGTCTTTCTCGTCGTCGGCATTCCGGGGTCCGGCAAGAGTTCCGTTTCGGCTGCTCTGGCCCGCCGGTTCCCCCTCGGCGCGCACATCGAGGGCGACCACCTCCAGGACCTGATCGTGTCCGGCAACCGGCTGCCCAAGCCGGAGGAGGACCTGGAGGCGGACCGTCAGCTGCTGCTCCGCGCGCGCAACGGCGCGGTCCTGGCCCGCAGCTTCCACGCCGCCGGTGTCGTCCCCGTCATCGACGACGTGGTCGTGCGGCGCGCGCACCTGGAGTTCTACCGGGAGCAGCTGAAGGGCCTGCCGTTGCGCCTCATCGTGCTCGCGCCCTCGATCGAGGTCGTCTCCGCGCGGCTCGCCGCACGGGACAAGGTCCTTGCCGACGACTGGTCGTTCCTCGACGAGGCGATGCGCGGCGAACTCGCGGGCGAGGGCGAGTGGTTCGACAGCTCGGGCATGACACTGGACGAGACGGTCGACGCGATCCTGGCGAACGGCTGAGGGCGCCCCGGCTCAGGGTCCGGTGGTCGGCGCTCAGCGCGTCGCCCAGGCCAGGACCCCGCAGAGGACGAAGAGCAGACACATGGCGGCATTGGTCCGCTTGTAGGCGACGAGCACGGCCGCGAACTCGCGCATCGTGGCGTTGGGCCAGAAGTAGGCGGCCGTGGTCGAGCCCACCACCTGCCCCCTGACGCCGACCCGTCGGGCGGTGAGCGCGGCGCGGAAGGCGTGGTAGTTGTTCGTGACGATGACGCACCGATAGCCGGGGCCGGCCTTCTCCATGATCGTCTTGCTGAACCGCAGGTTCTCCTCGGTCGTCGTCGACCGGTCCTCCCGTTCGATCAGTTCGGCCGGGAAACCGCGCTCCGTCAGGTAGTCGGCCATCGCGTGGGACTCCGGCAGGTCCTCGTCCGGGCCCTGCCCGCCGGAGACGATGAGCACCGGCGGCCCACCGCGCCTGCTGAGTCGCTCATGCACCTCCCGCGCCCGCAGGAGACGGCTGGCCAGCAGCGGGGACACCGTGGACCCGCCGACGAGGCCGGATCCCAGGACCACCACGTAATCGGCCTTGCGGCGGATGCGCAGGCGCCCGTAGAGGAAGGCGTACGCGACGAAGCTCAGGAACAGGAACGAGAGGTAGCAGGCGAGCCCGAGAGCGGCCACCCCCGCCCCGACCAGCACGGGTGTGCGCAGGACCGCCGCCGTGACCGCCAGTGCCACCACGGCGACGATGCCGAGCGCGCCCGCGAGGGAGAGCAGGTTGGAAGGGCTCCGGCCCTCCTTGCGCACCATGTGCAGGCCGTTGAAGAAGAGCAGGCCGACGAGTACGAGGATGCCCGTGGCGCCCAGGCCGAGCAGCGAGGCGGCCACGACCCGCCCCGACGTCGAGCCGGCCGTGACCAGTTCGTACACCCAGGCGGCAAGACCGCAGAGGGCGGCGAGACCCAGGAGCACCGCGTTGCCGAACCGGCGGCGCTCGCGTGCCATGCGCCAGCAGAAGACGAGGAGGAGCAGGGCCGCCGGGGCGTAGACCAAGATGCGCACGGACCGTCAGCCGCCGTCTCGTCCGACGACGTCGAAGACGTTCTTCCGCAGGCCGTTGGGGCAGGCCTCGTGCTCGGCGAGCCGCAGTTTGCGCATGTCGTTGTCCGTGTCGTTGAAGAGCCGCTTGCCCGCCCCGGGCAGGAGCGGGAAGACGAGCAGGTGGTAACGGTCGGTCAGGCTACTGGTCAGCGGCGTCCGCGCAGTCGGGTGAGGAGCGAACGGGCCTGCGCGCGCTTGCGCGGGTCGGCGGCTGCGCGGCGCGCCGTATTGACCGCCTGCCGTCCCTGGGGCGTGCGGCTGAATGCCTTGATACGTGCGAACAGTCCGGCCATGAGGTCCTCCCGGGCTCTCACCGCCGTGGTGGCGGATGGGTTGTCGGCTTGCTGCTCCCGTACCCCGAGCGGCTCCCCTGATGCGGCCGGGCGAGCGCGGACCTCACCCGGTCGGCGGCGAATATGTGTCTGAACGCGGCCTTTGAGGGCAGCCGAAAGACATGGCTGTTCTCAGGAAATGCGCACGCCCCATGCTCGCCTCCGTCTTCGTCACCGGCGGGCTCAAGACCCTCCGTGACCCCGAAGGCGCGGCAGTCGCCGCCGAGTCCGTCGCGGTTCCCGTCGGTTCCCGGATCCCCGGGCTCCCCGAGGACCCCGAAAAGCTGGTCCGCATCAACGGTGCGGTGCAGCTGGGCGCCGGCCTCATGCTGGCCACCGGACGGATGCCCCGGATCGCCGCGCTCGCGCTGGCCGGATCGCTGGTGCCGACGACCCTGGCCGGGCACGCCTTCTGGAAGGAGAAGGACCCCGAGCAGCGGGCCGCGCAGCGCACCCAGTTCATCAAGAACGTCTCGCTGATGGGCGGACTCCTCATCGCCGCGGCCGACACGCACGGCAAGCCCTCCGTCGCCTACCGCACCCGCGCCGTGGCCACGACGGGACGACGGGCGGCCCGGCGCACCCGGCGGGATGCCGTCGGCGCGCTGAGCGGAGCGGCGGAGGGCGCAGCGGGAACGGTCCGCTCGCTCTCCGACAGCGCCGCGGGAACCGTTCGCTCGGTTTCGGAGAGCGCGCAGCAGGCGGTCACCCGGCATCGGTGAGGGGCGGAGGCGGCCGAATCCGGTCCGTGGTGACGCACGGCCGGATTCGCCGAACCCGCCGCTCGTCCGGTTCCCGGTGACACACGACTGCCGTGACACACGACTGCGGTGACACGCGACTGCGGTGACGCGCCGGAGTCGTGAAGAATTGAGAACCCTGTTGTGCAAGCGCTTGCTGTCGTCGCGGGCCGGTGGCACTCTCGGCCTCGGCCAGAGGCCGATTCCATCGCCCCGACACCGCGCAGGAGCACGCCGTGAACCGTACCGGGAAGACGCTGACCTCGGCGGGTGGCCTCGTCGTCGCCCTGCTCGCGGCCTGGGCCGTCGCCGGCCCCGACTCCAGCGGCACCCGGAACGCGGCCCACGGCCGCCCGGAGAAGTCCCCGGCGCACCAGCAGAGGAGCGTGCTGTGGGACGGCGACGCGTCGAACGGGCTCGGTGTCTTCGGGCCCACCCTGTGCGCGTCGCCGGGGAGCGTCACCGTCGACAACTGGGGCGGCTCCCGCGGTGACATCTTCAAGTTCAACAAGCCCATCGGCGTACCGCGTTGCGAGGCGCACAACGTACGGACCGCGAGCGGCGAGTACACCTGGCGCGAGGGGCGGACGTACTGGTTCGGCTGGGACTCGATGACCAAGACGGGTGACGCCCAGACCGTCTTCCAGTGGAAGTCGAACGGCACCAACGACCAGCACAGCCAGAACTACCCCGTGATCATGAAAGTCGAGGGCGGGAAGCTGAAGGTCTGGTACGTCGCTCCCGGGGAGGAGTGGATATCCATCGGCTCCGCCCCGTGGTCCGCGGGCGCCTGGCACTCGGTCCAGCTCGGCATCACCACCAGTTCGGGCAGCTCCGGAAAGCTCTCCGTCCATCTGGACGGCCGTGAGATCGCCTCACGTACCGGCGCCCGCACCTGGGACGACCTGGGCAACAAGCCGCGCTGGGGCACCTATTGGGGCACCGACACCAGCACGGCCTCCATCAACTGGATCGACGGGCTCGCCATGGGGGAGTCCCGGGCGGACGTCGACTGACGGCCCGGGGCCCGCCCAAGAGGTGTGCGGTGGGCATATATGGATACTCTCCGCATATGTCACACCATGATCTCGTCGTCCTCGGCGCAGGCACCGGCAACTCAGTGATCGACGACCGGTTCTCGCACCTGGACGTCGCCGTCGTCGCGGAGGGACCCTTCGGCGGCACCTGCCTCAACGCGGGGTGCATTCCCAGCAAGATGCTCTCGGTGACCGCCGAGGTGGCGGACGCCGTACGCGAGTCCGGGCGGCACGACGTGCGGGCGGCCTCGGACGGGATCGCCTGGCCCGCCGTCCAGGAACGCGTCTTCGGGCGGCTCGACGCCGTCTCGCGGGACGAGGAGGGCGACCGCCGCGCGTCGGACTTCACGACCGTGTACCGCGGGCGCGCCCGGTTCACCGGCGAGCGTGAACTCTCGGTGGAGACGGCGGACGGGACCGTGTCGGTCAGCGCGGACCGGATCGTCGTCGCCGCGGGAGGCCGTCCCGTGGTCCCGCCCCCGGTCGCCGATTCCGGGCTGCCCTATGAAACGTCCGACACCGTGATGCGGCTCGCCGAGGTGCCCCGGCGCATGGTGGTGCTCGGCGGCGGTTACATCGCCGCCGAACTGGCCCACGTCTTCCACGCGGCGGGCACCTCCGTCACCGTCGTGGAGAAGAAGGACAGGCTCCTCTCCGAGCAGGACGAGTCGACCGCGTCGGCCTTCACCGACATCGTGAGCTCCGTCCACGACCTGCGCCTCGGCCGCGAACTCGTCCGTGTGGAGGGGCGCCCCGGCGAGCTCCGGCTGACCCTCGACGACGACTCGGTCATCGAGACGGACACGCTCCTCGTCGCCGTGGGGCGCGAGCCGAACAGTGACCGCCTCGACCTGGACCGGGCTGGCATCGCCTGCGACGACAACGGCCATATCGAGGTCGACGCGCAACTGCGGACCAGTGCCGACGGCGTCTGGGCCCTGGGTGACATCACGCCCGGGCCGCCCCTGAAGCATGTGGCGAACCGCGAGGGCGAGGTGGTCGCGCACAACCTCCTGCACCCCGACGAGCCGCGCTCGATGTCGTACGACGTGGTGCCCTCGGCCGTGTTCGCCCGGCCCCAGATCGCCCAGGTGGGCCTCACCGAGCAGGAGGCCCGCGAGCAGGGCAGGGAGTACGCGGTCGGTTCGCGCCGGTACGAGGACGTGGCGTACGGCTGGGCGCTGGAGGACACGCAGGGGTTCTGCAAGGTGCTGGCCGACCGGGCCACCGGGCGGCTGCTCGGCGCGCATGTGCTCGGGCCGCAGGCCGCCACTCTCATCCAGCCGTTCGTCCTCGCGATGACCTTCGGGCTCACGGCGCGCGAGGTCGCCGAACGGCCGCTGTGGATCCATCCGGCGCTGACCGAGGTGGTGGAGAACGCGCTCCGCGATCTGGACACGGGGAAGGGCGCGTGACGGCGCCGCGAGAGGCCGCCACAGGTCTGGTGGGCACGGCCAATCGGCGGAGCCGCACCGTCATGTGACGTAGCGGTACGCGCGGCGGCGCCGGGGAGGCGGGTCGGGACAGGTCCCAGACCCGCCTTCCCTTTGCACGCCTCCTTCATGATTAAGTTAGGTTAGCCTTCCCTGAATAGCGGTGGGGGCGGAGTCCGTGCTGCTGTCGTCTGCGGACTCCGCCCCTTGGCCCTTTCCGGGGTGAACGCCTCACCGGGGTGCGCGCACGCGCCCGCCGATCACCGTGGCGTCGGCATCACCACCGTCCCCCGCCGACGCGCTGATCGCGCCGTCGGCGCCCGTCTCCCGAAGGAGCCCATCCGATGGACCAGACCCTGTCGCCCGAGCGCGTCCGCGCCGACATCGCGGAGCTGCTCGACTGCGACCCCGCCGAGATCGTGCCGGGGGAGGACCTGTTCGACCTCGGCCTGGACTCGGTGCGGATCATGACCCTGGTCCAGCGGTGGCGTACCGCGGGAGCGGCCACGCTGGAATTTCCCGACCTCGCCGAACAGCCCGAACTGGGCCACTGGACCGCCCTGCTGACGGGCCGTGCCGCATGAGCCGGGCCGATCACCGCCACCGTCACCTGGACCGGATCGCGGAGGTCCGGGCGGGCCTGCACGCCGAGAAGGTGGGCTACCCGATCGGCCTCCGCGAAGTCGAGGTCGTGCGTACGGCCATGGTCGGCGCGGGCCTGCTGCGCCTCACGCTGGGCGGCCCGGGCACGGAGGGGTTTCAGGCCCATGCGCCGGACGAGCACGTGAAGCTCATCTTTCCCGAGCCGGACGGCTCGCTGCGGCTGCCCGAGCGGAACGGGACGATGCTGCGCTGGCCGCGGCCGGCGCCCACGTCCCGGGAGTACACCGTGCGCCGCTACGACCCGGCCACGGGCGAGATCGACATCGACATCGTTCCGCACGCCGGCGGCCTCGCCTCGGACTGGGCGCACCGGGCCGAGCCCGGCGACGTCGTGCACGTCGCGGGTCCGCCCGGCGGGCTGATCGTGCCGCACACGTACGACCGTTACCTCCTGGCCGGCGACATCACGGCGCTGCCCGCGATCGCGCGCCACCTGGAGGAGCTGCCCCGTACCGCGAAGGGCTGGGCCTTCATCGAGGTCGCCGACGCCGCGGAGGAGATCGAGCTGTCGGCGCCCGAGGGGTTCGAGGTGCGCTGGCTGCACCGGGGCGCTCAACCGCCGGGCACCGGCGGCGCGTTGGAGCGGGCCGTGACCGCGGTGACGGTGCCGGGGGGTGAGCGGGTGTACGTGTGGGTCGCCGGTGAGGCGGGGCAGATCAAGCCGCTGCGCCGCTGGGTCCGCGACGAGCTGGGGCTCGACAGGGCCGACCACGACATCACCGGCTACTGGAAGCGCGGCGTCGCCGACTTCGACGAGGACGACCACTGACCGACCGATGCGGCCGGACGGGGCGGCGCGGAGTGAATCCGCCGCCCGGTGGTCCGGGCACCAGCGAACATCAACTAAGGTTAGCCTTACCTAAGTAGCAAGGAGCGGAAGAATGTCCATACGCAGATCGTCGGGCCTTCTCGGAGCCGTGGCGCTGGCCCTGGCGCTGACCGGATGCGGGTCGTCGGACGGCGGATCGAATGACTCCGGGAACGGTGGGACCCGGGTGTTCGCCGCCGACAACGGCAAGATCAAGATCCCGTCCGACCCGAAGCGTGTGGTCGCCACCGGCTACGCCGTCCCCGTCATGATCGAGGCCCACGCGCCGCTGGTCGGGGTCTCGTCGTGGAAGCGCGGCGAGCCGATGATGAGCAAGCAGGACCTCGCCACGTACAAGAAGCTCCCCAAGGTGGCGGGCGAGCAGGCGGCCGAGACCAACTACGAGGCCGTCGCCGAGGCCAAGCCCGACCTGATCGTCATCGGCGTACCCGCCCCCGTCCTCGGCGACATCGACGTCAAGCGCCTGGAGAGCATCGCCCCCGTGGTGGCGGTCGGCCCGACCGTGCCGTCCGCCTGGCGCGAGCAGTCCCGCAAGCAGGCCGACGCCGCCGGCGCGCTCAAGAAGTTCGACGCCGTGCAGGACGCGTACGAGGCCAAGGCGGCCAAGCTGGCGAAGAAGTACGAGAAGGTGCTGCCGCGGCTGAAGCTGGGTCACGTCGGCGCGTACGGCGAGAGCGCCAAGGGCACCTGGCAGCGCGAGTTCGGCCACTCGTGGGGCACGAACATCGCCGAGGACGTCGGCGCGAAGTACTACGGCAAGGTCAAGAAGAAGGGCCCCGGCTCGCGAGCCGTCAGCGAGTACCCCTCCCTCGAAGAGCTCCCCGACGCGCTCGGCGAGGCCGACGCCATCACCTACTCGGTCAACGCCGACGGCAGCGTCCCGCAGCCGGTGAAGTACGTCATGGACTCCAAGCTGTGGAAGAACCTGCCCGCCGTCAAGGCGGGCAAGACCTTCCCGATCCGCTACACCGAGGCCGCGACCTACGGGCAGGCCATGCAGACCCTGGACGCGATCGACACGTCGTTCGCGCCGCTCCTCAAGCGGTGAGCGTCGCGGGCCGCGCCCCCGAGGCGCTCGGAACCGGGCGGGCCGGCCCGCAACTCGCACTGCTCGTGGCCGGAGTCGTCATCCTCGCGGCGGTCGCCGTCCTGAGCATCGGCGTCGGCGCCCGCCACATCGCGCCCACCGAGGTCCTCCGCGCGCTCCTGGACCACCGGGGCACCGACGACCACGTCATCGTGCGGGACGTCCGGGCGCCCCGCGCACTGCTCGCCGTCGCGGTGGGCGCCGCCCTCGCGGTGGCGGGCGCGCTGATCCAGACGCTGGCCCGCAACCCGCTGGCCGAGCCCGGCATCCTCGGGGTCACCGCGGGCGCCGGGTTCGCCATCACCGTCGGCTCGGGGCTCGGACTGGCCGCGGGCCAGTCCGGCCAGTTGGGCCTGGCGGTCACCGGATCGGTGCTCGCGGCGCTGCTCGTCGCCGCCGTCGGACGCCGCTCCCCGCTGCGCCTGGTGCTCACCGGCGTGGCCCTGACCGCGATCCTGAACGGCGTCGCGCTCGGCATGCGGCTGATGCTCCCCGACACCTTCGACGTTTACCGGTTCTGGTCGGTCGGCTCGCTCGCCTCCCGCGAACAGGCGCCGCTGGCCCTGCCTCTGACCGCGATAGCGGTGTCCCTGCTCGCGGCGCTGCTGCTGAGCAGGTCGCTCAACGCCCTGGCGCTCGGCGAGAGCGTGGCGCAGACCCTGGGCGCGAGCGTGCTCCGCGTACGTGCCGTCGCCCTGGTACTGGTCACCGTGCTGAGCGGGGCGGCGACGGCGGTCGCCGGGCCGATCCTGTTCGTCGGCCTGATCGTGCCGCACCTGGTCCGCAAGCCGGCCGGGGGGTCGGTCCCGTGGCTGCTGCTCCACTCGATGGTCCTCGGCCCGATCCTGCTGCTGATCGCCGACATCGGGTCGCGGGTGCTGCTGCCCACCGGCGAGGTGCCGGTGGCCGTCGTCACCGCGTTCCTCGGCGGCCCGATGCTCATCTGGGCCGTCCGCCGCTACGGGGCGGGTGCGCTGTGAACACACTGAACGTACGCGGACTGCGCGCCGAGCGCCGCACGGTCGTCCTCGCCGCCGTGCTGGCCGCCCTGATGCTCGCCCTGGGCCTGACCGGGCTCTGCTACGGCGCGTCCTGGTCCACCCCCGACGAGGTGTTCGACGCCCTCACCGGCGCCGAACCCTCCGTCGTCATCTCCGACTGGCGGCTGCCGCGGGTGCTCGCCGGACTGGTCTTCGGTGCCGCGCTCGGCGTGGCCGGCGCCCTCTTCCAGAACCTCACCCGCAACCCGATGGGCAGCCCC
Organism: Streptomyces sp. NPDC058284; assembly: GCF_042881135.1. Taxonomy (NCBI): domain Bacteria; kingdom Bacillati; phylum Actinomycetota; class Actinomycetes; order Kitasatosporales; family Streptomycetaceae; genus Streptomyces; species Streptomyces sp. NPDC058284. The sequence goes on from NZ_JBHVYE010000020.1 coordinate 117,503, forward strand.
GACGTCATCGGCCTCGACGCGGGCGCCTACACCGGCGCCCTGGTCGCCATCACCGTCCTCTCGGGCACCTCCGCCCAACTCGCCGTCGGCTCGGTGCTCGGCGGGCTCGTCGTCGCGGCCGCCGTCTACCTGCTCTCGTTCGACCGGGGCTTCTCCGGACTGCGCCTCGTCGTCATCGGCATCGCCGTCAACGCGATGGTGACCGCGGTCAACTCGTGGATCGTGCTCCGCGCCGACCTGGAGGTGGCGATCGCCGCGGTCGGCTGGAGCGCGGGCTCACTCAACGGCGTCGGCTGGGACGACCTGGGCATCCCGTTCACGGTGATCGCTGTGCTGCTCGCCCTGATGGCCACACGGGCACACGCCATGCACCAGGCCTCGCTCGGCGACGCCGTCGCGGCGACCACCGGCGTCCACCTCGACCGGCTGCGGCTCGTCATGGTCCTGGTCGGCGTCGGTTGCACGGCCACGGTGACCGCGGTCGCCGGGCCCATCGCGTTCATCGCGCTCGCCGCCCCGCAGATCGGCCGCAGGCTCGCCGGCGCGGCCGGTGTCCCGCTGCTCCCGGCCGCCCTCACCGGGTCGGTGCTCCTCCTGGGCGCCGACCTCATCGCCCAGATGCTGCTCGCGCCCGTCGCGCTGCCCGTCGGCGTGGTGAGCACCGCGATCGGCGGCTGCTACCTGATCTGGCTGCTGACCAAGGAGGTGAGGCGCGCATGACCGCACGCCTGACCGCGCGGGACATCACCCTGCGCTACGGAGACCGCGTGGTGTCCACCCGGCTGAGCCTCGACGTCCCCGACGGCGCGTTCACCGCCATCGTGGGCCCCAACGGCGGTGGAAAATCAACCCTGTTGAGGGCCTTCGTGCGGCTGCTGCGCCCCGAGCGCGGGCACGTCGAACTCGACGGCCGGGCGGTCGGCGACTACCCGGCCAAGGCCCTGGCCAAGCAGCTCGGCTTCCTGCCGCAGGACCCGCAGGCCCCCGACGACATCAAGGTCCGCCAACTGGTGGGCCGGGGACGGTTCCCCTACCAGTCACTCCTCGCGCTCTGGTCGGCGGACGACGAGCGGGCCGTCACCGGGGCGATGGCCGCCGCGGGCGTCAGCGACCTCGCCGACCGGCCCGTGCAGGAACTGTCCGGCGGGCAGCGGCAGCGGGTCTGGATGGCCATGGTGCTCGCCCAGGAGACGCCCTGCCTGCTGCTCGACGAACCGACGTCCTTCCTGGACATCACCCACCAGTACCAACTGCTCGGCCTGCTCGCCGGGTTGCGCGACCGTGGGCGCACGGTCATCGCCGTCCTGCACGACATCAACCAGGCGTGCCGCTTCGCCGACCACCTCGTCGCCATGAAGGACGGCCGTGTCGCCGCCGAGGGCGACCCCGTCGACATCGTCGACGCCGCGCTCATCAAGGACGTCTTCGACCTGCCGAGCGTCATCGTCCCCGACCCGGTGACCGATACGCCGATGGTCGTCCCCACACTGCAAGGAGCATGAGTTGAGCACCACGAGCGTCTCCTTTGACGGCCTGCTCCCCCTGACCGGCGCCCAACGGGGCATCTGGAACGCCCAGCGCCTGGAGCCCGACTCGCCCTACTACGTCGTCGGCGACGTGGTGGAGATATCCGGCGGGGCCCCCGTCGACATCGACGCGCTCGTCGAAGCGGTCCGGGCCACCACCGAGGAGGCCGAGACACTGCGGCTGCGGGTGTACGACACCCCGCGGGGCCCGCGCCAGCGGATCACTCAGGGGCCGGTCCCGCCGCCCCGGGTGGCCGACGTCAGCGACGCGGCCGACCCCGTGGCGGCGGCGCACGCGCTCGTCGGGGCGGAGCGGGCGCGGGTGGGCGCGGAGTGCCGGGGGATGGTGGACCGGCCGCTGTACGCACGGACCGTCATCCGCCTCTCCGACCGCGAGGTCTGGTACACCCAGCTCGGCCACCACCTCGTCTTCGACGGCTACACCGCCGCGATGCTCGCCCGCCGCACCGCCGCCCGCTACACCGCCCTCGTACGGGGCACCGAGCCGCGCAAGTCGGCCTTCGGCGGCTTCGCCGACTTCGTCGCCGCCGACCGCGCCTACCGGGAGAGCGAGAAGTTCACCGAGGACCGCGCGTACTGGGTCGAGCGGTTCACCCCGCTGCCCGACCTCGGCGAAAGCGACGCCGCCGCCGGTGCGCCCGACGCCACCCTGACCGCCCGCGCCGCCCTGTCCGCCGAGGAGACGGCCCGGCTGCGCGCCTTCGCCGACGCGCGGGGCGTCACCTGGGGCGAGGCGCTGATCGCGGTCTACGCCGCCTTCCTGCACCGCATGGAGGGCCGCACCGACGTCGTCTTCGCGCTGCCGCTGATGTGCCGCGCCGGCTCCGTCGAACTGCGCACCCCCGCGATGGCGGTCAACGTGCTGCCGATGCGCGTGAGCGTCCGGCCCGGCGACGGGCTCGGCGAGTTGAGCCGTCGCGTCGCCACCGCGATGAAGGAGATGCGCGACCACCAGCGCTACCGGGGCGAGGACCTGCCCCGCGACCTCGGCGCGCCCGGCGCGGGCGCGCTGCTGCACGGCCGCGGCATCAACCTCAAGGCCTTCGACCTGGCGCTCGACTTCGCCGGGTCCTGCGGCGTCATGCGCAATGTCGCGGGCGGCCCGCCGGAGGACATGGGCCTCAGCGTCCTTCCCGCCCGCGACGGCGGACTGCTGCTCGGCTTCGAGGTCGACGCACGGACCAACGACCAGGCCTCGGTCGACGGCCTGCTGTCGGGTCTCAAGGCCCTGCTCTCGGGACTGGTCGACGGCCTGCCCGTCGGGCGGATCCCCTTGACCGACGACGCGGACAGGATCCTCGCGGACCGGTGCCCGCCCGCCCTGCCCGGCACCCCGCTCGACGTGCCGTCCGCGTTCGCCGCGATGGCCGCCGCAGACCCTTCAAGCACGGCCCTGGTCTGCGGAGACGACCGGCTGACCGCGGCCGGACTGGCCGACCGCGTGCACCGGGCCGCCCGCGCGCTCAGGGCGCGCGGGATCGGCCCCGACGACGTGGTGGCCCTCGCGCTGCCGCGCTCCGCCGACTCTGTCGTGGCCCTCCTCGCCGTCCTCGACGCGGGCGCCGCCTTCCTGCCCCTGGACACCGCCCACCCGCCCGAGCGGCTGCACGACCTGCTCGACGACACCCGCCCCGCACTGGTCCTGACCGCCACCGACGCGGTCGAGGGGCTGCCCTGGCAGACCCTGCTCGGTGAGGCCGCCGCGCTGTCCGGCGCGCCACTGACCACCGGCGAACTGGCCGCGCCACGCCACCCCGAACACCTCGCCTACGTGATCCACACCTCCGGGTCGACCGGCCGCCCCAAGGGCGTACTCGGCCGCGTCGGCGGCCTGGCGTCGCTCCTGCACCACCAGCGCTCCACGGTCGTCGCCGAGGCCGAACGCGCGGCGGGCAGACGCCTGCGCGCCGCGCACACCTACTCGTTCGCCTTCGACTCCGCCCTCGACCACCTGGTGTGGCTGCTGTGCGGGCACGAACTGCACGTCTACGACGCCGAGACCGTCCGCGACGCCGACGCCCTGCTCACCGCGTACGCCCGCGACGGCATCGACATCGTCGACACCACCCCGTCGATGGCCGCGCCACTGATCGACGGCGGCCTCCTCGACCACCGTCCGACACTGCTCGTCCTCGGCGGCGAAGCGACACCGCCCGCGCTGTGGCGGCGCATCCGCGAGTCCGGGATCACCGCCCGCAACATCTACGGCCCCACCGAGGCCACCGTGGACGCCACCACCGCCCGCGTCGACGGCGACGAGCCGACGATCGGCCACCCCCTCGCGGGCACCCGCGTCCACGTCCTGGACTGCGCGCTCCAGCCGGTGCCGCACGGCCGGACGGGCGAGCTGTACCTGGCGGGACCGCACCTGGCCCGCGGCTACCTCGGCAGGCCGGGCGCGAGCGCCGAACGGTTCGTCGCCGACCCCTTCGGCGCGCCGGGCGAGCGCATGTACCGCACCGGGGACCTGGCCCGCTGGGTGCCGGGCCGGGGCCTTCAGTACCTGGGCCGGGGTGACGGACAGGTCAAGATCCGCGGCCACCGGGTGGAGACCGGCGAGGTCGAGGCCGTGCTCGGCGCGGTCCCCGGTGTCACCGCGGCGGCCGCCACGGTGCGCTCCTCCCGGCTGATCGGCTACGTCGTGTCCACCGAGGTCACCGGTGACGAGGTGCGCGCCCACCTCGCAGGCCGGCTGCCCGACCACCTGGTGCCCGCGGCCGTCGTCGTCCTCGACGAACTCCCCCTCACGCCCAACGGCAAGCTCGACCGCGCCGCCCTGCCCGCCCCCACGGCCACCGGCGGCGGACGGGCGCCGAGCACCGAACGGGAGCGGCTGCTGTGCGCCGTCCTCGCCGACGTCCTCGACGTCGAACGGGTCGGCGTCGACGACGACTTCTACGCCCTCGGCGGCGACAGCATCACCGCCATCACCCTCAGCAGCAGACTGCGCGCCGAGGGCCTCGAACTGCGCCCCCGCGACCTCCTCGCCCGCCGCAGCTTCGCCGCCCTCGCCGCCTCCGCCACCCTGGTCGAGGACGCCGCCGAACCGGTGGACGAGCCGACCGGGCCCGTGCCCGCGCCGCCCATCGTGCGCGCCCTGCTCGACCCGCACCCGGATGTGGCCGCCATCGCCGCATACGCGCAGTGGACCGCCCTGCACGTCGACGAACTCAGCCGCGCCGACCTGGCCGTGGGCATGCAGACCGTGCTCGACCACCACGACGCGCTGCGCCTGCGCGCGGCCGACGGCCTGGAGGTACTGCCCCGCGGCGCCGTGCGCGCCGTAGTCGACGAGGTCCTCGGCGAGGACGTGACCACCCTGGCCGAACGCCTCGCCGGTCAACTCGACCCGCACTCGGGCGACGTGGTGCGCGCCGCCCTGCTCCGCACCGGCGACGGCACGTCGGACCGCCTGGTCGTCGTCGTCCACCACCTCGCCATGGACGGCGTGTCCTGGCGCATCCTCCTTCCCGACCTCCACGCGGCCTGCACCGGCGGCGCGCCGCAGCCAGGCGGGTCGTCGTGGCGGCGGCACGCCCTGCTCCTCGCCGAACAGGGCACGACCGGCGCGCGACGCGGCGAACTCGACCACTGGCGGACCGCGCTCGCCTCCGCCTCCCGGCTCGGCGCCCGCCCCCTCGACCCCGCCCGGGACACCGTGTCGACCGCCCACCGGTCGGTCACCGTGGCCTCGCCCGAGACGACCGAGGCGCTGCTGACCACGCTGCCCGCCGCCTACCGGGCCGGTGTCGACGAGATCCTCCTCGCCGCCCTGGTGCTCACCCTGCGCGAGTGGGGCCTGTCCGGCGACGCGGTGACGGTCTCGATGGAGGGCCACGGCCGCGAACACCTCGACCTCTCCCGTACGGTCGGCTGGTTCACCAGCGAGTACCCGGTCCGCGTCCCCATGGCGGGCGACGTCGGGCGCACGCTGCGCGCTGCCAAGGAGGCCAGACGCGGCGTACCCGACAACGGCGTCGGCTACGGGGTCCTGCGCCACCTCGACCCGGCGTCCCGCGCCGAGTTCGCGGCCGTCCCGCCGCCGGACGTCCTGCTGAACTACCTGGGCCGGTTCGCCCCGCTGCCCGGAACCGGCTGGCGCCTGCCGGAGCACGACGCGTTCTCGGTGGCCGAGCCAGGAACCAAGGCACTTGAGCAGGTCCTCGCCCTCAACTGCTTCGTCCACGAGGGGGAAGAGCCCCGGCTCGCCGTCGAGTGGACGGCCGCGACCGAGGTGCTCGGCACGGACGTGGTGCAGGATCTGCAGAGCGCCTGGGCGGCGGCGCTTGACGCGCTGGCCGGGCACGCGCGGCACACCTCCGGCGGGCTCACCCCCTCGGACCTGCCCCTCGTCGACCTCGACCAGGCCGCCATCGACGCCCTCGAACGCACCGGCCGCATCGCCGACGTGCTGCCCGCCACACCCCTTCAGGTCGGGCTCTCGTTCCACACCCTGATCCGCGACGACCACGACGCCGACGTCTACGTCGTACAGGCCGTGACCACGCTGGTCGGCGACCTGGTGCCGGAGCGCATGGCCGAGGCCGCCCACGAACTCCTGCGCCGCCACCCGTCGTTGCGCGTCCACCTCGGCACGGCCGGGGACGACGTGGTGCAGGTGATCCCCGCCGACGTAACCCTGGACTGGCGACAGGACGACCGGTTCCCCGAGGCCGCCCGCGCCGACCTGGAGCGCCCCTTCGACCCGGCACGGCCGCCACTGATCCGCTTCCTGCTGTCCCGCGTCGGGCCCGCCGAGCACAAGCTGGTGATCACCAACCATCACGCGCTGCTCGACGGCTGGTCGATGCCGCTGGTCGGCCGCACCCTCCTCGCCCTCTACGCCGAGCTCGGCGGCGGCCCCGCAGTGCCCGCCACCCCGCCACTCTCGGAGTACTTCCGTTGGCTGGCGGGCCGCGACCGCGAGGTGTCCCGCACCGCGTGGCGGGACGCGCTGGCCGGTGTCGACGACGCCACGCGCCTCGCGCCCGCGAGCGCCGGGACCGGCGTCGAGCGGCCCGGCCGCGAAACCGTCTCCCTGGGCCGCGAGTTCAGCGACCGGCTGCGCACGTTCGCCCGCGAGCAGGGCGTCACCCTGACCACCGTGCTGCAGACCGCGTGGGGCCTGCTCCTCGGCAAGCTCACCGGGCGCCGCGACGTCGTCTTCGGCTGCCCGGTGTCCGGGCGGCCCGCCGAGGTCGACGGCGTGGAGTCGATGATCGGCCAGCTCGGCACCACCATTCCCGTCCGCGTCCGGCACACCCAGGACCAGAGCGCCCGGGACCTCCTGGCCCAGGTGCACGCCGAGAGCGTCGCGCTGGCCGAGCACCACTACGTCGGACTGCCCGAGATCCAGCGGGCGGTGGGCGTCGGTGAACTGTTCGACACGATGCTGGTCATGGAGAACTTCCCGCTGTCCAGCAGGAAGCGCACCCCGCTCGCCCCCGGCCTCGACCTCGCGGGCGTGGACATCACGGACGCCACGCACTACGCGCTGACCGTCATCGTGATCCCCGACGACGAGATCACCATCGGCCTCGGCTACCAGCCGCACGCCTTCGACGAGAGCGCCGTACGCGACTACGGGCGCTGGCTGCACAACCTCCTCAAGGAGATGGTCGACGACCCCGCACGCCCCGCGCTCGGGCTGCCCGCGCTCGACCCCGACGAGCGGAAGCGGATCCTGCGCACCGGCACCGGGATCGTGCCCGCCAAGACCCGCGGCCACTGGCTGGAGGAGTTCGCCGCCTGGGTCGGGCGCAAGCCCGGCGCCGAGGCCCTGGTCTGCCGCGGACGCAGCCTCAGCTACGCGGAGTTGGACCGCGCGGCCAACCGGCTCGCCCATGCCCTCATCGCGCGCGGGGTACGCCCGCAGGACCCGGTCGCGGTCCTGCTCGGACGCGACATCGACATGACCGTCGCGCTGTTCGGCGTGGCCAAGGCGGGCGCCGTGTACGTGCCGATGGACGCGAGCTACCCCCGGGAACGGCTCGCGTACATGTTCGACGACATCGGCCCGGCCGCCGTCGTCTCGACCGGCGCCGAACCGCCCGTCGCACGCGACATCCCGGTCCTGCGCCTCGACGATCCGGCCACGCTCGCGTCCGCCCCGGACACCGACCCGGCCGACGCCCGCGCGCGGCTCACCGACGACGCCCTCGCGTACGTCATCTACACCTCCGGCACCACAGGGCGCCCCAAGGGCGTCGGGGTGACCCACCGGGGCGTGCCCGACCTGATCGCCCTCCAGGAGGAGGTCGTCGGCGTCACCGAGCACGACCGGTACCTGCACTTCGCGTCGACCGGCTTCGACGTCGCGTTCTGGCAGACCATGGTGCCGCTGCTGTCCGGCGGCACATCCGTCATCGCGCCCGAGGAGGTGCGCGTCCCCGGCGACGAACTTCTCGACTACATCGTCGAACACCGGGTGACCGGAGTGAACCTGCTGCCGTCGTTCCTGGCCGCGATGCCCGACGACCGCACCGTGGACCCCGACGTGCTCTTCGTCGTCGGCGCCGAACGGCTCGACCCCGAACTGGCGCGCCGCTGGGGCCGAGGCCGCCGGGCGCTCTTCAACGCGTACGGCCCGACCGAGGTCACCATCAACGCCGTGACCTGGCAGTACGACCCGGACGACGAGGGCCCGCTGCCCATCGGCCGCCCCGACCCCAACGTCCGCGCCTACGTCCTCGACGGCGGACTCCAGCCGGCCGGCGTCGGCGTGAGCGGTGAGCTGTACCTCGGCGGGCCCAGCGTCGCCCGCGGCTACCTCGGGCGGCCCGGACTGACGTCCGAGCGGTTCGTCGCCGACCCGTTCGGACCGCCCGGGGAGCGGATGTACCGCACCGGCGACCTGGTGCGGTGGCGGCCCGACGGACAGCTGGTGTTCCTCGGCCGCGTCGACCACCAGGTCAAGATCCGTGGCTTCCGCGTCGAACTGGGCGAGATCGAGTCCACGCTGACCGGCCACCCCGACGTACGGGCCTGCGCCGTGATCGTGCGCGACGGGCGGCTCATCGGTTACGTCATCCCGGCCGACGACGCCGACCTGGACACCGCGCGGCTGCGCGAGTTCCTGGCCGGGGAACTCCCCGACCACATGGTCCCGACGGTCCTCGTACCGATCGACCGGCTGCCGCTCAGCCCCAGCGGCAAGCTCGACCCCACCGCGCTGCCCGCCCCCGAGACCGTGACCACGGCGCTCCGCGCGCCCGTGTCCGACGCCGAGGCGGTGCTGCTCGGCGTCCTGCGTGACGTCCTCGGCACCGACGCCATCGGCCCCGACGACGACTTCTTCGCCATCGGCGGCGACAGCATCGTCTCGCTCCAGGTCGTCTCGCGGGCCCGGCGCCAAGGGCTCGGACTGACCGCACGGGACGTGTTCGAGGGGGCGACGGTCGCCGGTATCGCGGCGCGCGCCCGCGCCCTGGACACCGGCGAGGCGCCCGCGACCGGCGACGCCCCGCTGACCCCGGTCATGCGAGACCTGCTGCGCCGCGCGGGCACCGCAGCCGACACCTTCTGCCAGTGGATGGAGATCTGCGTCCCGCCGGGCGGCGACGAGGCCACCTGGCGGACCGCGCTCGACGCGCTCCTGGCCCGGCACGACGTCCTGCGCGCCCGCCTGAGCGCCGACGCGCTGCACATCCCCCAGGCCGGCGCGGTGACCGGCGCCGCGATCCTGACCCGCGTACCCGCCACGGACGACCCGCGTACGCTGCTCGACTCGCACATCGCCGCGGCCCGCGCGTCGATGGACCCGCGCACCGGCCCACTCCTGCGCGCCGTCTGGATGGACGCCGGACCCGAACGGCCCGGCAGGCTCGCCCTGATCGCACACCACCTCGTCGTCGACGGCGTCTCCTGGCGCATCCTCCTCGACGACCTGGAGCACGCGTACTCCGGCGGCTCCCCGGTCCGCCACGGAGAGTCGTTCCTCGGCTGGGCGCGTTCGCTGCGCGATGCCGACCGGCGGAGCGAACTGCCGCACTGGCAGCGGATGACCGCCACCCCGGCGCTCGCAGGACGCCCGCTCGACCCCGCCAGGGACACCGTCGCCACGGCACGCCACCACGAACTCCGGCTCGACGCCGAAGCGACCCGCGCCCTGATCACCACCCTGCCCGCCGCCCACCGCAGCACGCCCGACGCGGTGCTGCTCACGGCGCTCGCCCGGGCGGTACGGGCCTGGCGCGGCACGCCCCAGGTGCTGGTCGCCCTGGAGAGCCACGGCCGCCCGCGGCAGGTCGACCTCTCCCAGACCGTCGGCTGGTTCACCGCGGTCCACCCCGTACGGCTGCACGCCGACGACGACATACGGGCCGTCAGGGAGCGGCTGCGCGCCCAGGGCGACGCCCTCGGTCACGGCATCCTCACCTCGGCGGGCCTCCTGGACCACGTGGAGCCGGAGGTCGCCTGGAACTACCTCGGACAGTTCCCCGGCGCCCCCACGCGGGAGACGCCGTGGCAGCCCGCCCCCGACGCCGACCCGCTCGGCTCCGGCGGCGGCGACGAACTGCCGCTGCCGCACAGCCTCATGGTCAACGCGCTGGTACGCGACGACGCGCTCGGCATCCGCATCACCTGGCCCGCCGAGCTGTTCACCGCCGCCGAGGTGGCGGACCTGGCCGGCTGCATGCGGGCCGCGCTCCTCGACCTCGCCGCGGCACCGGAGATCAGCGCCCTCGACCACGACCGGCCGATCGCCGGGATGGAGCCGCTCACCCCGCTCCAGGAAGTGATGCTCCGGCACGCACGCACCGAGCGCCCCGACCCGTACACCGTGCAGTCGGCGTTCTCCCTCGCGGGACCGCTCGACACCGAGGCCCTGCGCGGCGCGGGAGCCGACCTGATGGCCCGTCACCCAAACCTGGGCGCCGTGTTCCCCGCCGACCTCGCGGTGATCCCCAAGTCGCCGGTCCCGGACTTCCGCGTGGTCGAAGGACCGGCCGAAAAGGTCCTCGCGGCCGACCTCGCCGAGCCCTTCGACCTCGCCCGCGGCCCCCTCCTGCGCCTGACCGTGATCCGGGACGGCGCCGACCTCTCCCATCTGGTCATGACCAGCCATCACGTGCTGTCCGACGGCTGGTCGGCCCCGCGCATCCTCACCGAGCTGTTCGACCTCTACACGGCCCGCACCCGCGGTACGGCCGCCGACCTGCCCGCCCCCGTGCCGTTCGGCGACTATCTGCGCTGGCGCGCCGAGAACGAACCCGACCTCGGCCTGTGGGCCGCCGAACTGGACGGCCTGCCCGAGGGCGACTACCTGGGCGCAGGGCAGCCAGGACCGGCCTGGCAGGAGCCCACGCTCATCACGTTCGACGCGGCCCTGGTGGCAGGCCTCGGAGAGCTCGCCGCGCGGCGCGGACTGACCCGCAACACGCTGGTGCAGGGCGCCTGGTCGGTGCTGCTCGCACGGCGCTCGGGCCGCACCGACGTGTGCTTCGGCGCCATGGTCGCCTGCCGGCCCCCGGAGCTCGAGGGCGTCGAGGAGATCGTCGGTCTGCTCGCCAACACCGTGCCGGTACGGGCACGGCTCGACGGCACGCTCGCGGACACGCTCACCGACCTCCAGTACCGCCAACGCGCCCTGACCGAACACCACCACGTCGCCCTCACCGACCTGGAACGCCTGACCGGGCGCCACCGGCTCTTCGACAGCCTCGTGGTGTTCGAGAACTACCCGGTCGACCCGGACCGCCTGCGCGAACCCGCCCCCGGGCTCACGGTCGTCGCCACCCGCTTCCGCGAGGCCACCCACCACCCGGTGACCCTGACGGTCATGCCCGAGGGCGAAGGATGGACCGGCGTGCTCGCCCACCGGGCAGGTGTCGACGTCGACGGGCTCGCCGACGAACTGCTCGGCCTGCTCCGTACGTTGGACCTGCACCTCGATGCCGATGTCCGCGGCCTCCTGGAGGACCGATGACCGGCGACGTCGCGCCACCCGCCGAGCGGGTGGACGGGCCACTCCTGCGGATCGCGTTCATCCTGGTGCTCGGCACGTTCATGGCCACGCTGGACGCCACCATCGTCAGCGTCGGGATCGACAGCCTGACCGAGGAGTTCGACGCCTCCGTCGCCGACATCCAGTGGGTCAGCACCGCCTACCTGCTTGCCGTCGTCGCCGCGGTGCCCGCCTCCGGCTGGCTCGCCGACCGGTTCGGGGGCCGTCGGGTCTGGCTCACCGCCGTGGGAGTGTTCCTGCTCGGCTCGGTGCTGTGCGCGCTGGCCTGGTCGGCGCCGAGCCTGATCGCGTTCCGGGTGGTCCAGGGCCTCGGCGGCGGCCTCCTGCCCGCGACCGGACAGGCACTCCTCGCCCGCATCGCGGGCCGCGACCGCACCGGCCGGGTGATCAGCGTCGTCGCCGTTGTGCCGCTGCTCTCACCCGTCTTCGGCCCGCTCGTCGGCGGCTCGCTCCTCAGCGTGGCGTCCTGGCCCTGGCTGTTCCTGGTCAACCTGCCGATCGGCGCCGTCGCGGTCCTGCTCGCCCGCCGCCACGTGCCCGACGTACCGCCGTCGACCCGGCGTACGGCCTTCGACCTGCGAGGAGCCGCGCTGCTCTCACCCGGCCTCGCCGTGCTGGTCTACGGGCTTACCGAGGTCGCCCACGGGCGCGACGTGCCCGCCGCGACCGGTGTGACGGCGGGCCTCGCGATGCTGGCCGGTTTTACGGTGCACGGGCTGCGGACCCGCGGCACCCCGCTGGTCGACCCCCGGCTGTTCACGCGGCCGCCGTTCGGGGCCGCCGCCCTCGCGCTGCTGGTCCTCGGCGCGTCGGTCTTCGGCACGACGTTCCTGCTGCCGCTGTACTTCCAGAGCGGGCGCGGTCTCTCGGCGTGGCAGGCCGGACTGCTGCTCGCGCCCCAAGGCCTGGGCGCCGCCGCCGGATCGCTCCTGGTCAGCCGCACCATCGACAAGGTCGCGCCACGGAGCCTGGTGGTGACCGGCATCGTGCTGATCCTCGCCGGTACGGTCCCGTTCACCCAGCTCGACCACGCGCCGCCGGACGCCGTGCTCATCACGGCGCTCGCGGTGCGCGGCTTCGGGATGGCCATGATCGGGGCGCCCGTGATGAACATCGTCTACAGCCGCATCGAGCCCGAACACCTGCCGCGCGCGTCGGGAGCGCTCAACCTGCTGAACACCGTGGGTGGTTCGGTCGGCACGGCGGCCCTCGCGGTGGTCCTTCAGGACCGGCTCTCGGACCGGGGCACCGACGTCCCCGCGGCGTTCGCCGACACCTTCTGGTGGGTCCTTGGCTGCTGTCTGCTCGCGGCGGCGGGGGCGACGCGGCTGCCTCGTACCCGGGCCGGGAAGCCGTAGGGGAGGGGGCCCGCACGTGATGGGCACCCTCCCCGCCCCACCGAGGGTCAGACGCGGTCGGCCGCGATCAGCAGGTACTGGAAGGACCCGTCCCGGTAGGAGTTGATGAACGCGTCCTCGATCCCCGTCACCAGCGACGACGTCGCCCGCAGCTCCCAGTAGGGCAGGGTGTCGGGGGTGAGGTCGACGACGGCCTGCGGCACGAGACGGTTGTCGGCCATGGCGCGCAGGTACTCGCGGCGGGAGTGGATGTTGCACTCGAAGTGCGCGTTGATCTGGGAGACCCACTTCGAGGGCTGGCCGTACCGCGGGTTCCAGCAGCCCGTGATGGTCACGTAGCGGCCGCCGACCTTGAGGACGCGGGAGTGCTCGGCGAACAGGTCACCGAGGTCGACGTACATGCTCGACTCGTTGTTCCACGAGGCCGTGGCCTGCCCGTTCTCGAAGGGCATGGCGAGCATGTTGCAGACGCGGGCCCGGACATGGTCCTGGATGCGCAGCTCGCGGGCCCGGCCGTTGGCGAAGTCGGCCTGCTTCGCCGAGAGCGTGAGCCCCTCGACCCGGCATCCGAAGCGCTGGTGCGCCATCACCATCGAGCCGCCGCGGCCACAGCCCGCGTCCACCACGGTGTCGTCCCGGCCGACGTCACCGAGATGCCCCAGGAGGTATTCGGCCTGCGCCGACTCGAGGCGGTGGAGCTCGGCGATCAGCTTCTTCTCGCTCTCGCTGTCGCCGGGGTCGCCGAGCGCGGACCGGTCGACGTCACCGATGCCGTAGTGGTGGTGGTACAGACCGTCGACATCGCCGAGGCGCAGGTTCACGGGCCTGGCCTCGCCGTCCCAGTAGCGCGCGATGTCCCCCTGATAGGGCGTCGACGGGCCGGGGATGCGCAGCGGGGTGGCGGGGGCGGTGAGTTCGGTGCTGGTCACAGATGAGTCCATTTCTCTTGCCCTGAGGGTCTCTTACCAGAAGTCGGGCAGGCTGTAGCGATAGGTGTTGGTCATGTGCCAGTAGTGGTTGCCGTCGACCCACGCGGCCACGCCCCGCAGGAAGCGCTGCACATTGGGGACGGGGCAGGCGGCGGCGAGGGCCGCGGCCTCGCTCTCGAAGTCGTGCATGAGGTCGTTGTGGACCTCGACCGACTTCAGGTAGGCGTCCCGTTCGGAGAGGCTCTCGCGTTCGGCGATCACGACGGGCAGGTTCAGGTGCCGGCCGGGAGCGGCGAGTTCCTTGGTGTAGGAGTAGAGGTCGTTCACGATGGTCGTCGCGTTGCCCGCAAGCGCGATGACCCGCTGCGTGGCGGCCTGCGCGTGCAGGTCCGCCGGCAGTTCGTAGCCGCCGACGGTGTCGGTGATGGTGGGGCAGGGGCGGAAGTTGTTGAACTGGCGCATCGCCAGGTACTCCCACACCTCGGGCACCTGGTCCTGCTGGGCCCAGGCGGCTTCGGCGAGGTATCCCAGGTGCAGCCGGGCCATGTCGTGCCGGAACCGGTCGGCCTGGGAGTCGCTGGCCGTCCGCAGGAAGTACTCCATGGCGGAGCGGTAGGCGCGCCGGGGCGCGTCCGCGTGGAGCGACTTCGCCCACTGCGGCTGGTACTCCCGTGTCGTGTGCAGGGGATCGAGGGCGGTGTGCGCGAGGAGCAGGCGTTCGCCGAGGCCGATGGGGGAGCCGCCGTGGTCCTCGCAGTAGCAGTCGTCCACCGCGTTCTCAGCGACCATCAGGCGGGTGGCGATCATCAGATGGTCGATGGTGGGGGCGTCCGGATGGCAGCCGACCATGTAGCGCCCCACGGAGAACCCGTCGAACTCCTCCTCCCAGTCATCGGGGAAGAGGCTGACCTCGTCCACCGCCCAGGACTTGATCCTGCGGCTGACCTCCTCGACCCGCGCCGGGTCGGGCTCGGCCACCGGGTGGTGGTAGAGGCCCGGGATCGGGGTGCCTTCGCTTTCGGACGGCGCCGGCGGTTCCTCCCGCGGGAACAGGCGCAGCCCCGTGGTGCCGAGGCCGCTGGGGCCCCGCAGCACACGTTCCAGACCGGTGCCGGACGCGAGCAGGGACGGTTCGGCAACTGCGGGCGCGGATGCGGGCGCGGGCAGAACCGGCGCGGGACCCGCGGGCAGGCGCAGCGACGGTTCGGGCGGGGCGGGTTCGGACAGGGACGGTTCGGGCGCGGCGGGTTCGGGCGCGGCGGGTTCTTCGGGTGCGACGGGTCCGGGCGCGGCGGGTGCCGGGGAGGGCGGCGCGAGCGCCGCGGGTGCGGTCGGCGGGCCGCCGGTCGCGGCCCCGATGTCGCAGGCACGGGCCGCGGCGCCCGCGAGGATGTGCGCCCCGAAGTGGGCGGCCTCCTCCGGCGGGCTCTGCTGCGGAAGTGTCGGCTCAGGCGCGGGCATGCATGGCTCCTCCTTGATGGGGTGGGCGGCTCTCGCGGGTCCTGGGGGCGGGCGCGGCTCTCCCGGAGGAGCCGGGACGCCGCGCCCTGCCTCGCAGGCCCGGCCCGCTACTTCGGCCAGCGGCCGATCTGCACGTTCTCCAGGACGCCGACCGCGTCCGGTACGAGGATGGCGGCGGAGTAGTAGGTGGTGACGAGGTAGGACGTGATCGCCTTCTCGTCGAGGCCCATGAAGCGGACGGAGAGACCCGGCTCGTACTCCTCCGGCAGGCCCGTCTGGTGCAGGCCGATGACGCCCTGGTTCTCCTCGCCCGTACGCATGCAGAGGATCGAGCTGGTCTTCTCCTTGGTGATGGGGATCTTGTTGCAGGGGAGGATCGGCACCCCGCGCCAGGCCGGGACCTGCTGGCCGCCGAGGTCGACGTGGTCCGGATAGACGCCGCGCGCGTTGAACTCACGTCCGATCGCCGCGATCGTCCTCGGGTGGGCGAGGAAGAACTTGGACCCGCGGCGGCGGCAGAGCAGTTCGTCCAGGTCGTCCGGGGTCGGCGTGCCCGAGTGCGGCTGGATGCGCTGCTTGAAGTCGGCGTTGTGGAGCAGGCCGAACTCGCGGTTGTTGACGAGCTCGTCCTCCTGGCGCTCACGCAACGCCTCGATGGTGAGCCGGAGTTGCTCCTTGGTCTGGTTCATCGGGCCGTTGTAGAGGTCGGCGACCCGGGTGTGGATGCGCAGGATGGTCTGCGCGACCGAGAGCTCGTACTCGCGGGGCTTCTCCTCGTAGTCCACGAAGGCGCCGGGCAGTTCGTGCTCGCCGGTGTGACCGGCCGACATCGCGATCTCCGCCTCGCCGCGGTGGTTCTGTCGGCGGTTCGCGCGCGACGTGAACGCTTCGACGTGGTCCCGCAGGCTCGACGCCGACGCGAGCACGGACGCGAAGTCGGCACGCGACAGGGTGAGCAGGGTGCCCGATGTCTCCGCGGTCGTGGTCTGCTCCCACCGCGCGTCCTCGTCGAGGAGGGCCTCCTCCCCGAACCGGTCGCCGTCGGCCAGTACGTCGAGGGCGACCTCCTCGCCGTACCTGCCCGCGGTGGTCTGGCCGATGCGCCCGTGGGCGATCAGGTGGAGCCGGTCCGCGGGCGCGCCGCGCTCGGTCAGCGTCTCACCCACCCCGAAGTCGCGCTGCTCGCACCGGTCGGCGAGGGCGGTGAGCACCTCCACGTCGTCGAAGCCGCGCAGCAGGGCCAGTTCGCCGAGTTCGCGCGGGATCACCCGGACGTCGGAGCCGTCCTGGATGAACTCCACGCGCCCGTCGCCGACGGTGTACGTCAGCCGGCGGTTCACACGGTAATGACCGCCCTTCGTCTCGACCCAGGGGAGCATCCGCAGCAGCCAGCGGGAGGTGATCTCCTGCATCTGCGGGGCGGACTTGGTCGTGGTGGCGAGGTTGCGGGCGGCCGTCGTGCCGAGGCTGGACTGCTTGGGCGGCGCTGTCCGGGCTTCCGGGCTCGAGTCAACGGTCATGAAGCGGGCTCTCCTTGGTCAGGGCGGCGACACGCCCTGCGGGCGCACCGGGCAACAGGAGGGAAAGGGGGGCGTTTGAACGGGAACCCGTCCAGACCCAGAGAAACACTAGGGGCCGCTCCGCCCCCTGGACCAAGGGAAGCCGCCGACATTAACTCGATACGATGATCGAGCCTCCGCGATGTTTGCGCGGGTACCGACGGGATTCAGCCGTGCTCCACGGCGCGTTCCGTACCGTGCCGAGCCGTCCGGAACCGCCCGTGCACAGCTCATGCCCCTCGCATGTGCCGTCGACGGCCGCGCGGCGCCGTGTCGCAAACCCGACAGAAGGCCACCGCACGGGGCACGCCCGGGGCCACACTTCGACGAGCCGCTTCGTCACGTCACCGCCGATGGGCGCTGTCGCGGTGCCGTGCGGCACAGCGGGGAGCTGAACCACGTGGAATCGGGGCGGTCATGACCGGCCATCAGCACAGCTCCGCCCCCGACGCGCGCTGGGAGCGGGCCGTCGTCGTCGGCGGCGGGTACGCGGGGCTCGTGACCGCCCGGGTCCTGGCCGACCACTTCACCGAGGTACTGGTCCTCGAACACGACCCGGTGGGCCCGGACACCGGGGTGCACCCCCACGTCCCGCAGGGCTACCACGCGCACGCGCTGCTCGCCCGGGGCGGCGAGGCGCTGGAGCGCCTCTTCCCGGGGCTGCGGGCGGAACTCGCGGAGCTTGGCGCACCCGTCTTCGACTATGGGGAGCGGATCAGCTTCCTGCTGCCGACCGGCTACGCCCCGACCGCCCGAGTCGGCGTGCCCGTGCAGACCGTCACGCGCGACGAACTCGAACGGCGCCTGCGGCAGAGGGTGTTGTCGCTCCCCGCGGTGCGGCTGCTCGCGGCGACCCGCTGCGAGACGGTGACGGCGAGCGCCCCCGGCCGCCTGGACCAGGTCCGCTACCGCGCCCATGACGCCGAGGAGTCCGTGGAGGTCGCCGCCGATCTGGTCGTCGACGCCTCGGGCCGCGCCACCTCCGTCGACCGCTGGCTCACGGACGCGCGCCTCCCGCTCTCCGCCAAGACCGTCGTCAAGGCGAAGATCACCTACACCTCTGCCTGCTACGGACGTCCGCCGCGGGACCGGCAGGACTTCGACGTCGCGTACCAGATGGCCTTCGCGCCCAGTGTTCCGCGCGGCGGGGTGGTGCTGGCCGTGGAGCACGGCCGCTGGATGTGCTCGCTGCTCGGCGTCGACGAGCACGTGCCGCCCACCGACGACGAGGGCTACCTCGAATTCGCCCGGACGCTCGGCAACCCCCGCCTCGCCGAACAGATCGAGCGCGGCACCCGGCAGGGGCAGATCCACCGCTACACCAATCCGGGCAACGAGTGGCGCCTGCACCACAAGAACACCCGCTGGCCCGAACGCCTCATCGCGGTCGGCGACTCGCTCTGCGTGTTCAATCCGGTGTACGGGCAGGGGCTCACGGTCGCCGCACTCGAGGCGGAGCTGCTCGGGCGACTGCTGGGCCGCCGCCGCTCCGAGGCGTCCGGACTCGACGGCCTCAGCCGCCTCTACCAGCGCGGCGCCGCCCGTGTCATCCAGGTCCCCTGGACCCTGGCCACCAGCTCGGACGTCATGTGGACCCCGACGGGGCAGCCGCCGGCCGCGCGCTTCGCCTACTGGTACAACCAGCACGTCTTCGCGCTCGCCGTGCGCGACCCGGACATCTGGGCGCGGTTCGTACGGGTCCTCAACATGACGGCCCCGCCCTCGCTGCTGTTCCGTCCGGCGGTGCTGGGCAAGGTGGTACGCCGGGCCCTCGGGCGCCGCACGCGCTGAGTACCCGCCTTCGGGCGGGCGGTCAGCGCACCCCGTGCGGCCGGAACTGGATGCTGATGCGTCCGCCGGTGGCACGGGCCGACTTGGGGATCGCGTGCTCCCAGGTGCGCTGGCAGGAGCCGCCCATCACGATCAGATCGCCGTGCCCGAGCGGGCGCCGGACGGTCTCGCCGCCCCGGCGCGGGCGCAGCAGCAGGTCGCGGGGCGCACCCACGGAGAGGATCGCGACCATCGTGTCCTCGCGGGCGCCCCGGCCGATGCGGTCGCCGTGCCAGGCCACGCTGTCGCGCCCGTCGCGGTAGTGGCACAGGCCCGCCGTCGTGAACGGCTCGCGGAGCTCGGTGGCGTAGTGGGCGGAGAGGGCCTGCCGGGCCTCGTCGAGGACGGCGTGGGGGAGCGGTTCGCCCGCACCGTAGAACTTGAGCAGGCGGGGTACGTCGACGACCCTCTCGTACATCTGGCGGCGTTCGGCCTTCCAGGGGACGTCCGCGGCCAGCCGCTCGAACAGCAGGTCCGCGCCCCGCAGCCAGCCCGGCAGCAGGTCTATCCATGCTCCGTCGCCGAGGGGCGTCCTGCGGATCGCGCCGAGCGGTCCGAGGCGTACCTCATCGGCCTGATCGAAGAGCGATCCCTGGAGCTGGTGCATGGCCATGGGTTCAGCATACGCCCTAATCGAACGCGTGAGCTAATTCGAACGGGGCGATCGGTCGGCAGGCTGCCAGGTGTGGCCAGGTGCATACGCCAAGCGCCCGCCCGGTGGCGACCGCGGAGAGATCCCCGCGGTCGGCACCGGGCGGGCGCCGTCCGAGACTGGGCCGTTCGGGTCAGTGGGCCCGCTTCCCCGTGAACAGGCGGTAGAGGAAGAGAACGATCACGGAGCCGATGATGGCGGCGATCCACGTCGACAGATGGAAGAACCCGTTGATCGAGTGGACGCCGAAGATCACCTTGCCCAGCCAGCCGCCGAGCAGCCCGCCCACGATGCCGATCAGCATCGTCACCAGGCAGCCACCCGGGTCCTTGCCGGGGGTGAGGGCCTTGGCGATGGCGCCCGCGATGAGGCCGATCAGGATCCAGGCGATGATGCCCACGAGTACGTTCCTTTCCCTTGCCTACATGACGACACTCGATCTGCCGTCCGACATTAAGACGGATGTCCAGCTCCGGCCCTTGTACACAGGACCAAGGTCACGTGTGGCGGGACGAAGGTCTCTCCTCCGGCAGAACCAGCGGCGGGGCGACCCCGCATCCCCATCGTCGCCCGATATGTCCGACCGCGCGCCCCGGGCGGCGGCAGCTTATGGTGGCCGAGCGGCATACCGGAGACAGCCATGACGTCAGCCAAGAAGCCACCCATCGATCTGGAACAGTGCCTGCTCCTGACCGGCGTGGGCTGCTTCGACTGGGATCTGCGCAGTGGCGGGCTCAGCCTCGACGCCGCTTCACTCGCCCTGCTCGATCTCCTGCCCGGCGAGTTCGACGGCCGGGTCGCCTCGCTCCAGCGACGGCTGCCGCCCGAGGAAGCCGTCCGCATCAACTACGCGGTCACCGAAGCCGCCACGACAGGTACCGACCTCTACGGCGTCTACTTCCGGATCCGCCGACGCGACGGCTCGCTGCACCTGGGCCACGCCCGCGGACGCATCGTGCGCGACGGTGACGGACGGGCCGCCCGCGTCCTGGGGATCCTGCGGTCGGCCGCCAACGACGGGACGGAGCTCGCGGCCACCGACCCCAGGGAAGAGCGCAGACGAGGCATCGCCCTGATGGTCCAGGGCACCACGCAGGCCCTGTCGCGCGCCGTCACGGTCGACGACGTGGTGGCCGTGCTCTCCGGCGCGGGCGGCCTCGACCGGTTCGCCGCCGACGGGCTGGTGCTCGGCCTGGTCGAGGGGGAGAACCTGAAGCTGATCGCCCTGGTGGGCCAGTCGATGCAGACCCTCGACGAGATCAAGCTGTACCAGGCCGACGACTCGCTGCCGCTCGCCCAGGCCGTCGTGACCCGGCAGCCCCGCTTCGTGGGCTCGCTCCCCGACCTCGCGCGGCGCTTCACCCGGCTGAGGCCGTACATCGAGAGCATGCGCCTCGACTCGGCCGCCTTCCTGCCGCTGGTGGCGCAGGACCGCGCCATCGGCGGACTCGCACTCTTCTACCGCGGCCGGCGGGAATTCGGCGACGCCGACCGCAACCTGTGCATCGGTCTCTCCGGCATCGTCGCCCAGTCGCTGCAGCGCGCCATGCTGTTCGACGAGGAACGCGACCTCGCCAAGAGCCTGCAGGCCACGATGTTGCCGCGCGGCATCCCCGACGTCGTGGACACCGAGGTCGCCGTGCGCTACCACGCGGCCTGGGGCGGCCGGGACGTCGGAGGGGACTTCTACGACGTCATCTCCCTGCCCCGCGGACGCATCGGCGTGGTCGTCGGCGACGTGCAGGGACACGACACCCACGCCGCGGCCATCATGGGGCAGCTCCGCATCGCCCTGCGCGCCTTCGCCGGCGAGGGGCACCCGCCCGCGACGGTGCTCTCCCGCACCTCGCGCTTCCTGGCCGAGTTGGACACCGAACGCTTCGCCACCTGCACCTACGCCCAGTTCGACCCGGCCACCGGCATCGTGCGCGCGGTACGGGCCGGGCACCTGCCGCCCCTCGTACGCCATGTGGACGGCAGAGTGGGCGTACCGCGGGTGCGCGGCGGGCTGCCGCTGGGCCTCGCCACGGAGTTCGGCATGGAGGACTACTCCGAGGTGCGGCTCGACCTCGTACCCGGGGAGACCCTGGTGATGTGCACGGACGGGCTCGTGGAGGACGCAGGCCTCGACCTCGACACCGGGATGGAGAACCTCGCCGAGGTGCTCCGCGTGGGACCCGAGAAGGCGGAGGACCTGGCCGACCACCTCTCGCACGCGCTGTGGGAGCGCTGGGGCACCGGCGACGACGTGGCGCTCCTGGTCCTGCGCCGTCTCCCCGACCCCGGCACCCCCCAGGAGCCGCGCATCCACCGCTATGTCCACCAGGCCGACCCCGAGGGACTCGCCGACGCGCGCGCCGCCCTGCGGGAACACCTCGCGTCCTGGGGGATGGGCGGTGTCGCCGACGACGTCGAGGTGGCCGCGGGCGAACTCCTCGTCAACGCCCTGGTCCACACCGAGGG
Source organism: Streptomyces sp. NPDC058284 (assembly GCF_042881135.1). Lineage (NCBI taxonomy): Bacteria > Bacillati > Actinomycetota > Actinomycetes > Kitasatosporales > Streptomycetaceae > Streptomyces > Streptomyces sp. NPDC058284. Next base: position 139,269 of record NZ_JBHVYE010000020.1, read on the forward strand.
CGGCGCCAGCCTCACCCTCGAAGTGCTCAGCGGTCCGCCGCGCCGGGTCCGCCTGTGGGTGAAGGACCGCTCCAGCGACCGGCCCCGCAAGAGGTCACCGGGGGAGACCGCCACCTCCGGCCGCGGCATGGTCCTGGTGGAGGCCGTCGCTCTGGGGTGGGGCATCGAACCACAGGGCGAGGGCAAGGCCGTCTGGTGCGACTTCGCCGTGCCGGAAGCCTGACGGGCGACCGCCCCCGCCTCTCGGGGACAGGCTCTCAGTGGCCGCCTGGGCTCGTGAGGTTCTCGCGGACCTTGGCGATGGCGAACCCCCAGCCCTGCTGCACGGTCGGCTTGGCCGGCACGGCGATCTCCTCGGGGTTGGTGAGGACGTCCAGGAGCACGGGCCCCGGCGTGGCGAACGCCCGGCGCACCGCGTCCGCGAGGTCGTCGGCCCGGTCCACCCGGATGCCGGTGATGCCCATCGACTCGGCGACGGCGGCGAAGTCGGGGTTGTCGAGTCCGGTGCCGAACTCGGGCAGGCCCGCCTCCTCCTGCTCCAGCTTCACCATGCCGAGCCGCTGGTTGTCGAAGACGACGAGCTTGACCGGCAGCCGGCGGCTGCGGATGGTCATGAGGTCGCCGAGGAGCATGCTGAGACCGCCGTCGCCGCAGAAGGCGACGACCTGCCGGTCGGGGTCGAGGAGCTGGGCACCGATGGCCTGCGGCATCGCGTTGGCCATGGAGCCGAGGTTGTACGAGCCGAGCAGCCGGCGGGACCCGCGCATCTCGACGAAGCGCGAGAGCCAGACGGTGGCCATGCCGGTGTCCGAGGTGAAGACGGCGTCGTCGGCCGCCACCTCGTCCACCGCCGCGGCCAGCGCCTCCGGGCGCACCAGGTGGTCCCGGTTGTCGAAGGCCGAGCGCACCTTGCCGACCAGGCCGTGGTCGTGGTCGGGAGCGGCGAGTTTGTGCTGTCCCCGCTGCCACTTGGCGAACTTCTCCCGCGCCTCGTCCAGGTGCCCGCGCTCCGTACGCTGCTCAAGGCGGCGCAGAAGTCCGCGCACGGTGGGGCCGACGTCGGCGGCGAGGGCGACGTCGACGGGGACCCGCCGGCCGATGTGTTCGGCGACCCGGTCGACCTGGATGACCTTCTTGCCCTGCGGATACCACTCGCGGTACGGGAAGTCGGTGCCGAGCAGCAGCAGGGTGTCGGCGTGCTCCATCGCGTGCGCGGCGGCCGGGTTGCCGATCAGCCCCGTCTGGCCGACCTGGAAGGGGTTGTCGCCCTCGAAGCCCTCCTTCGCCTTGAGGGTGAGCACCATGGGCGAGGCCAGCCGTTCCGCGAGGGCGAGCACGTCCTCGCGGGCGCCGCGCGCTCCCCGGCCGACCAGCATGGTGACCTTGCCGCCGTCGGCGAGGGCGGCGGCCGCGTCGTCGAGGACCGGGTCGTCGGGCCGGTTGGCGGACTCCGCGACGGCGAGCCGGACCGGCCGGTCGTCCCGCAGCTCCTGGCCGCCGATGTCGCCGGGCACCGTGAGCACGGCGACGCCGCGGCGCCCGATCGCGCTGCGCACGGCGATCTCGAGGAGGCCCGGCAGCTGTTCGGGAGAGGTGACGGTGGCGCGGAAGACGGCGACGTCACGGAAGAGGAGGTCGTTGTCGACTTCCTGGAAGTAGTCGGTGCCCACCTCGGCGAGGGGCACCTGGCCGGTGATGGCGAGCACCGGGGTGCCGCTCTTGGCGGCGTCGTACAACCCGTTGAGCAGGTGCACGGAGCCGGGGCCCACGGTGCCCATGCAGACCCCGAGGGTGTCGGTGAGCTGCGACTGGGCGCCGGCGGCGAAGGCCGCGGCCTCCTCGTGGCGGCAGCCCACCCATTCGACGGAACCGGTGTCGCGGATGGCGTCGGTGAAGGGGTTCAGAGCGTCACCGACCACTCCGAAGACGTGGCGTACTCCGAGCTCTTCCAGGGCGTCGATCATGACGCGGGCAACAGTGCGTGACATGGGGCGGGGATGTTCCTCTCGTGAACGGGGGAGTGCGCCGTCAGACGGCGAAGGAATCGGGGTCGGCCGCGCGCCAGTCGGCGGCCCAGCTCCCGGGCGGTGAGGCGAACAGCTCGCCGGGGGAGAGCCACTCGTGCAGCTCCGCGTAGGAACGGAACCCGCTGTGGTCCTCGCGGCGCCGCAGCAGACGGGGATTCAGCTCAGAGGTGTCGCGCACCCCCATCGCGGCCATGATCTGCAACGCGCTCTTGACGGTGGCCTCCTGGAAGCGCGCGACGCGTGCGGCCTTGTCCGGCACATCGAGGGCGCGGGCACGGCGCGGGTCCTGGGTGGTGACACCGGTCGGGCAGCGGTTGGTGTGACAGCGCTGGGCCTGGATGCAGCCGACCGCGAACATCATCGCGCGGGCCGCGTTGGTGTAGTCGGCGCCCATGGCGAGGCGCTTGACGATGTCGGTGCCCGTCGCCACCTTGCCGCTCGCGCCGATGCGGATACGGTCCCGCAGCCCTGCCCCTGTCAGGGCGCTGTGCACCATCACGAGGCCTTCGGTGAGGGGCATCCCGAGGTGGTCTGCGAACTCCAGCGGGGCCGCGCCCGTGCCGCCCTCCGCGCCGTCCACGACGACGAAGTCCGGGGTGATCCCCTCCGCCGCCATGGCCTTGCAGACGGCGAGGAACTGCGTACGCGACCCGGGGCACAGCTTGAACCCCACCGGTTTGCCGTGCGTCAGCTCCCGCATCCGGGCGAGGAAGAGGACGAGTTCGCGCGGGGTGGAGAAGACGCGGTGGTAGGGCGGCGAGACGACGGTCTCGCCCTCGGGCACACCGCGTACGGAGGCGATCTCGGCGTTGACCTTGGTGCCGGGAAGGACGCCGCCGATCCCCGGCTTCGCGCCCTGCGACAGTTTCAGTGACACGCACCGGACGGCGGGGTGGGCGGCCTTGTCCGCGAACTGCCGGGCGTCGAAGTCCCCGTCGCGGGTGCGGCAGCCGAAGTAGCCGGTGCCGATCTCCCACACGAGGTCGCCGCCGGGCCGCAGATGGTACTCGGAGAGGCCGCCCTCGCCGGTGTCATGGGCGAACCCGCCGCGCGCCGCGCCGGTGTTCAGCGCGAGGACGGCGTTGGCGGAGAGCGAGCCGAAGCTCATCGCCGACACGTTGAGGAGCGCCATGTCGTACGGCTCGGCGCAGTCGGGGCCGCCGACCCGGACGCGGGGCGGCTCCTTCGCCACCGCCACCGGCGCCATGGACGGCACGAGGAGCTCGTAGCCGCGCTGTTCCATGTCGCGTTCGCTGCCGAACGGCTCCTCGGCGTCGACGCCCTTCGCCCGTTCGTAGACGATGCTGCGGGTGTCCCGGTCGTAGGGCCTGCCGTCGTAGTTGCGCTCCACGAAGTACTGCTGCAGCTCCGGGCGCAGCGCTTCCATCAGGAAACGCAGATGGCCCAGTACCGGGTAGTTCCGCAGCACCGAGTGCCCGCGCTGGATGAGGTCGTACACCCCGGTCAGCGCCACGGCCAGCAAAGGGACCGCGAGCAGCCACCACCACGGCGATGCCAGGAGGGCGAGGAGCACACCGCCCACCGCGCACACCGCCAGCAGGCCCACTGTTGCGAAACGCGTCATGACCCCCACGTGACCCGGATCCGGCCGGTCACACGTGCCACCGCCGACCGGAACGGGGATCAGGGCCGAAAGTCCCGAGGCCAGGGGGGGCTCAGGCCCGGGCGGTCGCCCGCTCCAGGCAATCGTCCACGATCTTCCGGTCGAGCGCGGCCCGCACGAGCGCGGCGGCCACCAAGCTCGGCCGTGCGCCGTCCCCGAGCCGCAGCAGCTCGGCGGCGTCCCGCGGCAGCCCGAGGCGCTCCGCGCCCTGCAGCACCTTGGCGTCGAGGTGCGGCCGGTACTCGGGCCACACGTCCTGCACCTCGCGCAGGAAGATGTGCACGCCGGTGGGCCCGAGGCCCGGAACCCGCCGCAGCATCCGTTCCAGGACGGCCACGTCGCCGTCGGCCTCCTTCCGGACCTCGCGCAGGTCGCCGTGCCACTCCTCGTTCACCAGCCGGGCGCCGTCCCCCAGCTGGGTCGCGGTCCGCTCGTCGTAACGCCGGTACCCGCCGCGCCCGAGGGCGTCGACGCGCTGTTGCCAGGTGGCGTCGGCCATCTGCCGCGGCCCGCGCATCCCCGCGTCGTACAGGGCGCGGGCACTGGCCACCGCGACGGAGGCCCGGATGCGGGCGCTCAGCAGGCAGGACAGGACGAGGGTGCGGTAGAGCGGCTGGGGGGTGTCGGTCAGGCGGATGCCCGCCTGCGCGGCGTACGTCTGTCCCGAGGTCTTGAGCAGTTCCCGCATCACAGCCTGCCGGCCGGCCATCGCGCACCTCCTGGGTGGGGTCCTGGTTCTGGCGTCACCGGGTCCTTTTGCCCGATGAGGACCGGGTGCCCAGCGCGGGGCGCGACAGTACGAGCAGACTGTGCGGCGCGACGGTGACTTCGCCGCCGGCCTTGTGCTCCGCCTCGTCGGAGAGGCCCTGCGGGTCCGTGGTGTCGAGCCGGGTCTCCCAGCGCTCGCCGTACGCGGCGCCCGGCAGCCGGAAGACGACCGGGTCCCCGCAGCTGTTCAGCAGGAGCAGGAAGGAGTCGTCCACCACGGGTCTGCCCTGCGAGTCGGGCTCCGCGATGGCGTCGCCGTTGAGGAAGACGCCGACGGCGTGGGCGTCGGCGCGCCCCCAGTCGTCGTCCGCCATCTCGTGGGCGTCGGGGCGCAGCCACACCAGGTCGGGCAGCGGCCGGCCGGCCTGGGCCGGGCGCTCACCGCGGAAGAAGCGGCGTCTGCGCAGCACCGGGTGGGCGGCGCGCAGTCCGATGGCGCGCCGGGTGAAGCCGATCAGTTCGCGCTGCTCGTCGTCGAGGTCCCAGTCGACCCAGGACAGCTCGTTGTCCTGGCAGTAGGCGTTGTTGTTGCCGCGCTGCGTGCGGCCCAGCTCATCGCCGTGCGCGAGCATCGGGATGCCCTGCGACACCATGAGGGTGGCGAGGAAGTTGCGCTGCTGGCGCGCCCGGAGCTCCAGGACCCGTCCGTCCGTGGTGGGGCCCTCGGCGCCGCAGTTCCACGAGCGGTTGACGCTCTCGCCGTCCCGGTTGTCCTCCGCGTTGGCCTCGTTGTGCTTGTCGTTGTACGAGACCAGGTCGCGCAGCGTGAAGCCGTCGTGGGCGGTGACGAAGTTGACGCTGGCGCGCGGGCGGCGGCGGTCGTGCTGGTAGAGGTCGGACGAGCCGGTCAGCCGGGAGGCGAACTCGGCGAGGGTGTGGTCCTCGCAGCGCCAGAAGTCCCGTACCGCGTCCCGGTACTTGCCGTTCCACTCCGACCACAGGGGCGGGAAGTTGCCGACCTGATAGCCGCCGTCCCCGACGTCCCACGGCTCCGCGATGAGCTTGACGCGGCTGACCACCGGGTCCTGCTGGACCAGGTCGAAGAAGGCCGAGAGCCGGTCCACGTCGTGGAACTGCCGGGCGAGCGTGGCCGCCAGGTCGAAGCGGAATCCGTCGACGTGCATCTCGGTGACCCAGTACCGCAGTGAGTCCATGATCAGTTGCAGGACGTTCGGGTGCCGCATCAGCAGGCTGTTGCCGGTGCCGGTGGTGTCGAAGTAGTGGGCGGGGTCGTCCTCGGGGAGGCGGTAGTACGAGGCGTTGTCGATGCCGCGGAAGGCGAGGGTGGGACCGTTCTCGTTGCCCTCGGCCGTGTGGTTGTAGACCACGTCGAGGATCACTTCGAGACCGGCCGCGTGCAGCGCCTTGACCATCGACTTGAACTCGGTGACCTGCTCGCCCCGGGTGCCCAGCGCCGCGTAGCCGTTGTGCGGGGCGAAGAAGCCGATGGAGGCGTAGCCCCAGTAGTTGGAGAGACCGCGGTCGTGCAGGAAGCCGTCCTGCACGTACTGGTGCACGGGCATCAGCTCGACGGCGGTCACCCCGAGCGACGTGAGGTGGTCGATGACCGCGTCGCTTGCGAGGCCCGCGTACGTGCCACGCAGCTCCGCGGGCACCCCGGGATGCGTGCGGGTCAGGCCGCGTACGTGCGCCTCGTAGACGACCGTCTCGGCATACGGCCTGCGGGGCGGCCGGTCGTCCCCCCAGTCGAAGGACGGGTCGACGACCACCGAGAGCGGCGTGTGACCGGCGCTGTCGGCCGGTTCGGGGCCGTCCGCCGCGCGTTCGTACAGCGAGGCGTCGTTGTCGATCTCCCCCTCGATGGCCCTGGCGTAGGGGTCGAGCAGCAGTTTGGCGGGGTTGCACCGGTGGCCGGCGGCGGGGTTCCAGGGGCCGTGCACCCGGTAGCCGTACCGCTGCCCGGGGCCGACCCCCGGCAGGTAGCAGTGCCAGACGAAGCCGTCGACCTCCGAGAGGGTGACGCTGTCCTGCGTGCCGTCCTCGTGGAACAGGACGAGGACGACCCGCTCGGCCACCTCGCTGAACAGGGCGAAGTTCGTGCCCTCACCGTCATATGTCGCGCCCAGGGGAAAAGGGGATCCGGTCCAGGTGCGCACACGACGTCCTTCCTGACGGGGAGACGGAGGCCTTGCGCACGGGCAGGGCCTCCGCCGGGGTTGCGGGATGGCGTACGGCTCTCGCCGGTGGGCGAAGTGGCCGTGGCGGGCGTGGACTACGTGTCCGGCGAACCCGCCAGGACTGCCATGCTCTCCTCCCGCGGCACGTCGAGCGACTCGGGAACGCAGGGCGCGGGTGCGGCGGGTGCCAGCGGGGCGTGGTCCGGCATCCGGTCGCGGCACGCGAACCAGATGAGCTTTCCGCCGGCCGCGGGGCAGCTGCCCCAGCCGTCGCTCAGCGCGGCGATCTGGGCCAGGAAGCCCTGCGGACCGTAGTGCGGTCCGGGCAGTTCACGGTCCTTGTCCGACACGCCGGTGATGAGGTGGTGCCCCGTCCAGCACATCTCGACGGCGGCTTCCTTGTCCGTTCCGTGCTCCTCGATCGCCGTCAGCAGCACGCGGGTGCAGTGGCTGACGGGTTCGACGAGGTGATCCAGGCCCCAGTGGCGGAGATGGGCGGCCAGGATGCGAGCGACGTGGTCGATCTTCTCCGGGCTGGTCTCCACGTCGAGGTGGTAGTAGCGGGGGGTTGCCGACTTCATTGTGCTTGGCTCCTCTCGGCGGAGCTCCCACCCCTCCCGGCCCTGTGGACCGAGCCCCGAACACGAAGCGTGAGCGTTGATCGCTCCTGAGTCAGTATCAGAGTCATATCGCTACTCCATTCGCGCAACAGGAGCGAACAGCAGGTGGTTTAAAAGCCAACAAGACGCTGCGTGGTCGAGCGTGCACCATGAGTCTGGAAACCGGTCGGCGCGAGCCGTCCGGCCCCGCTACAGGGGTGCGGTCTGCGCCGTGGCCGGGCGCACCGGTCGCACCGGCGCGAAACGAGAAGGTGAGCAGCGTGGTGCTGTTGCCTGCCAAGGATGCGGTTGCGCGGCATCTGAGTCAGTACCGGTCGTGGGAACGGCAGTTGTTCATCCATCCCGCCGACCGCGACGTACGCGCGCAGTTCGAGAGCAGCGCGTACACCCTGTGCGTGCTGATGGGTGAGTGCACGGCGCGGGTGGCCGCGGAAGCGGCCGAGGAGTACCTGCGACCGCGCGCCGCCTGCCGGCCGCGGCCGGCGCCCGAGCATCTGGGGCAGTAGCACCACACACGGCTCCGCCGGAGCCGTGCCCGACTCGAGCGCGGTGGAGGAGTGACCGATGACCTCAACTCCGGAGACGAACCCCGTCCCCGTGGCCACGGGGGTGAACTTCGTCCCCGTGGGGTCGAGTTCTGCCCGCGCGTCGGCGCCACTGACCGTGCGCGTGTCCGTACCTGTGTCCGTGCCCGTCCCCGTCCCGGTCCGGGACGTGCAGCCGGCCGTGGATGGCGGACGCCGCCCGGCGAAGGCGGTGCCCGGTGAGACCTTCCAGGTCACGGCGACGGTCTTCGGCGAGGGCCACGGAGCGGTCGGCGCCAACGTCGTGCTGCTCGGCCCCGACGGCCGGCGCGGGCCCTGGACGCCCATGCGGGAACTGGCCCCGGGCACCGACCGCTGGGGCGCCGAGGTCACGCCGGACGCGGAGGGGCGCTGGACGTACGCCGTGGAGTCCTGGACGGACCCGGTGACGGCGTGGCGCCGGGCCGCCGAGGTCAAGGTCCCGGCGGGCATCGACGTCGGGCTGGTCCTCGAGGAGGGCGCGCTGCTTCACCAGCGGGCCGCGCAGGCGGCGCCGAAGGGCCCCGAACGGCGGATCCTGCTGGCCGCCGCGGACGCGCTCCAGGACGATCTGCGTGATCCGTCCGCACGCCTCGACGCCGCGCTGACGTCCGAGGTGCTGGCGGCGCTCGCCCGTTTCCCCCTGCGCGACCGCGTCACCCGCTCGGACGCCCTCCCTCTTGTGGTCGAACCCCGAAGGGCGTTGTTCGGCTCCTGGTACGAGTTCTTCCCGCGTTCGGAGGGCGCCGTCGTCCGGGAGGGGGAGCCGCCGGCCCCGGGGACGTTCCGTACCGCGGCGGCGCGGCTGCCCGCCATCGCCGGGATGGGCTTCGACATCGTCTACCTGCCGCCGATCCACCCCATCGGCACCACCTTCCGCAAGGGACCCGACAACTCCCTTTCGGCGGGGCCCCACGACGTCGGTGTGCCGTGGGCGATCGGCTCGCCCGAGGGCGGGCACGACGCCGTCCACCCGGATCTGGGCACGCTGGAGGACTTCGACGCCTTCGTGGCCGAGGCCGGGCGGCTCGGGCTCGAAGTGGCCCTGGACTTCGCGTTGCAGTGCTCGCCGGACCACCCGTGGGTGGAGAAGCACCCCGAGTGGTTCAGTCATCGCGCGGACGGGAGCATCGCGTACGCGGAGAACCCGCCGAAGAAGTACCAGGACATCTATCCGCTCGACTTCGACCGTGACCTGCCGGGTCTCGTCGCCGAATCGGTCCGGCTGCTGCGGTTCTGGATGGCCCGCGGCGTGCGGGTCTTCCGCGTCGACAACCCGCACACCAAGCCGGTCGCGTTCTGGGAGCAGGTGCTCGCCGACATCCGGCGCACCGACCCCGACGTGCTCTTCCTCGCCGAGGCGTTCACCAGGCCGCCGCTCGTGCGGGCGCTGGCGCAGGCCGGCTTCCAGCAGTCGTACACGTACTTCACCTGGAAGAACACCAAGCAGGAGCTCACCGACTACCTGACGGAGCTCACCACCGAGACCGCGCCCTACCTGCGCCCGAACTTCTTCGTGAACACCCCCGACATCCTCTCGGAGTTCCTCCAGGAGGGTGGCCGCCCGGCCTTCGAGATCCGTGCGGTACTCGCCGCCACGCTCTCGCCCGCCTGGGGTGTCTACAGCGGATTCGAGCTGTGCGAGAACACCGCCGTGCGGCCGGGAAGCGAAGAGTACCTGAACTCCGAGAAGTACCAGTTGCGCCCGCGTGACTGGGCGGCGGCCGAGCGCGAGGGGCGCACCATCACCCCCCTGATCACCGCGCTGAACCGGATCCGGCGGGACCACCCCGCCCTTCAACAGCTGCGGAACCTTCACTTCCACCAGGCCGACAACGACGCCGTCATCGTCTACAGCAAGCGTGACGGTGACGACACGGTTCTGGTCGTTGTCAATCTGGACCCGCGTCACGTACGCGAAGCCACGGTGTCGTTGGACATGCCGCTGCTCGGCCTCGACTGGCACGAGAGCGTGCCGGTGCGCGACGAGCTCACCGGCGACACCTACCACTGGGGCAGGACCAA
>NZ_JBHVYE010000021.1:0-141716 GCF_042881135.1 Streptomyces sp. NPDC058284
GGGGGTCGCCCGCGCCGCCCCCCCCCCCCCGGCGGGGCCCCACCCGCCGGCCCCCCTAGGGGCGCGGGGAACTGCGCGGCCAGCCACGTACTACCCGCACCCGCCAAGCGCTAGCGAAGCGTGCCCCGGCGCCTGGGGAGGAACGTGAAGACCGCGCCTCCCAGGAGGATCACCGTGCCGGCGACCAGGCCGAGCGCACGGAGCGCGCCGTCGTGCTCGGCGCCGGTCTCCGCGAGGCCGCCACCGGACGCGGAACCGCCACCCGACGTGGAACCGCCACTGGACGTGGAACCGCCACCCGTGGTCGAGCTACCCGTGGTCGAGCCACCCGCGGCGGAGCCGCCCGGTTGCGCCGCCGTGTCCAGTTCCAGGGAGACCTCGCTCTTGGTCGGCGTGCACGTCGTCGTCGTGCCCAGCGCCTTCACCGTCAGGACGCCCGGCGAAAGCGTCGACTTCCCGTCCGCGCCCGGCTTGTACGTGCCGGTCAGGTCGGGGATCGTCATCGGGTCACCGGACTTGATGGGCGCCTTGTTGGTCGGGCCCTCGACATGCACCGTCCCCTTGTCCGCGCCGCCCAGCGCGACCTCCATCGACGGCTTCACGGAGTCCGCGGGGATGTCCGCCGGGCTATCCATCACCGCCTTCTTGAACTGCACCGTCAGGCCGTAACTCCCGCCGTTCTTCTTGGCGTTGATCTGGACCGGCGACGTCGCCTCCTTGTCGCCGATGGGCGTCTTGCACTTGTACGGGGTCTGGACCTCCTTGCCGGGGAAGTCGGTCTGCCCACCACCACCACCGGACGTACCACCACCGGACGTACCGCCACCGCTGGACGTACCGCCACCGCTGGACGTGCCGCCGCCGGAGGCACCCGCGGACGTACCCCCGGAGGACCCGGCGGTACCGCCCGAGCCACCGCCCGAGCCACCCGAACTCCCCCCGCCCGCCGTCACCTTGATCGTCACGCCCGGCTTCACCTGCTCCTCGGGCTTGCACTTCGTGTCGGTCGAGATCGGCTTGCTGACGTTGATGTCGTACGCGTCCGGCGTCAGCGTCACCTCGCCCGGCGCCGTCAGCTTCAGCTTGCCCTTCATGTCGGACAGGAGCATCGGGCTGTTCTTCTTGATGGGCGGGTTGACGCGCTCACCCGCCACCGCGAGGTCTCCGCTCTGCCCGCCCGTCACCTTGATCGTGCCCGTCGGCTTCACCGTGTCCTTGTCGAGATCGAGGACGTCGGGGTTGTTGGACGCGGCCTGCGTCGTCTTCCACACGATGTCGACCTCGTCGCCGACCTTCGCCGTGGCAGGCGCGGTGATCTCCGCCTTGGTCGTGCCGTGCACGGGCGGCAGGCCGGAGATCGACGGGGGTATGCATTCGGTCTTGTAGGCGACTTCGGCGGCCCGGGCGGGGCCGGCGGACAGCAGCATGCCGCCCGCTCCGCCCAGCAGGAGCGCGACCGAGGCCGCGCCCGCTCTCCGTCGATGCGTGATCACGTGGTTCCCTTCGTCGGACTGTTGTCGGACGGTGCGGAGAGCCGGCCCGCGGGTGCGCCGGGGTCTGTGTCGGGGGTGAACCAGGGCAGCGCGGCGGTCGTCGGCTCCCCCGCGCCGGGACCGGTGGCGGGGCCGGGGGCGGGGGCGCTCGTGCCGGGGCTGCCTGGCTGCCGCGTACGGGCCCGCCGGTCCGCCTCCACCGCCCCCTGCGGGAGCCTCAACCGCGGCAGCCGCCGGGCGAGTTCGGCCAGCCGCCCGGTGCGGTGGCGTCCCGTGTGCGAGCCGCGGCGCCGGTTCGGGCGGAGCCGGTCGACGAGCACCATGCCGACGCGGAAGACGGCCGCGGGCACCACGACGCAGAGCAGGATCCAGAAGACCGTCACGCCCCAGGGGCGGCCCACCCCCCACGGCTGCTCGGCCAGCACCCTCCCGCCGAACTTGAGCGAGACCAGGTAGTCGCCGTGCGTGCCCGCCGAGAGCTCCACCGGCAGCTCGATCCGCGCCTTCTCGCCGGGCGCGATGGTGCCGCGCCACTGCTGCTCCTCCCACTGCGGGGCGAACACGCCGTGGGAGGTGCCGACCTGGAATACCGGGTCCTTGACGGGGGCCTGGCCGACGTTGCCCACGGTGAATGCGAGCTTGCGCTGCGGCGGGGCGCCGAACCAGGTCAGGACCCCGCTTGAGCCTTCGAGGCCGGTGTCCGTCAGAACGGTGAGCCTGCCGCCGCCCGCCTGCTCGGGCAGCGCCTTCACGGGATGCCCCGCGACCTTCAGTACGGCGTCGACCTGCTGCTTCTCCCCCGTCACCGTCGCGACGTGGACGACGCAGGGGCAGGGCTCGGGCGGCTCAGCCACGGGCAGCTTCCTGCGGAAGGCACCGTCCGCGTCCGTGGTGACGGCCCGTCCTTCGGAATTGGCACAGGAGTTGGTGCCGCCGACGACACCCCTGCCCGGCTCGGACCGACCGCAGACGAGCATCATCAGGAGGGCGTCGGGCCGCCACCCCGCGCCCCTGACGGTGACGGAGCCGCCCTTGCCCGCCTGGGACGCCGAGAGCCGCACGGTGGGCGCGGGCCTGTCGTCGGCGGCGGACGCGGACGCGGAGGCCTGCGTCGGCAGCAGCGCGAAGCCGAGCACGGCGAGCACGGCGAGCAGCGCCAGCAGGGCCGGACCGACCCGCCCGCTGTGCCCGGCCTGCCCGGCCTGCCTCTTCTTCCCGTTCACAGTCCCTCTCCCGTCCCCGCTCGGGCCATCTCCCGCGTACCGTCCGTACCGTCCGCGCCCCCGCTGTTCTCCCGGTCGGTCACCGGCCCGGACTCCTGAAGGCGCCGCCTCCGTCCACGTACGAGGGCGATCACCGCGCCCGCGACGCCGAGCATCAGCGCGCCCCCGCCCGCCACCGCACCCCACGGCACGAAACGGGCCGACGCCGTGGCGCTGTCGCGGGCGCCGCCCGATGCCGTGACCGTCAGCTCGACGTCGACCGCGTCGAGCGCGGGAGCATCCCGCCACGGCTCGGTCAGGGAGACCCGGCGGCCGGGCATCAGCTCGACCGGCAGTGTGCGTGCGGGGCGGTCGATGAGCGTGCCGAAGACACCGTCGGCGTGCACCGCGAGCTTGGGGGTCAGCACGGTGTTGCCGCGGTTGACCAGGTCGTACGTGACGCGTCCTGCGTCACCGTCGACCTTGACGCGCTCCACGGTGAGCGCCGGGAGCGTCGGTCCGCCGACCCTCAGGTGTACGCGCACGCCCACCGTGCGGCCGCCGCCGCTCACGACGATCGCGCCCGGGTGGTCGCCGGGCAGCGCGTCGGCCGGGACGGTGACCGTGAACGGCACCTCGGCGCGGGTCCGCGGCGGCACCTTCACCCGCCGTTCCGCGAAGGTGAGCCACGCCCCGGTCTCCTTCGGCCTGCCCTTGGCCGGGGTGATGGAGACCGCCCCGGAACCGGTGTTGTCCGCGTCGGCGCCCCGCAGGGTGACGGTGCGGGGTTCCGGGCCGGGGTTGGTGACGGACAGGGTGTCCTGGAGCACCGTGCCGGGGGCGCCCTCCGCGTAGAAGGCGGGCCGCCCGTCCTTCGCGGGGCGCGCGCCGCCGCCGCTGCCCGTGGAGGGTGCGACGGACCACTGCGCGGAGCCGCCGCCGTCCGCGAGCGCGGGGGCCGCGGCCGTCGTCACCAGGGCGGCGGCACACAGTACGGCCCCCGCTGTGGCCCGCACCGCGGCCCGTGCTCCGGCCCGTGCTGAGGACGGCATGGGCGGCTTCGGCGGCATCGGCGGCTCCCTGATCTCCTCGCGTGAACCCGTGTCTTCCGGCCGGCGCTGCCCGGTCTACCGCGAACGCGCCGCCTGGTTCCTGCGGGTCAGCCAGAGCGTGCCTGCCGCGCCGGCGAGCAGGACGGTGCCGCCGAGCGTGCCGAGTGCGACGGCGGAGTCCGCGGGGCCGGTCTGCGGGAGCTCGCCGCCGGAGGGGGCGCTGTTCGAGTCGCCCGAGGTGCCGGAGCCGCCGGTCGAGCCACCCGTCGTACCACCGGATCCGGAGTCGGAACCGCCCGAGCCGCCGGAGCCGCCGGAGCCCTTGACGTCCAGTTCGAGGGACGGCTTCGGGCTGTTGGACGGCGTGCACGTCGTGGTCGTGCCGAGTGCCTTGATCGTGAGGACCCCGGCGGTGAAGGTGACCTTGCCGCTCTTCTTCGGCGTGTACGTGCCCGACAGGTCACTGATCTTGATGGGGGTGTTGGCGGGGATCGCCGCGGAGTTCGGCGCGCCGGAGACCGGCACGTTGCCGCTGTCGGCCCCGCCCACCTTGATCACCGCGCTCGGCTTCATCGCGCCCTTGCCGAGCTCCACGGGGCTGGAGGAGACGCCCTTCTGGAAGGACATGGTGAGCTTGTAGGCGCTGCCGCTCTTGACGCTCTTGATGTCGATCGGCGAGACGGCGCCCTTGTTGCCGATGGGCGTCTTGCACTGGTAGTTGACGTCCTGGACGGTGGCCTGCGCGGCGGGGGCGGCCAGCAGCACCGCTGAGCCGCCGGCCAGGGCGGCGGCAAGCGCGAGCGCGGCCGACTTCTTCGTGTGCGACACCTCGTTGTCCCCTCATGCCGGTCGTGGCGTGCCGCGGTGCGGAGTTGCCTGTGTTGCTGACGGCACATCAGATTGGGCGCTCAAGGTACGCCCGGGGCCTTGTCGAGGGAAGACAAAGGACGCGCCGGATCCGTAGTGATCCGGCGCGTGTGCGAACCGCGGGTAACGGCGGCGTGTGCGCGGCGTGAAACCGGGCGTGGCTGTGGTGTGCGGCCCGAGGGCGGGCGACCGCCGCATACGAGGGACTAGGCCGGCGCCCCCAGCTCCGCCCATACCGTCTTGCCCGCGACCCCGGGGGTCCGGACGACGCCCCAGTCCAGACAGAGTCGCTGGACGATGAACATGCCGTGCCCGCCGGGCCGCCCCGCGCGGTGCGGGGTGCGCGGCGCGGGCTGGCCCGTGCCGCGGTCGGTGACCTCGATACGCAGCACCTTGCCGTCGCTGGAGAGCCAGAGCTCGTCCGGCCCCTCGGCGTGCAGGCAGGCGTTGGTGACCAGCTCGGAGACGACGAGGAGGACGTCCTCGGCCGCGGCGCGCCGGTCGGCGCCTTCCGCGGGCAGCCAGCCCCAGGCGTGCAGCGCCTCACGGGTGTAGTCGCGGGCAAGTGGCACGATGCCGCTCGCGCCGTCCAGGCTCAGCCTGCGGACCTGGCGGCCCGCGGGCGTTCCGGAGACCCGGTCCGCAGGAGCTTCCGCGACCACGGCCTCGGGCTCCGGGCCGCGGTCGCCCGGCGAGTAAGGCCGGGTGGTGCTCATCAGCGCTTCACCTCACCGACAAGAGGGCTGAGGACTCTGGAGAAGTAGAGAACTCTGGGCGAGTAGGGGACATCGGCTGCTTGCCGTTCTGACTGTTGACGTGAGGTCCGTTGTCGACGGATCCAGGTCTCTCCTGCCCGGACGAACCGTGAGAACACCCACTTGTTCGGCGCGGTCCTTGTGACGCTGGTAACGCCTTGATCACGCAGAGACAACTGCCGCGTAACTTTCGCGCGTGACCTTCACGGACTCACTCACCGAGCGCTTCCTCGAGCGTTTCGTGGACCGTGAAGACGGCCTCAGCGCCGGTGATCTCGAAGACCCTGGCCACCACCGGCTGCATCCCGGCCAGGTGGACCCCGCCGCCCGCGGCCTCCGCCTTGAGGCGCGCGCCGAGCAGGACGTTGAGCCCGGTGGAGTCACAGAACTCAAGACCCGAGCAGTCGACGACAAGTCGCGCGTACCCATCTTCCAGGCACTTCTCGAGTGGTTCGCGCAACACATCGGCGGTGTGGTGATCCAGCTCACCCGCCGGGGTCACGACGGCACTCGTGCCCGTCTTTCGCACTTCGACCAGAAGCCGGCCCCTGTGCGTACTGC
This sequence comes from Streptomyces sp. NPDC058284, assembly GCF_042881135.1. Taxonomy (NCBI): domain Bacteria; kingdom Bacillati; phylum Actinomycetota; class Actinomycetes; order Kitasatosporales; family Streptomycetaceae; genus Streptomyces; species Streptomyces sp. NPDC058284. The sequence goes on from NZ_JBHVYE010000021.1 coordinate 5,931, forward strand.
CGACCGTCCCGCGGTCCATCGTCACTCTCTCCGACCGTCGTGGCTGTTGATGACGCCCTTGAACATTACGCCCTCGCCGCCGTCCGGGGTACCCGAACATCCCCCCGAATTCGGACATTTCGGCGCAGAACGCACTTGCGACTGACGCGCGGAAGCGGGTAGGGGTAGTAGAGACAGCAATCGACACGGACGGCTTTGGAGGCGCCGCACACCGCAGTGCACGTATTGGCATCGGCAGCCATATGCCGAGAACGATGGAGGACACCATGTCACCCCGGCTCGACGAATCGCATACTGACCAGGCGACGTCGACACTCCCGCCGCACCGCTCCGCAACCGCGATCCCGGGCCCCGCCCACGAAGCCCTGCCCGCCCCGGACGCCGTGGAAGAACTCCACGACCTTTCCGGGCTGCCCGAGATCCCGCCGTACGACGAGGTGGGGCCGCTGGACGCGAGGGCCCTGTCCAAGACCCTCTTCGAGCGCTTCGAGTCGCTCGAGGAAGGCACACACGAACACGCGTACGTCCGCAACACCCTGGTCGAGCTGAATCTCGCCCTCGTGAAGTTCGCGGCCTCCCGGTTCCGCTCCCGCAGCGAGCCGATGGAGGACATCATCCAGGTCGGCACGATCGGCCTCATCAAGGCCATCGACCGTTTCGAACTCAGCCGCGGTGTGGAATTCCCCACGTTCGCGATGCCGACGATCGTCGGTGAGATCAAGCGCTTCTTCCGCGACACCAGCTGGTCGGTGCGGGTCCCGCGCCGCCTGCAGGAGCTCCGACTGGACCTCGCCAAGGCGGGCGACGAGCTCGCCCAGCAGTTCGATCGCGCCCCTACGGTGGGCGAGCTCGCCGAGCGCCTGGGCATCTCCAACGACGAGGTCGTCGAGGGGATGGCCGCGTCCAACGCCTACACGGCCAGCTCGCTGGACGCGCAGCCCGAGGAGGACGACTCCGAAGGCGCGCTCGCGGACCGCATCGGCTACGAGGACCACGGCCTCGAGGGCATCGAGTACATCGAGTCGCTGAAGCCGCTGATCGCCGAACTGCCGCCGCGCGACCGGAAGATCCTCTCGCTGCGCTTCGTCGCCAACATGACGCAGTCCGAGATCGGCGAGGAGCTCGGCATCTCCCAGATGCACGTCTCGCGCCTGCTCTCGCGCACCCTCGTCAAGCTCCGCAAGGGACTGACGGTCGAGGAGTGAAGCGGCGCCGCCGCTTCGCCGCGCCGCGCCCGAACGGCTTGCCGTGCTCGAACGGCTCTGTGGGGCCCGCCTGTTGAAACAGGCGGGCCCCTCATCGTTCCCCTGCCCCCGCGGCTCGACCTCACACCCGGGCGAGCACCGCCGCCCGCGAACGGCTCAGGACCAGGGCGCCGAGTACCGCGCCCCAGCAGACGAGGACCAGGAGCGGGCGCAGCCATGGCGTGCCCGCGCCGCCGGGGGTGACGGCCGCGGCCAACTGGTCGAGGCAGTGCGTCGGGAGGTAGTCGGCGGCCCGGCGCAGGCCCGTGGGGAAGTCGTCGAGCGGGAACCAGAGGCCGCCGAGCAGCGCCAGCGGGAAGAACACGCCGAGGCAGGTGAACTGCGCGGCCTCACCCACCGCGAGGAGGCCGACGGCCAGCCCCGCGACCACGAACACGACGCTGGCCCCCCAGATGACGGCGAGGGCGGCGAGCCAGTCGGCGGCGGGCATCGACACGTCGTTGACCGACGCGCCGAGGGCGAAGACCACCACGGTCGCGGGCAGGGTGGCGAGCCACGCGGTGAGGGCCTTGGCGCCCAGGTAGGCGCGGCCCGAGAGCGGGGTCAGGAGGATCTGCCGGGCCCAGCCCTCGCCCCGTTCCGCGCCGAGCCGGATGCCCGCGCCGTTCAGCGCCCCGAAGAACGCGCCGGACACCGACATGGAGAGCATGTAGTCGCGGGCGAAGTGCGGGCTGTCCGAGATGGCGTCGGACGCGACGACGGTGAACATCAGGTAGAAGCCCGCGGAGAACAGCACGGAGAAGGTGAGGAAGTAGCCGCTGCGGATGAGGCACAGGGTGTCCAGCTTCGCGTAACGCAGCACGTCAGCGCTCCTCTTCGAGCAGGGAGGCGACGGCGTCCTCCAGGGACGCCGACGTGAGGGCGACGCGGCGGGGCACGGTTCCGGCCGCGCCGCCGGCCTTGGCGTAGAGCGCGGCGAGCGTCGCGTCGCTGTCGGCGGTCGTCAGGACGTGCGTGCCGTCGTCGTGCTTCTCGGCGGTGCGCACTCCGGGCAGGCCGCGCAGCATCCCGTCGGGCAGCGGCTCGTCCGTGCGGAAGGAGATGCGGCTCTCGGTGAAGGCCGAGCGCAGCGCGGCGACCGTGCCGTCCGCGACGATCCGTCCCGCCCTGAGCACCACGACGCGGTCGGCGAACCGCTCGGCCTCGTGCAGGTAGTGGGTGGTGAAGAGGACCGTCGCGCCGTTCCTGGCGCGTTCGTCGAGGATCTCCCAGAAGCGGGCGCGGGCCGCCACGTCGAGGGCGACGGTGGGCTCGTCGAGGAAGAGCAGCCGCGGCAGCCCCGCGAGGGCGAGTCCGAGGCGCAGGCGCTGCCGCTCGCCGCCCGACAGCTGCGTCACCTGCCGCTTGCGCAGTTCCCCGAGGCCGCACTCGGCCAGCACCTCATCGGCGCTGCGCCGGGCGTACAACCGGGTGACCAGGGTGAGGAGTTCGCCGACGCGGACGTTGCGCATCAGGCCCGACTCCTGGAGCATCGCGCCGAGTTCGCCCGCCGCGAGCGCGGGGCCCGGCGGGCCGCCGAGCACCTCGACGGTGCCCGCGCTCGGCCGCAGCAGGCCCAGCATGACGTGGGTCAGCGTCGTCTTGCCCGCGCCGTTGGCGCCGAGCAGCGCCACCCGCTCGCCGCGCCGTATGTCGAGGCCGACCCCGGACAGGGCCCGTACCCGGTCTCCGCCGCGCCGCCGGATGACGTCGACATCGCGTACGCGCACCAGAGCATCTGCCGCCGCCATCCTCGCCCCTCGCCCTGTTCCGACGTTCCGACGTCCCGAGCTGCGCCAGAGTAGCAGTAGATCGTTTATACAAAAGGCGCGGAATCGATTTCCCATGACATTTGTCATCGGTAATTGATGACGCACCCTCTGGAATCCTCCGTTGACAGGCGAGCTCTCCGCTTCCAATACTTTGGGAACTTGTGCGGAACAATCCCCATTCGCGTTCCGCGCTTCTCCGATAAATGATCCGGGAGGTGAATTCACTTGAAGATCGAGAGCGTGATCGTTGTCGAGCACCGCAGTTCGGCCCTGCAGCCGGGCCTGGTGTCCGCAGCCGACGGTGCCGCCTTCGGTGTCGTGGTGCCCGGGGCGTCCTCCTGCTGCGCAGGCTGTACGTCCACGTCCTGCGGGGCCGTGGTGCGCCCGCTGGCGTGAGCGACAAGGGGTGCCGGGCGCACGGGTCCGGCCCGGCACCTCCAGGGGCGCCCCGTTCGCCGCAGGAAGGAGAGAGATGATTCCCAAACCCGTCATCATCAATGTGCCCGTCGACGACGTCGACGCCGGAATCGAGTTCTACGAGGGGTTTCTCGGGCTCCGGCTCGCCCGCTCGCTCTCGCCCGACCAGATATCTTTCCACGCGCCGGTGTCGAGCGACGGGATACTCCTCACCGTCAATAAGCGGAATTTCCCCGGCGAGGGCGTGACGGTGATGTTCGCCGTCGAGGACATCGACGCCGCGCTCGCGTCCTGGACCGCGGCGGGCGGTACCGTCGTCGCCGGTCCGTACGACCTTCCCCTCCCCCGCAGAATTCGCGACGAGTTCCGCGACCAATTCCGGGACAGCCCCTTCTACCGGGGTGAGGCGGGCGATTCGATGGGCCGGGGCGCGAGCCTGCACGACGCCGAGGGCAACCGCATGGGGATCGTCGAGCTCAGCGAGTGGGCGCACGCGACGTTCGCCCTCGGCGCGTACGCGAACCCGGTGAGCGAGGAGCAGTTGAAGGACCAGTCCATCGCGCTCGCCCGGCGGGTGCCCGCCACCACCGAGATGTTCGACACCGAGACGGTCGGCGCAGCAGGCGACCGGGACGACCGGGACGGCTGAGCGGCACCGGTCAGGAGGGCCCACCGCATGAACGAGGATTCCGGTCTCACCCAGTTCAGCCTCGGCATCAACGCCTATCGCGTCCTGGCGCCCGAGTCACGGGCGGTGGGCGTACGCACGCACCAGCTCAGGTTCGACAATCTCGGCGCCGAACCGGCCGCGGCGTCCGGCAGCCGGGTCGCCGAGGAGTTCCTGACGGCCAGCCGGCTGCGGGCGCACGACCGCGAGGGCGTCCTGTCCGCGTCGGACTACTTCGGCGACGCCATGGTCACCACGCTCGCCCAGCTCGACGACGACCCGGTCGCCACCCACCAGCGCACCGAGCTGCCCGCCTCCGTCGCGGCCACGATGGAGCTCGGCGAGGCCCTGATGCGGCGGCGCAGCGTACGCCGCTACAGCGGGGATCCCGTCACCGCGGCCGAGCTCGCGACCGTACTGCGGCTCGCCGACGGGCTCACCGCGGAGGCCGACGTGGAGCTCCTGCGCGGCGGCCACGAGACGTTCCGCTTCCGTACCGCGCCGAGCGGGGGCGGCCTGTTCCCCCTCGCCCTGCACGTCGTCGCGCTCGACGTGAGCGGCCTGGACGTGGGCGTCTACCGCTACCAGCCGGTCCGCGACGTGCTGGTCAGGGAGGACGGCCAGGCCGGCGTCGACCGCATCCTCGACGCCTTCACCACCCCGGGCACCGCGATCGCCTTCGACACCGCGGCGGCGCTCGTGCTGCTCGTCGCGAGCCCCTGGCGGAGCATGCGCAAGTACGGGCCGCGGGGCCTGCGTTTCGTGCTGCACGAGGCCGGCGCCATCGCGCAGAACATGCATCTCGCGGTGACCTCGCTCGGCCTGGGCTCGACCGACTGCGCCAGCTTCGTCGACGACGAGCTGCACGCAGCGCTCGGCATCGACGGGGTGCTGCGGGCGGCCGTGCACTCGGTGGTCCTGGGGAGGCTGGAGTGAACGGCGACGTCGGGGCGGGCGGCGCGGAAGGGCCCGGCGCGGGCCGGGACCTCCTCGTATACCTGCACATTCCGTTCTGCCGTTCCAAGTGCCACTTCTGCGACTGGGTGACGGAGGTGCCCACCGCCGAGCTGCTGCTCAAGGAGACCGACCAGCCGCGGCTGCGCTACATCGACGCGCTCTGCCACGAACTCGCCGAGCGAGGAGCCGCGTTGGCCGCCGCCGGCTACCGGCCGAACATCCTCTACTGGGGCGGTGGCACCGCCTCCATCCTCACCCTGGAGGAGATCGCCAAGGTGGCCGCGGCGCTGCACGAGGCGTTCCCGCTCCGCGCCGGGCTGCGCGAGGCGACGATCGAGTGCAGCCCCGAGACCCTCGACCCCGAGAAGCTCGCGGCCTTCCGCGAGGTCGGCTTCACCCGGCTGAGCAGCGGCGTGCAGTCCTTCGACGACGCGCGGCTGCGCACCCTGGGCCGCAGCCACGACGCGGGCCAGGCCCGGCGCATCGTCCAGGAGGCGGCCGACGCGGGGTTCGACGACATCAGCATCGACCTGATCACCGGCTTCCCCGGCCAGCCGCCCGCCGAGACCCGCGACGCCGTACGCACCGCCCTCGACCTGCCTCTCACCCATGTCGCGCTGTACCCCTACCGGCCCGCGCACGGCACCGTGATGCGCCGCCAACTGGGGCGCGGCAACCGGCACATCGACCGCGACGAGCAGAAGCGCGGGTACGCCGTGGGCGCCGAACTCCTCGTCGACGCGGGCTTCCCGCAGTACGCGATGAGCCACTTCGGGACGCCGGACCACCTCTGCCACAGCGACCTCGCCTACTTCCAGCTCCGCTCCGACTGGGCCGGCTTCGGCTCGGGCGCCACCTCGGTGCTCGGCGGCCGCTACCTCTCGCACGCCCGCGGGCGCCTCCTGGACTACAACCGCGACCCGCTCGCCTTCGAGGAGGAGTACGCGCTCGCCTCCGCCGCCATCGCGCCCCGCCTGCTCTACCAGTCCCTCACGACGTACGAGGGCGCGCGCCGGGAGTGGTGGGAGCGGCGCACCGGGCGCCCGTTCGACGAGGTGATGGACCAGCGGGCCTGCCGCACCCTCCTGGACTTCTTCGCCTCCGTCACCACCGTGGTGCGCGACGAGGACGGCCTCCGGCTGCCTCCCGGCGACATCGCCGACGCCTTCATCGAGCTGCAGTACCTGAACGCGCCCCGGCAGGGGCGCACCGATCTGTCCGTGACTGCCGCCGCACTCATGGGCTGACCCGACCGGGAGGAGAAGTCCGTGTCCACGCGACGTACCAGCCGCACCGTGCGCATCAAGTCCGTCTACTCGGTGGTCCCGCACGACCGCGACACGGTGGAACTGCGCTCCGGCGTATGGAATCCGCAGTCCATCACGCTCGTCGACCACAGCGGCGCGGGCCGCCTCAGCACCCTCGTCGGCGGGCTCGACGGCACCAGGGACCGGGCCGGACTCGCCAAGGAGGCGGGCGTCACCCGCACCGAACTGGAAGCGCTCATCGACCACTTGGACCAGCTCGCCGTCCTGGAGCACGGCCCGTCCACGGCGCTCGACGCGTACGTGGACCGCACGGCGGGCGGACGCGTCGAGCAGGCCACGCTGCCCGCCGTACGGGTCCTGGGCGGCGCGGCGGCGGCGCAGGTCGCCGGGCTGCTCGGCGCCCACGAGGAGCTCACCGTCTCCATGCCCGGCGAACACGCCGAACAGCTGCGGCTGCTGGACCAGTGCCCGCTCGACGTCCTGGAGGACGGCCTCGCCTTCGAGCGGTTCGTGGAGCGGTTCGAGGACTGGCGGGGCTGCCTCCTCGTCCACGTCGGCGACGCGGTGCACCCGCTGCGCCTCGCCGTCCTGAACCGGGTCGCGCTCGCGCTCGGCACCCCCTGGATCCAGGCGGCGCTGGACGGCCCGATGCTCCTGGTCGGCCCGACGTTCGTGCCCGACAGCACGGCCTGCTTCACCTGCTTCGAGACCCGCGTGGTGATGAACCTGCGCGAGGGCGCCGCCTACCAGCGCTACAAGCAGGCCCTGGCCGCGTCCGACGGTCCCGGCGCCGAGCACGGCGACGGCGGCACCGGCGTGCTGTCCTCGCTGCTCGCCTCGCACACCGCACTCGAAGCGCTGAACATGGCGGTCACCGGCATGACCAGCACGGTCGGCAAGGTCCTCGGCGTCTACCTGCCTTCGATGGAGATGGTCTACTCCGAAGTGCTCAGGCTGCCTGGCTGCCCGTCCTGCGGCGCGGTGCCCGAACGCGACGGCACCGAGGTCTACTTCGACGTCAGGCGGTGGATCGATGCCTGAGCTGCGCACCGCCTCGGGCCTGCGCCTGGTCGAGCCGCCCGACGTGCAGACCAGGCGCCTGCGCCGCCGCATGCACGCACCGCTGTGCGGGCTCATGCCCCAGCTCGGCTTCCTCACCCGCCCCCGGTACGCGCCCCGCCTGATGGTCTCCGGCGGCGACCTCACCGGCGTACACGTCCTGCGCGGACAGCCGCGCCCGAAGCTGGGCAGCTACCACATCGGCGGCTACGGGGTCCGCCCGTACGAGTCGCACATCCGCACCCTGGGTGAGGTCGTGGAGCGCTACGCCGGGTACGTCGCCGCCGTGAGCGGGGCGTTCCCGGTCCGGTTCGCGACCGAGGCCGAACTCGCCGGCGAACCGCACTTCCCGGTCGGCTCCTACCTCCCGTACACCAAAGAGCAGTTGGCCACCGAAGGGTTCCCCTTCCGCCGCCCGCGCCCCGCCGACCCGCTCGGCTGGAGCCGCTTCACCTGCCTGCGCGACGGCACGGACACCTGGGTGCCCGCCCAGCTCACCACGGTCGGCTACGTGATCCGCGACGCCGAGGGAGAGCCCTGGGTGCAGCCCGCCGTCACCACCGGCACCGCCGCGCACACCGACCCGCACAAGGCGGCGCTCGGCGCGCTCCAGGAGATGGTGCAGATCGACGCGGCCGTCGGGCACTGGTACGGCGGGACCAGGTCGGTGCGCATCCGGCCCGGCGCGCGCTGCGCCGCGCTGTTCCGCCTCGTCGCCCGGCACTGCCATCCCCTGGGCGGGCAGCCCGAGTTCCACCTGCTGCCCAGCGCCGACCTGCCCGGCTTCACCGTCGCCTGTCTGATCCGCGAGCCGGGCGGCCAGATCCCCGCGGTCGCCGTCGGCCTCGGCGCCGACGTGTCCCTGGAGCCCGCCATGTACAAGGCGTTCCTGGAGGGCGTCGGTGTGCGGGCGCTCGCGACCTGGACGAGCGTCCAGGACCACGCGGCGGGCGTGGCCCCCGGCGACGAGGCGATCTTCGACCTGGAGAGCAACGTCGTCCTCGCCGCGTCCCCCAAGGGCGCCCGCGTGGTCGAGGCGCGCTACGGCGACTGCGAGGAGGCGGGCGCCGACGACCTGCCGCCGGACCCGGGCTCCCCCGACCCCGAGACGTCCGTACGCACCCTCATCCGCGCCTTCCACGACACCGGCAAACGCCTCTACTGCGGCGATCTGACCACCGTAGACGCCGCCGACCTCGGCTTCGTCGTCGCCCGGTTCTGGAGCCCCGACCTGCTCACGCTCCCGCTGCCCAGCGCCCCGACGGCGGCGCATCCCCGGTTCTCGGCCTACGGAGGGTTCCAGCGGCATGTCCCTCATCCGTTCCCCTGAACTGATCCGCTCCGCTGAACTGATCCGCTCCCCGGAGCTGACCGGTGCCGTTCCGGCCGATACGCGTCCGCTGCTCGCCGCCACCGTGGTCGTCCTCGGCCTCGCGTCGATGACCGTCGCCTCCCACCTGCACACCCGCTGGGCGGGCCTGCGCCGCCTCCCGATGCTCGGCCTGCACCTGGGGGTGTGCGCGCTGGCCGTGTCGGGGGGCGCCGCACTGCTCGGGACCGGCGTGCTGCAGCCCGTGCGGGACGCCGGCTGGGCGGGGCTCGCGGCGGGTCTGCTGCTCGGCCCGCTCGTCGGGTACGCGGCCACGGGCGCCGACCGGTCCGTGACGCGGTGGTGGGGACGGCGCGCCGGGCACTCCGTACGGGACAACCGGCCGGTGGCGCTGCGCTCGGGGCACGCGCGGCCCGCCGGGGTCGCCGTCGGGGGCGCCGCCGCGGCCGGGCGGCGCACCGGACTCATCGAGGCGCGCAACGACTTCGCGCCGACCTCGGCGGACCTGCGGGTACGGCTGCCGCTGCTGCTCGCGGTGGCGGTGGCGGAGGAACTGGTCTACCGGGGCGCCCTGTTGGGCCTCGCGCTGCGGGCGGGCCCGGTGGTCGTCGTGGTCGCCGCGGTCCTCGGCGTCCAGTTCGTCTTCGCCGTCTCCCACGTGTTCTTCGGCTGGGGCCAGGTCCTCTCCAAGCTGCCGCTCGCCGCGCTGTGCACGGCGGCCGTGCTGCTCACCGGAACGGTCCTGCCCGCCGTCATCGGCCACGCCCTCTTCAACACCCTGGTCTGGCGCTACCACCGGGCGCGCCCCTCGGCGGCCCGCCCCGCCCGACCCGCCGCCTCGGCCTGGGGGACGACGCGATGAGTACGCCGCTGCGCGTCCTCGTCCTGGTCTCGGTCGTGGTCGTCTACTACTGGCTCGGCAAGGCCGTGCTGTTCCGCGCCGTGCGGCACCTGGCGGCCGTGACCCGGCTCGGCCCGGCGCGCTGGGGCACCGCCCAGCGCGCGGACGTCTTCGAACTGGCGGCGGCGGGGGCGAGCCACGTCGTCGTGGTGGCGGCGCTCCTCGCGGTGACCGGCATCCCGCCCGGCATGGTCGTCAGTGGCCTCGCCCGGCCCGAACTCCTCGGCCTCGGCGCGCTCCTGGGCGTCGGCGAACTGGCCATCGGCTCCCTGATCTGCCGGGCGCTGATCGAGGTGAGGCTGGCGCGGGGGGCCGGGGCGCGACCGGCTCCTGTCCCGGCGGGCGTGGCGGCCCACTCGGCCGTGGCCGTCCGTCCGCGGGCCAGGGAGGACCACGGCCTCTCCCTGCGCTCCTGGCTCGGGCGCTCGCGCGGCGGCTGGATCCGCCACCACCTCACCGCGTTGAAGGTGCTGCCGCTGTGGGCGGCCCTCGGCCTCACCGGGGTCCAGGTCGCCTCGGAGGAACTGGTGTTCCGCGGCATCGCGCTGACCTGGCTGCGCGACGCGGGCCCCGCGGTCGCGCTCTCCACCTCCGTCGTGCTGTTCGTCGTCATGCAGGCGTTCTTCATGTCCTCCTGGCAGGGCGCGATGTTCCCCGTCGTGGGCGGCGTCGTGATGGGGGTCGTGCACGGCCTGGTGTTCTGGGCGGTGCCGGAGGTGGCGCCGCTGGTCGTGGCGCACGTCGTGTTCTTCGTGTTCGCCGTCATCTGACGTGTGCCGTCATCGGGCGCGTGCCGTCATCGTGTGCGCGCCGTCATTCACCGCGTGGAGTGAGAAGGGTCAGGTACATCCGCCATGGAGCACGGTCTGTCGTTCCTTCCCGATGCCGAACCCCGCGGGCTGCCCGCGCCGGAGTACTTCCGGACGCTGCTCGACCTCAGCCGGTACGCCGACGAGGCCGGGCTCAGCCATGTGAAGATCACCGAGCACTATCTGCGCGCGTACGGCGGCTACTGTCCGAGCCCGCTGGCGTTCCTGGCGAGCGTCGCCGCCGTCACCACCCGGATCCGCCTGATGACCGGCTGCGTCCTGCCCGTCTTCCACCACCCGATCCAGCTCGCCTCGGAGACGGCGATGGTGGACGCGCTCAGCGGGGGACGGCTCGACGTCGGGTTCGCGCGCGCGTACCTGCCGTACGAGTTCGAGGCGTTCGGCGTGCCCATGGACGGCAGCCGCGAACGGTTCGTCGCCACGGTGGACGCCGTCCGGCGCCTGTGGACCGAGGAGAAGGTCGCCACCGACACGCCGTTCTTCCGGTTCGCCGACGCGACGGCGCTGCCCCGCCCGGTGCAGTCCCCGCACCCGCCGACCTGGATCGCGGCGGTCCGCTCCCGTTCGAGCTTCGCCTGGGCGGGCGAAGAGGGCCACGGACTGCTCGTCACCCCGGCGCTGACCCCGCTGGAGGAGATGGCCGACCACATCGCGGTGTACCGGGAGAGCTTCGAGCAGGCCGGGCACCCCGGCGGGCGCTCACGCGTCCTCGCGTCCCTGCCGCTGTACGTCGGCGAGGACGACCGCGCGGCCTTCACGACGGCGGACCCGCTGCTCGCCCACTACCTGCGGGTGTGGGCCGAGTCGGCCGACGCGTGGACGTCGACGGTGTCCACGGACTACCGCGGCTATACGGGGATGAGCCGGGCGATCCGCGCGATGACCCCCGAGTCGTTCCGCACGCTCGGCGGCGCGGTCGTGGGCGGCGCGCACCGGGTCACGGACCGCATCCACCAGATCGCCGACATCCTCGACGTGGACGGCTTCCTGTGGCAGGTGGACTTCGGGGCGGTGGGCGGGGCGGTGGCGCGGGGGTGTGTGGAGCGGTTCTGCGGGGAGGTGTTGCCTGAACTCGGGTGAGGGGGTGGGGGCGGGGGCAACGATCCCTGCCCGGCGCCCCCCGCTACACCTTCTCCCCGTCGCCTCGAGGGCGGACAGGCTCTCAGATCCAGCCGAGCCGGGCGGCAGCGGCGGCGGCCTCGTGACGGTTGCGGGCGCCGGTCTTGGTGATCGCCCGGGACAGATAGTTGCGTACCGTGCCGGGAGACAGCGAGACGGCGGCCGCCACCTCGGCCACCGTCGCCAACCGCCGCGAGACGCCGAGGACTTCGCACTCCCTCGGCGTGAGGGGACATCGCTCGGTGAGCAGGGCGCGTACGGACAGCTCCGGATCGAGCACGCACTCCCCGGCCATGACCCGCCGGATCACCTCCCGCAGCCCCGTGACCGACACGGCCTTGGTGACGAAGCCGCGCGTCCCGGCCGCCACCGCCCTGCGCAGCTGCGCCACGTCGCCCGCCGTGGTCAGGACGATGCAGCGGGCGCAGGGGCAGCGTCTGCGCAGGGCCGCCACGGTCTCCAGGGCGTTCTCGGTCCGCTCCAGGTCGACCAGGACGACGTCGGGCGTGAGCCGGGCGGCCTCGCGCACCACATCGGTCCTGGCCCCGGCGCCGCCGACCAGACGCAGCCCCGGTTCCTGCTGCAGAAGGCGGGTGAAGGCCTTCCGGTCGAGCGTGTCGTCCTCCGTCACCAGCACGGTGACCTCGCGGTGCCGGGTCCTCACGACGTTGTCGGTCCCCACTCCGTGCCTCCCCCGTAAGACATGCGTGGACGTCCTTTCCAGGCTGCCATGCCCTACCGGCCATGCACCCCATGTGATTCCGGCCAAGGCCGGGCGTCCCAGCCACCCCAGACCTTCACACCGGGCCCAGGCCGCGGCCGCGGGCGGACGCCGGCCGTGGAAGCGGGGGGCGTCCCCGGCGGCGGCGCCGACCCCCCGGTGGCCTGCACGCATACACGCACCCCCGCCGCGCACGGAGCACGGCCCGAGCCGCCCGGCACCCCCGGCGGAGCCCCTGCCCCGCCTCACCCGCGACCCGGACCATTTCCGCCACCCGACGTGCCCCGCCCCGAAGCCGGAAGGAGCCGGTCACGCCCTCACCCCTCCTCCAACTCGCACCACACGGTCTTGCTGTCGGGCCCTTGCTCCACGCCCCACCGCAGCGACACGGCGTCGAGCAGGGCCAGGCCGCGGCCCGTCTCGTCGTCGCCGCCGGCGCGTCGGAGCAGGGGCCAGGCGCGGGGATCGGGATCGGTGACGGCCACGCGGATCCGACTCCGCGTCCCGGTGAGGCGGACGGTCACGGGGGTGCCCTCGCCGAGGTGCCGGATCACGTTGCTGAGCAACTCACTGACGCAGAGCTGTACGTCGGGGTGCGGGCCGTAGGGGTGCCCGCTCAGGGTGTGGCGAAGCTCGGGGACCGCCTTGGGGACGGCGAGGAGTGCGAGTTCGAAGTCGGGGGCGGGGTCTCTCATCGCGGGGTACACCCTTCCGTGCTCTCTGTGATGGTTCAGTCACACAGTGGCGTGGGGTGGCGTAGCGTGACAGGGGTTTGAGCTCCACTGCGCGAAGTGTGGAAGGCGGTCAACTGTGGCGGCACGCAAGGACATCGACGGCTCGGCGAGTGTCCCCGCCTTCTACGGCAAGGAGCTGCGCTGGAAACGCGAGGCGGCGGGCCGCACGCTCCAGGAGACCGTGGAGGGCAGCTACTTCGGGGCGTCGTACCTGAGCGAGATCGAGCGGGGCGAGCGGCGGATGCCGGTGGAACTGGCTCGGCATGTGGATCAGCTGCTGGGGACGGACGGCTTCTTCGAGCGGCGGTGCGGGGACGTGCGGAAGGCGCGGCAGGGCGCGCATGCGGAGTACTTTGCGCAGGTTGCGGAGGCGGAGCCACGGGCGAGGCTCATCGAGGAGTGGAACAACACCCTCATCCCCGGGTTGCTGCAAACCACGGCGTACGCGCGAGCGGTCATCCACTCCACGCATCCGCTGGACCTCCCGAAGGAGGTCGACGCCAAGATCAACGCGCGGTTGCAGCGGGCCAAGCTCTTCGACGACCCGAAGAAACCGGAGTACTGGACGATCCTGCACGAGTCCCTGTTGCGTGAGCCGATCATCCCGGCGGAGGAGATGGCCGAACAGCTGGACCGCATCGCGGCGTTGGCGAAGCGACGCCGCATCGTTCCACAGATCCTCCTGTGGAACGCTCCGACCCGGCCGTTCATGGGGCTGTCGCTCATGTTCATGGAGTTCGACGACGCGCCTCCCCTCATGTACACGGAGGGCCCGTATCACGGCCAGTGCGTTGACGATCCGGCCCTCGTGAAGCCGTACCGGAAGGCATACGATCGGCTCAGGGCCGCCGCACTGCCGCCGGAGGCGTCCCTCGCCATGATCGAGGATGCGGCTGAGGATTACCGAAATGGCAAGCCACGAGATTGACTTGAGCACCGCTGTGTGGCGCAAGAGCAGCCACAGCAACGGAGACGGCGGCAACTGCGTCGAGGTAGCCGAACACTTCCCCGGCGCCGCCCGCTGGCGCAAGAGCAGCTACAGCAACGGGGACGGCGGCGACTGCGTCGAGGTAGCCGAACACTTCCCCGGCGCCGCCCGCTGGCGCAAGAGCAGCCACAGCAACGGGGATGGCGGCGAATGCGTCGAGGTAGCCGACTGCCTCCCCGGCATCGTCCCCGTCCGCGACTCCAAGGTCACGGGCAGCCCCGTCCTCGTCGTCCCGGCGACCGCATGGGCCCCCTTCGTCGCCGCCGTCAGCCGCGGCGAACTGCCCGCCTGACGGAGAGCAAGGGGCCACCCGCGAAGGTGGCCCCCGCTGACGGCCTCTCTCGTTGAGCGATGAATCACCTATCCGATTTGACTCGCGTACCTCCACGCCACACCTCGCCGACCAGCGGCACCCCCGGCCGGTACGCCAGGTGGACGTGGCTCGGGGCATCCAGGAGGGCGAGGTCGGCGCGCGCGCCCTCGCGGAGTACGCCGATGTCGTCGCGGCGCAGGGCCGCCGCGCCGCCCGCCGTGGCGGACCAGATCGCCTCGTCGGGGGTCATGCCCATGTCCCGTACCGCCAGGGCGATGCAGAAGGGGACCGAGGAGGTGAAGGACGAGCCGGGGTTGCAGTCCGTGGAGAGGGCCACCGTCGCGCCCGCGTCCAGGAGGCGGCGGGCGTCCGGCCACTCGGCGCGGGTCGAGAATTCCGCGCCGGGCAGGAGCGTCGCGACCGTGTCGCCCTGGGCCAGGGCGTCGACGTCCGCGTCGGTGAGGTGGGTGCAGTGGTCGGCCGATGCGGCGTCCAGTTCTACGGCCAGTTGGACGCCGGGGCCGTACGAGAGCTGGTTCGCGTGGATGCGGGGGTGCAGGCCCTTCGCCTTGCCCGCCGTCAGGATCGCGCGCGCCTGGTCGCCGTCGAACGCGCCCTTCTCGCAGAACACGTCGATCCAGCGGGCGTGGGGCGCGCAGGCGTCCAGCATCTCGCCGGTGACGAGGTCCACGTAGGCCGCCGGGTCCTCCGCGTACTCCGGGGAGACGATGTGCGCGCCGAGGAACGTGACCTCCTCGGTGTGGCGGGCCGCGATGCGCAGGGCGCGGGACTCGTCCTCCGTGGTCAGGCCGTAGCCCGACTTCGTCTCGAAGGTGGTCGTGCCCTGGCGGAGCGCCTCGCGGAGGTAGTGCGTGACGTTCGCCTCCAGCTCCGCGTCGGTCGCGGCGCGGGTCGCCGCCACCGTCGTACGGATGCCGCCCGCCGAGTAGGCGCGGCCCGACATGCGGGCGTTGAACTCCTGGGTGCGGTCGCCCGCGAAGACGAGGTGGGAGTGGGAGTCGACGAAGCCGGGGATGGCGGCTCGGCCCTGTGCGTCGTGGGTCTGGTCCGCCGCGGGGGCCTCGGCGGCCGGGCCCACCCAGGCGATCTTCTCGCCGTCCAGGACGACGGCGGCGTCCGTGAGGAGGCCGATGGGGGTGCCGTCTCCCTGCGCGGGGTCGTTGGTGACGAGGCTGGCGATGTTGGTGATGAGGGTGGTGGTCATGGGGTCCTCTGCGGGTTGGTGGGGGCGGGCGTCGTGCCTCCGGCGGTTCCTTCCCCGATCCCGCCCCTTCCCGAGAATTCCGGCTCCGCCGACCGGGGTGGCCGTCGATCACCGGCTTCGCCGAGTTCGTCCTCAATCGCCGGACGGGCTGAAGACTCCGCCCCTGGGCAAGGGAGAGCGGGGTCAGGGGCGGGACCCCAGCCCGTCCTCAATCGCCGGACGGGCTGAAGACTCCGCCCCTGCGGCAAGGGAGAGCGGGGTCGGGGGCGGGGCCCCAGCGGGGTCGGGGGACACGTCAGTCTCTGAGTGCCGCGATCGCCTCCGTCAGTGCCGACGGCACGTCGGGGACCAGTGCGTGGGAACCGTCCCGTACGATCACGCGGCCCCCCGCCAGCACATGGCGGACATCCGCCCCCGTCGCCGCGAACACCGCCGTCTCCGCGGCCAGGCGCGGGACCGGGCCCGCCGTGCGGACCGAGTCCAGGGTGATGGTGGTGAGGTCGGCCAGGGCGCCCTGCTCGATCACGCCCGCCTCGGGCCAGCCCAGCGCCGCGTGGCCGTCGGCCGTTGCCGCGCGCAGCAGGGCCGCCGCCGTCCAGTGGCCGCGCGTGTGCGAGCGGAGGCGTTCGTTCAACTCCATCGCGCGTGCCTCTTCGAGGATGTCGATCACGGCGTGGCTGTCACTGCCCAGGGAGAGGGGGCTGCCCGCGCGCTGGAGGGCGACGGCGGGGCCGATGCCGTCCGCCAGGTCGCGTTCCGTCGTCGGGCACATGCACGTGCCGGACGCGGTACCGCCGAGGAGGGCGATGTCCTCCTCGGTGAGGTGGGTGTTGTGGACGCCGGTGGTGCGCGCGCCGAGTACCCCGTGGTCGGCGAGGAGGCGCGTCGGCGTACGGCCGTGGACGGCGAGGCACGCCTCGTTCTCCGCCGTCTGCTCGGAGAGGTGGACGTGGAGGGGGGCGCGGCGGGCCGAGGCCCACTCCGCCACCGTGCCCAGCTGGCGCGCCGGGACCGCCCGTACGGAGTGGATCGCCGCCCCGATCCGGGCGTGCGCGCGCTCCTTGAGCAGCGAGACACGCTCCGCCCAGGCCTCCGTCGTGCCGTCGGAGAAGCGCAGCTGGTGGCGGTTGGGCGGCTTGCCCCGCGTCTCGGAGAGGAGTCCCGACGCGACGTACGCCGTGTCGAGGAGCGTGATGCGTACGCCCGCGTCCGACGCCGCCTGGATCAGGGCCTCGCCCATCGCGTTGGGGTCGGCGTAGGGGGCGCCGCCGGGGCCGTGGTGGAGGTAGTGGAACTCCCCCACCGTCGTGATGCCGGCCAGCGCCATCTCCGCGTACACCGCCCGCGCGAGCGCGTGGTACGTCTCGGGGGTCAGGCGGTCCGCCACCGAGTACATGACCTCGCGCCACGTCCAGAACGTGCCGGAGCCGACCTGGACGGTGCCGCGCAGCGCGCGGTGGAAGGCGTGGCTGTGGGCGTTGGCGAGGCCGGGGACGGTCAGGCCGCGCAGGGCCGTCGCGCCGGGCGGCGGGGCGTCGACGTTCTTGCGGACCGTCGCGATCCGGTCGCCCGTGACCTCGACGGCCACCCCCGGCTCGACATTGGTGTCGAGCCAGGCGTGCTCCAGCCAGTATGTGTCCGTCCGCTCCGTCGTCACCTGCACGCCAGCCCTTCCAGTACGTCGGCCAGTGCGGTCACCCCGGCCAGGCAGTCGTCCTCGGCGGCGTACTCGGCCGGGGAGTGCGAGACACCCGTGGGGTTCCGTACGAACAGCATGGCGGTGGGGATCGAGCCGGACAAAATGCCCGCGTCGTGTCCGGCGCCCGTGCCGAGGACGGGGAGGCCCCTCTCCGAGCGCGCCCCGAGGATCGCGCCCAGCTCGTCGCGCAGGGCGTCCTGGAACTCGACGACCGGCGTGAACGACTCGCGGACGACGTCGAGGTCGATGCCGTGCCGGTCCGCGTACTCGCGGGCCGCCTTCTCGACGGCCGTGACGACCGTGTCGAGGGTGGCCTGGTCGGCCGCCCGCGAGTCCAGCCAGCCGCGGACGAGGGAGGGGATGGCGTTGACGCCGTTCGGCTCCACGGAGATCTTGCCGAACGTGGCCAGGGCGCCCGCGAGTTCGGCCTCCCGGCGAGCGGCGATGACCGTCTCCGCGTACGACAGCATCGGGTCGCGGCGGTCAGTGATGCGGGTCGTGCCCGCGTGGTTGGCCTCGCCCCGGAAGTCGAAGCGCCAGCGGCCGTGCGGCCAGATCGCGGACGCGATGCCGACGGGGTCACCCGAAAGGTCCAGGGCGCGGCCCTGCTCCACGTGCAGCTCCACGAACGCGCCGATGCGGGCGAGCCGTTCGGGGTCGGGTCCGATGCCGTACGGGTCGTACCCGGCCGCCTCCATCGCCTGCGGCAACGTCACCCCGTCGCCGTCCCTGAGCTTGTGCGCGGCCTCGACGGTGAGCTGCCCCGCGGTGAGCCGGGAGCCGACGCAGGCCAGGCCGAAGCGGGCACCCTCCTCGTCGCCGAAGTTGACGATGGCGATGGGGCGGGTGAACTCCGCGCCTCTGGCGCGGAGTTCGTCCAGCGCGGCGAAGGACGAGACCACGCCGAGGGGGCCGTCGAAGGCGCCGCCGTCGGGGACGGAGTCCAGGTGCGAGCCGGTGACCACGGCATTCCCGGCCGCCGGGTCGCCGAGCCAGGCCCACTGGTTGCCGTTGCGGTCCAGTTCGTAGGTCAGGCCCCGCGACTGCGACTGCTGCACGAACCAGGCACGGCAGTCCGCGTCGGCCGGTGTCCAGGCGTAGCGGCGGTAGCCCCGGGTGTGGGCGTCCCGGCCGATGGGGCGCAGGTCCCGCCACATCTCCTGGAAGGACGGGAAGGAGGGGGTGGACTGGAAGGAGGGGGTGGACGGCGCGGGGCTCTGTTCCGGACTCCGCTCCTCGACCGCCCAAGGGGCTGAATCACTCCCGCCCGGAGGGGTTGAATCGCTCCCACCCGCCGGCTCTCCCGTGCGCTTCACGCGCCGTCACCCTCCCGCATCGGAACCCGCACGCCCTTCTCGTCCGCCACCGACTCCGCGATGTCGTACCCGGCGTCGACGTGCCGGATGACACCCATCCCGGGGTCGTTGGTCAGGACGCGGCGGATCTTCTCGCCCGCGAGCTTCGTGCCGTCGGCGACCGAGACCTGGCCCGCGTGGATGGAGCGGCCCATGCCGACGCCGCCGCCGTGGTGGATGGAGACCCAGGAGGCGCCCGACGCGACGTTCACCATGGCGTTCAGGAGCGGCCAGTCGGCGATCGCGTCGGAGCCGTCGAGCATGGCCTCGGTCTCGCGGTACGGGGATGCGACCGAGCCGCAGTCGAGGTGGTCGCGGCCGATGGCGAGGGGGGCCGCGAGGGTGCCGTCGGCGACCATGTCGTTGAACATGTCGCCCGCCTTGTCGCGCTCGCCCTGGCCCAGCCAGCAGATGCGCGCGGGCAGGCCCTGGAAGTGGACGCGCTCGCCCGCCATCTTGATCCAGCGGTGCAGGGACTCGTTCTGCGGGAAGAGGTCGAGGAGCGCCTTGTCCGTCTTGTGGATGTCGGAGGCTTCGCCGGAGAGCGCCGCCCAGCGGAACGGGCCCTTGCCCTCGCAGAAGAGCGGGCGGATGTAGGCGGGGACGAAGCCCGGGAAGGCGAACGCCCGCTCGTAGCCCGCGAGTTGGGCCTCGCCGCGGATCGAGTTGCCGTAGTCGAAGACCTCGGCGCCCGCGTCCATGAAGCCGACCATCGCCTCGACGTGCTTGGCCATGGACTCCCGCGCGCGGGTGGTGAAGCCCGCCGGGTCCTTGGCCGCGTACGTCTGCATGTCGTCGAAGTCGACGCCGACGGGGAGGTACGCGAGCGGGTCGTGGGCCGAGGTCTGGTCCGTGACGATGTCGATGGGGGCGCCCTCGGCGAGCATGCGCGGGAGCAGGTCGGCCGCGTTGCCGAGCAGGCCGATGGAGAGGGGCCTTCGCGCGTCCCTGGCCTCCACCGCCAGCTGGAGTGCGTGCTCCAGGGAGTCGGCCTTCACGTCCAGGTAGCGGTGCTCGATGCGGCGTTCGATGGCGCGCGGGTCGACGTCGATACAGATCGCGACGCCGTCGTTCATCGTGACGGCGAGCGGCTGGGCACCGCCCATGCCGCCGAGTCCCGCGGTGAGGGTGATCGTCCCGGCGAGGGTGCCGTCGAACCTCTTGGCGGCGACCGCGGCGAACGTCTCGTACGTGCCCTGGAGGATGCCCTGCGTGCCGATGTAGATCCACGAACCGGCCGTCATCTGCCCGTACATGGTGAGGCCGAGCGCCTCCAGGCGACGGAACTCCTCCCAGTTCGCCCAGTCGCCCACGAGGTTGGAGTTGGCGATGAGGACGCGGGGGGCCCACTCGTGGGTCTGCATCACGCCGACCGGGCGGCCGGACTGGACGAGCATCGTCTCGTCCTGCTTGAGGGTCTTCAGCGTGCGGACCATCGCGTCGAAGGAGCGCCAGTCGCGGGCCGCCTTGCCGGTGCCGCCGTAGACGACGAGCTTGTCGGGGTGCTCGGCGACCTCGGGGTCGAGGTTGTTCTGCAGCATCCGGAGAGCGGCTTCCTGCTGCCATCCCAGGGCGCTCAGTCCACTGCCGCGCGGTGCCCGTACGGGGCGGGGTCCTGACATGGCGTTGCCTCCTCGCGTGAAGCTGCTGTGAGCCTGCTCGATGCGACTGCTCAGGGCGATTGCTCGATGCGACTGCTCGATGCGACTGCTCGATGTGACTGCTCGATGTGACCTTGGTATTCACATCCTGGGGTTCTGAATAGAGCTAGTCAATAGCGAACGAATGCGCGAGTACGTCAGCGGGGTCCCGTGCCGGATGATTGGCTGGATCGCATGGGCCACGACGCAGACAGCGCAGACAGCCATGACGACGACCACGACCGGACCCAGGTCCTCCGCGCGGACGGCACGCCTGAACCCGTACGCGACCCTGTAGGCGGCCCTGTAGGCGGCCCTGTACGCGACCCCGCCCCCGGCACCGCACCCGTCACCGCCCCCGTCGGCACGCCAGGGCCCTCCGCCGCCGCCCGCCGCGACCAGGCCGTTCGCGCCGCCGTCGAGCAGGGTGTCGTCGGGCCCGCCGCCCCCGTCGCGGGGCTGCTCGACGTCGTCGGCATCCGCGCGAGCGCCGCCGCCCTGCGCGCCGCCTTCGAGGCCGTCACCCCGCCCGGCACCCCCGTTCTGCACGCCTTCGCGGTGAAGGCGGCCCCGCTCGTCCCCGTACTGCGGCTGCTGCGCTCGGCCGGCATCGGCGCCGAGGTGGCGAGCCCCGGTGAGCTGGCCCTGGCCAGGGCCGCCGGGGTGCCGCCCGAGAGGACCGTCCTCGACTCACCCGCCAAGACCCCGGCCGAACTGCGCGAGGCCCTGGCGCTCGGCATCGCCGTGAACGCGGACAACCCCCAGGAGCTGGCCCGCATCGACGCGCTGACCCACTCGGCGCCGACCGACTCCCCCATCGGCATCCGCGTCAACCCGCAGATCGGCGGTGGCGCGATCGGCGCCCTGTCGACGGCGACGCCCACCTCCAAGTTCGGGGTGCCGCTGCGGGACGAGGGCGCCAGGGAGTGGGTCGTCCGGGCCTGCCTGGAACGGCCGTGGCTGACCCGCCTGCACGCGCATTCCGGGTCGCAGGGCATGCCCCTGGAGATGATGGTGCGGGGCGTCGCGGCGACGTACGAGCTGGCCGAGGAGATCAACGAACGTGCCGGGCGCCGGCAGATCGACACCCTCGACATCGGCGGCGGCCTGCCGGTCAACTTCGGCTCGGAGGACGAGACCCCGACCCACGCCCAGTACGCGCGCCGCCTCAAGGCACGGGTGCCGGGGCTGCTCGACGGGCGGTACGGGATCGTCACCGAGTTCGGCCGCTCGCTGCTCGCCAAGCACGGCACGGTGCTGGCGCGCGTCGAGTACACGAAGCGTGCGGGCGGCAGGTCCATCGCCGTGACGCACGCGGGCGTGCAGGTGGCTACGCGGACCGTGTACATGCCCGCCTCATGGCCGCTACGGATCGCCGCGTACGACGCCGGGGGCCGGCTCAAGACTGGGCCTGCCGTCGGCCAGGACGTCGCCGGGCCCGCGTGCTTCGCGGGCGACCTGCTCGCCGAGAACCGTCCGCTGCCGCTGCTCGAACAGGGTGACTACATCGCCGCGTTGGACACCGGCGCCTACTATTTCGCCCACCACTACTCGTACAACAGCCTTGCAAGGCCGGGGATTCACGGGTTCTCGGCGTACGGTGACGCGGTGCGGTTCGCGGTGGTACGGGAGCCGCAGACGCTGGACGCGATCGTGGCGGAGGCGGGCGGGGGCCCCGAACGGGACGCCCTGCACCACCTCTGACCCTGACCTCCACCCTTCTGCCGACCTTCGGGGGCCTTCCCCCAGGGGCGCGAGGAACTGCGCGACCAGCCGACGACGAGCCGCACCCGCCAGAAACCCCCCAGAGACAGACGCGACTGCGGGCCGTCCGTGGCTGAGCGCGCAGTTCCCCGCGCCCCTTGACCACACCTGCGCGCACCGGCCCTCAGGGGCGCGGGGAACTGCGCGACCAGCCCAAAACGGGCCGCACCCGCCAGGAAACCACCGCCCGTCGAAGCTCTGCGATTGCTCAAGTCGCGCATAGCGACGTGCCGCACGGGCAGATCCTTGGCCAGACGTGTTCCCGGTCTCGGGGGAGGCTCCAGTGACGGCATCCGGCACACCCAGCGCACCCGGCACACCCGGCACCACTTCATCGCCCACCGACGACGGCGCCCTGCACCGTGCCATCGGGCCCAAGTTGCTCATCCTCTTCGTCATCGGCGACATCCTCGGCACCGGCATCTACGCCACCACCGGCAAGGTCGCGGGGAAGGTCGGCGGCGCGCTCTGGCTGCCGTTCGCGATCGGGTTCGTCGTGGCGATCCTGACGGCCGCCTCGTACGTCGAGCTGGTCGGCAAGTACCCGAAGGCGGCAGGCGCCGCGCTCTACACCCAGAAGGCGTTCAAGACGCCGTTCCTCACCTTCATCATCGCCTTCATGGTGATGTGCTCCGGGCTCTCGTCCGCGAGCGCCGCCGCCCGCGCCTTCAGCGGGGACTACCTCGGCGAGCTGACCGGGGACGCGCTGCCACCCACCCTGATCGCGATCACCTTCATCGTGCTGCTCGCGGCGTTGAACATGCGCGGCGTCTCGGAGTCCGTGAAGGCCAACGTCGTCCTGACGCTCGTCGAGGTGACCGGCCTCCTCGTCATCCTCGCGATCGGCGCGTACGCCGTGCTGACCGGGGACGGCGAGCCCTCGCGCCTCACCGACTTCGAGGCGAACGGCACCGGGTACGCCCTGATGACCGGGGTGCTCGGCGCCACAGCCCTCGGCTTCTTCGCCTTCGTCGGCTTCGAGGACTCGGTGAACATGGCCGAGGAGACGAAGGACCCGGTGCGCACCTTCCCGCGGGCCATCTTCATCGGCGTCGCGGTGACCGGCACGATCTACGTTCTGGTGGCCCTCGTCTCGTCCCTCCTCGTCGACTACAGGACCCTGGAGGGAAGCAGCGGTCCACTGCTCGAAGTCGTCAAGGCGGGCGGCGTCGACTTCCCGCACAAACTCTTCGCCCTCATCGCCCTGTTCGCGGTCACCAACTCGGCACTGATCAACATCATGATGGCCTCGCGGCTCTGCTACGGCATGGCCAACGAACGCATCCTGCCGCGCGCCATGGGCCGCGTCCTGTCCGAGCGCCGCACCCCCGTCGTCGGCATCGTCTTCGTCTCGCTGCTCGCGATCGGCCTGGTCTCGACGGGTGAGATCGAGGGGCTCGGCGACACCACGGCGTTCCTGCTGCTGTGCGTGTTCGCGGTGGTCAACGTGACGGTCCTGGTCCTGCGCCGCGACCCCGTCGGGCACATGCACTTCCGTACGCCCACGGTGCTCCCGGTCCTCGGCGCCATCACGGCCCTCATTCTCGCGAGTCCCCTGGCGGACCGGCCCGCCGAGGTCTACATCCGGGCCGGTGTGCTGATCGCCATCGGCGTCGTGCTGTGGGGCGTGAACAAGGTGGTGCTCCGGGTGCGCGGCGAGGACTGACACCGCCCCGGGGGACATCTCGATCACGTGACCGACACATTCGGTCAGTGATGGGCTGCCCAACGCCAGCACCGAACGCGTCCCGTCGGGCTCGGACGCATTCCCGCGGAATATGCCCTTTCACCGCGAACCCCGGCCCCGCTGCGTACTTTCCTCTCCACCGGGTCGCGGGAGCGGCCCGGTCGGGTGGTGGGGACCACCCGGTTCCACCTGGGAGGGGGAGGCCGCGTGCCCGGAATCGACGAGTGTCTGTACGAAGCCATGACACTGCCCGGCGCCCGCGGAGCCGCGATCGTCGACTGGACCAGCGGCCTCGCGCTCGGCTCCGTCGGCGACTCCCCCAACGGTGACTACGAGGCGACCGCCGCCGAGACCGCCGAGGTGGCCCGCGCCGCCGCCGAGTACCAGGCGTTCGCACCCGTCGACGACCCGGACGGCGCGGACGGTATGGACGGTATGGACGGTATGGACAGTGAGCGCGGTGCGGACGGCTTGGGCGGCTTGGACGGTGTGGGCGGTGCGGCCCGAAAGGGGCTCCCGGTCGAGGACCTCATGCTGACGACCCGGACCGGCTTCCACCTGATCCGCTACGTGGAGACGACCTTCGACAGCAGCGTCTTCCTCTACCTCTGGCTCGACCGGCACACCGGCAACCTCGCCATGGCGAGGCTACGGCTGCGGAGCCTGGCCGAACGGCTGGTGCTGGTATGAGCACCCTGCGGGCCACCGAGCCCGCCACCGCCCCGGGGGCCACCGTCTCGCAGGCCCTCCTCCCGGGGGCCACCGTCCCGCAGGCCGTCGGCGCGCCCGCCGTCTCACCCCTGCTGACGCGGCTCGCCGCCGAACGGGCCACCGGCGCCTTCCTGCGCGCCCAGGGCACCCTCTACCTCGTGGACGGGCGCGTCGTGCACGCCGAGAGTCCCGCGGCGCCCGGCATAGACGTCCTGCTCACCGCCGGCGGCGCACTCGCGCCGCAGGGCTGGCAGGAGGCGCTCTCCATGGCGGGCACCAGGCACGAGGTGGGCAGGGAACTGGTCGCCGGGGGCCATGTCACCGCGGGTGAGCTGGAGATGTGCCACCTCGGCGCGCTCTTCGACGCCGCGTTCTTCGTCCTGGGAGCGGCGAGCGGACCCACCCGGTTCCGCTACGGCGTCGCGCACTGGCTCGGCCGGGTGCGTCCGGTGCCCGCCGCCGTCCTCGAACGCGAGACGCTGCGGCGCAGGGCCCTCCTCGACAGCATCTGGCCCCGGCCCGACGTCGACACGGCGCCGGTCGTGCCCCGCAGGCCCGCGCCCGGCCAGCCGGTCACCACGCGCCAGCGTGCGCTGCTGCGGCTCGCGGACGGCGTCCGGACCCCGACGGCCATCGCCTGGACCCTCGGCAGGCCGTCGTTCCACACCCTGGTCGAGGTCAGGCGGCTGGCGGCGGCCGGACTCGTGGAGGCCCCCCAAATGCCGGTGCGGGAGCCGGTCTCCGTGGCCCTCCCCTTCCCGGCCGTGACGGACTGCGCCGACCCCGACATCGCGCTGCTTCGCCGGGTCCGTGACGCGCTGGAGGCGCTGTGAAACCCCCTGCCGCCCCCCGGGCCGGGACCTCGACCGGATGAAATTCTTCGCGTCCTGGCGACGCGCAGGGAGGAGAGAGCTGGTG
The DNA here is from genome assembly GCF_042881135.1 of Streptomyces sp. NPDC058284. Lineage (NCBI taxonomy): Bacteria > Bacillati > Actinomycetota > Actinomycetes > Kitasatosporales > Streptomycetaceae > Streptomyces > Streptomyces sp. NPDC058284. The sequence continues at coordinate 31,250 of NZ_JBHVYE010000021.1, forward strand.
GCTGCCGAAGCCGACGTACTCGGCGAACTGAAACGGCTGCGGACCCGGATTCCCCAGCTCCGCGGCGCCCTGACGGCCAGCGTCGACGGGCTCCTGCTGGCGCAGGACGCCTCCGACGTGGAGGCGGAGGGCATCTGCGCGCTGACCGCCGCCGCGCTCGGGGTGGCGCTGCGGCTGTCCGACGCCACCCACCAGGGCGGCTTCCGTGAACTGCTCATCCGCGGCGAACAGGGCTACGTGGCCACCTACGCGGCCGGCTCGTCCGCCGTGCTCACGCTGCTCGCCGAGCCTCGCATCAACGTGGGCCGACTGCATCTGGAGGCCCGCCGTTCCAGCGCGGTCATCGGAGAGCTTGTCGACACCGCCGTCGATCGAGCGGAGGAAACCTGACCCATGCCCCCCACCACACCCTCGTCGTCCCCTTCACCGAGGACGCCCGGCAGACGGAAAGGAAGCACCAGGCACATGACCGACACGGAGACCGCACTCAAGGATGCGACCACCACGATCGAGGGCGCCATCGGTGCCGCTCTGGTCGACTACACGAGCGGCATGGCCCTCGGCACGGTCGGGGGCGGAAAGGACCTCGACCTGTCGGTGGCGGCGGCCGGCAACACGGACGTCGTACGCGCCAAGCTGCGCACGATGGAGATGCTCGGGCTCAAGGACGAGATCGAGGACATCCTGATCTCGCTGGGCAGCCAGTACCACCTCATCCGGCTGATGAAGGGGCGCAACAACAACGGCCTCTTCCTCTACCTGGCCCTCGACAAGGACCGCGCCAACCTGGCGATGGCCCGCCACCAGCTCAAGCGCATCGAGACCGGCCTGGACGTCTGACGTCTGACGTCTGACATCTGACGTCTGACATCTGACGTCTGACATCTGACGTCTGACATCTGACGTCCGGCCGCCCGGCGGCGTCGCGCTCCCCCCGGGCGCGGCGTCGCCTTCATGCCTCCATGCCTTCCTGCCGCCTTCCCGCCCGTTCCGCCCGTTCCGCCGAAGGCCCTACGCCGGGCCGGCCAGAGCCCGGGCGATGTGGAACTGCCGCTCCGCCTCGGCCGGGTGGCCCGCTGCCTCGTAGGTGCGGCCGAGGCGGCGGCGGACCTCCACCTCCAGGGGCCTGCTGGTGTGCTCGGTGAGCGTGGCCAGGGCCTCCCGCTGGAGAGTGATGGCCAACGGCAGGTCCCCGCGGCCGTGTTCCGCGGCTCCGAGCAGGGACAGGCTCGTCGCACGCAGTTGCAGGTCACCGACCTCCTGGGCCAGTTCCGCCGCGCGCCGCGCCAGGTCCTTGACCTCGGAGTGCCGGCCGAGTGCCAGGTGGGCCTCGGCGGTGAAGCACAGGGTCTTGCTGATCATTCGGGGGCGGCCGATCTTCTCGGCGAAGGTGAGGGAGGTGGCGTAGTACGTGAGCGCCTTCTCGTGCCGTCCCTGCTGGTCGTGGAGGGCGCCCAGCTGGCAGCTCGACATTCCGGCCAGCCAGTCGTCGTCGAGCCGGGCCGCCATCCCGATGACCTCGCTCAGGTGGGCGGCCGCCTCCGGCAGGCGGCCCAGCGCACGCTCCGCCGCGCCCATCACGGCGATCGCCCGCGCCTGCTCGCGCAGGTCGCCCCGGTGGCGGGCGAGGCGCAGCGCGTCGGTGCACCAGGCGTGAGCCTGCTGGAAGCGTCCCTGGTAGATGTCCGCGACGGCCAGGCAGTTGCGCAGGGACGAGGGCATGCGCCGGTCGTCGGCAAGGTCCGCGCCGGGCAGCGCGAGCTCCAGGGCGGAGCGGCACTCATGGAAGCGGCCCTGGCGGACCAGCGGGTCGACCAGGGACTCGGCGATCCAGCAGGCGTGGTCGTGCTGACCGGCGGACGCCGCGAAAGCGACCACGTCGAGCAGCTGGCCGCCCGCGGCCTCCAGCCACGCGTCGGCCTCCCGCCAGTGCGAGAAGGGCGAGTCTGAGACGTCGGGTCCCGTCGGGTAGCCCTCGGGGCCCCAGTCGCTGGCGACGCGCCCGGCGGCGGTGTAGAGGTGCAGGACGGCGGCGCGGTCCGCGGCGGCCTCCTCGGGCACGGCGGCGGCGAGGCGGCGTGTGTGGTCGCGTACGAGATCGTGCAGCCGGTAGCGGCCGGTCCGCGGCTGCTGCAACAGGCTCGCGTCGACCAGCCGTTCCAGGAGGTCCTCGGTGTCCTGGAGCGGGTGGCTCAGCATGACGGCGGGGGTGAGTCCGTCGAACTCGGCGGTCGGGGCCTGGCCCAACGCCCGGAAGCCACGTTGCAGTTCGGGTGCCAGCAGGTCGTAGGACATCCGGAAGGCGGCTTCCACGCTGCGGTCCTCCGCCCGGAGTTCGACGAGTCGGCGTTCGTCGCCCGACATCCGGCCGACCAGGTGGGCGACCGTCCAGGACGGGCGGTTCTGCAGCCGGGCCCCGGCGATCCGCAGCGCCAGCGGGAGGCCGCCGCAACGGTGCGCGAGCTCCTGTGCGGCCTCCGGCTCCTGTCCCGCGCGCGTCTCGCCGAGGAGGCGCGTGAGCAGGGTGACCGCCTCGCCCGTGTCCAGCGGCTCCACGGTGAGCCGCCGGTCGGCGTCGAGCCCCGTCAGGCGCTGGCGTCCTGCCACGAGGACCCGGCTGCCCGGACCCGCGGGCAGCAGGGGACGTACCTGTTCCGCGCTGCGGGCGTCGTCCACGACGAGGAGCAGCCGCAAGGAGCTGGTGGCGGCCCGCCAGGCTGCGACCAACTCCCGCAACTCATCGGGCAGTTCGTCGCCCGCGCCGTTGACGGAACGGAGCAGCTGGTGCAGGGCGCGCTGCGGGCGCAGGCCCTCGTGGGGCGCGCCGTGCGTGTGCAGGTCCACGAACAGGCAGCCGTCCGGGTACTGGTCCTGGAGCGTCCAGGCGGCGCGGACCAGCAGCGCGGTCTTGCCGACGCCCGCCGTGCCGTCCACGGCGGCCACGGAGACGGAACCGGCGGGCACCGGCGCGGTGAGCAGGGCGAGTTCCGCCTCCCGGCCGACGAGCCAGGCGGTGTCGCCGGGGAGTTCGTTGCGGCGGGGGCGGGGCGGGGACGGGGACGGGGAGGGGTGCTGCTCGGGTGCCGGGGGCTGTGCGGGTACGGGTACGGATACGGAGACGGGGGACCGGGGCGGTGTGCCGGTGGCGGCGGAGCCGGTGGTGGCGGAGCCCGTGGCCCGGGGTGACGGGCCCGCGCCGAGCAGCATCGCGTCGTCCCGGCGCAGCACGCCCTGGTGCACCCGCCGCAGTTCCTCGCCGGGCTCCACGCCCAGTTCGTCGCGGAGCCGGTCCCGGACCTCCCGGTAGGCGGCGAGCGCTTCGGCCTGCCTGCCGCCGCCGTACAGCGCGCGCATCCGCAGGGCGGCGAGCGGTTCGTCGTACGGCTGTGCCGTCGGCGCGGCATGCAGCTCGTCCAGGGCCTCCGCGTACCGGCCCAGGAGCACCAGGCACTCCACCCGCTCCTGGTGGAGGGTGCGCCGCTGCCGGGCGAGACGCTGCCGCTCGGCTTCGGCGAGCGGTCCCGGCAGACCGGCCAGCGGCTCCCCGCGGAACAGGTCAAGCGCGCGCGTACAGCCGTCGAGGGCGGCGGCGAGGTCACCGGCGGCCTTCGCGGCGCGTATCGCGGTTCCCTGTCCGGTCAACTCGCCGATGTCCGTGCGGGCTTCGCCGGGTACGAAGCGGTAGCCGCCGCGCTCGCCGCGGATCACGGAGGTGGCGGGGCCGGTGCCGGGCACGTCAAGGGCCTTGCGCAGGGGGTAGACGTAGCTGGGCAGGACCCGGCGGCCCGTGCCCGGTGGCTCAAGTCCCCATACGTCGTCCAGGAGTTGCTGATGGGTGACGAGCGCCTCCGCGCGCAGGACGAGGGCGGCGAGGACCGCCTGGCGCCGCACGGGCCCGAGATCGAGCGGTACGTCGCCCCGGTGGGCGGTGACCGGACCGAGCAGGGCGAGCCGCAGCGGCCTCGCCGGGCCCTCCGCGCCACCGCCACGGGTGGCCACCGCACCGGCCGTGCCTGCCGCACCGGCCGTGCCTGCCGCACCCGCCGCTTCGGCCCTGCCCCCTCCGGTCCTGCCCACTCCGGCCCTGCCCCCTCCGGCCCGACCCACTGCGAACTCGCCCATCGAACTCCCCCGTGTTCCAAGCGCTTTCCCGCGGTTCCCCGTTGTCCCCGCGGCAACCGAATCCACTGCTTCAGCGGAATTTCATCGGCATTGCAGTGTCTCGCGGGAGGGTGCGGCGGGTCATGTCCGGTCCCGGTCGAGGAAGCGAGCTGTTCCGTGAGTGAGAACCCGCAGGTTGATCCCCGGCAGGGCTTCGGCCAGGCGCCGCCCCCGATGCCCGGCCAGGCGCCGCCGCCTCTCCCGCCGCAGGCGCCGGGCGCGCCCTCCGCCTGGTCGCAGCCGGTGCCGCCCGGAGGCCCCGGCGGCCCCGGCGGTTCCGGCCCTCGCGGCGGACGCTCCCGCGGCTGGCTCATCGGTGGCGCCGTGGCGCTCGTCGCGGCTGTCGTCGTCGGCGTGGTCGTCGTCACGTCGGGGGACGACGACGGCAAGAGCGCCGCGTCGGGCAAGCACCCCGGCGGCGTGCCGGGAGGCGCCGCCAAGCCGGAGGCACCGTCGCAGGACAAGGCGTTCAGCAAGGTGCCCAAGGGGTGCGAGCTGATCAAGGCGGCCACCATCGAGAAGATCGCGCCGGGCGGCAAGTGCACGCCCGGCCTGATGGACGACAAGGACCTGGCCACGATGATCACCAGGATGCCGACGTGGGAACCGGCCGACTACGGGCGATACCAGAGTCTGAGTGTGGACCTCACGGTCGGCGCGAGCGTCAAGGGCCAGTACGACCTCAAGAAGAGGGGCGTCCTCAGGGCGGTCGCGGGGAAGGTGGAGGACCCCCACTCCGTCGACGGGCTCGGCCAGGAGGCCTTCGCCGCTCACCACGTCGACGACCGGGGTGGGACGCTGACCTACGCCAAGGTGGTCGTCCGCGAGGGCAACGCCTCGCTCAGGGTGGACCTCGCCTACAGCTCGGACACCTCGGACCTCACCCGCAAGCAGGCCGAGGACACCGTCGTCACCGCCGCCCGTGACGTGCTCTCCTCGTTGAGCTGACCGCCGCGACGACGTGCACACACAACCCTACGGAAGCGGCGACCCCACAGCCGTGCGGCCCGCGCACCCCACGGTGCCGCAGCCGTCACAGCTGTCACAGTCGTCACAGCCGCCCGCCCAGGCCGGCCCCCGGCAGCAGAGCCCCACCCGCATCGGCCCCTACGAGGTCTTCCAGCTTCTCGGCGAGGGCGGCATGGGCCGGGTGTTCCTCGCCAGGTCGCCGGGGTCGAGGCTGGTCGCCCTGAAGGTCATCCGGCCCGAGTACGCCGAGACGCCGAACTTCCGCGGACGGTTCCGGCGCGAGGCCGAAGCCGCCCGCCGCGTGAGCGGCTTCTTCACCCCGCCGGTTCTCGACGCGGACGCGGACGCCCCGCAGCCCTGGCTGGCCACGGCCTACGTCCCCGCGCCGTCGCTGCACGACGTCGTACGCGGCTTCGGCGTGCTGCCCGAGGCGGGCCTGCGGGCCCTGGGCGCCGGTCTCGCGGAGGCCCTGCCCGCCATCCACGACGCGGGCATCGTCCACCGCGACCTCAAGCCCGGCAACGTACTCATCACCGAGGACGGGCCCCGCGTCATCGACTTCGGCATCAGCAGCGCGGTGGACGCCACTCAGGTGACGCGGACCGGCGCCGTGATGGGGACGCCCGGGTTCATGGCGCCCGAGCAGATCATGTCGAGCCGCGAGGCCGGTCCTGCCGCCGACGTGTTCTCCCTGGGCTGCGTCCTGGCCTACGCGGCCACCGGGCAGGGACCCTTCGGTTCGGGAGGGACGGCCGAGATCCTCTACCGTGCCGTCCACGAGCCGCCCCGACTGAGCGGCGTACCCACGGCATTGAGGCCGTTGATCAGCGCCTGCCTGGACAAGGAGCCCGCGCGCAGGCCGTCCGCCGCCTCGGTACTGGCCGCGCTGGGCGCCACCGATCCCGCCGCGCTGCTCACGGAGGGCCTGCGGGAGGACCTGGCGCGACGACAGGCGCACGCCGCCGTTCTGGTGTCCGCGCCGCCCGTGCCCGTGGCGTCCCTCGCACCGCCCGTCGAGCCCAGCGCGGGCCCGAGCCGCCGCAGGTTCCTGTGGATCGCCGCGGCAGGCACCACCGTCGCGGCGGGCGGCGGGGCCGCGGCGCTGGCCGGGCTGCGGTCGAAGACCGGCGCGGCCCCGGACGACAGCGGCGGCGGCAGTGGCGGCGGCAGTGGCGGCAGCAAGGGCACCACCGGCCGGACCGCCGCCAAGCTCCCGGCAGGACCGAAGCCGCTGTGGTCGGTCCCGCTGAAGAAGCTGGCGACGCCGCAGCTCCAACTCCTGGGAGGCGTGTTGGTGCACTGGGAGCAGAGACGCGCGATCGCCTACGACAGCACCACCGGGAAGGAACGCTGGACGGGATCGCTGCGCCTGCCCTCCGGTGTCGCGGGGGGCCCGAAGTGGCTGGGCGTGCGCGGGTCGACGCTGTTCGCCTCGGCCTGGAGCGGCGAGCGCGGCCATCTGTTCGGTGTGGATGCCGCGGGCAGGCAGAAGTTCGCCCATGTGGTCACCGAGCAGGGCGCCGGCGCCCAGTCCGCCGACTTCGTCGAGAGCGTCCTGTCCGTCGCAGGTCCGGTCGCGGTCGTCGGCACCAGTGGTCACGAGGGGTACGGGGTGCTCGCGGCCGATCTCGGTTCGGGCGAGGTGCTGTGGTCGCGCAAGGTCAGGGGCAGCGACTTCCAGGCGTACGCCGACGGGGGCCGCTGCTTCCTCCAGGACAACGGCACACTGCGCTGCCTCGGCCTGCGCTCGGGCGCCGAACGGTGGAAGGCGGGGGACGTCGTCAGACCCGGCGCCTACCCCCACCTGTCCACCGACGGCGAGACCCTGCTCGTCACCAGCACCAAGGTGCAGGCCTTCGGTGCGGCCGACGGCGAGAAGCGGTGGACCGCCGTCAACGAGACGACCACCCTCAGCCCGGCCGGGGTCCGCGGCGGGCGGGCCTATCTCCACGACGGTCCCGGCACCGTGTTCGCCCTGGACATGCGCAGCGGTGAGCAGGTGTGGCACAGGGCGAGCCCGGTGCACCTGTCGACCACCGGCGGCGCGCTGGACCAGGGGCCCGCCGTCTCCTCTTCCGTCCTCGCCATCCCCACCTATGCCGCGGGGGACGTGCCGGGGTTCGTCGTGCTGCGCGCGTCCGACGGCAAGCCGCTCTGGGCCCACCAGCCGTCCGGCGGCAAAGCCGGGAGCAGCGCCGAGGGCAAGAACGCCGGGGGCACGAGCACATGGCTGCTGCAGATCTCCGGCGACACCCTCTTCGCCGCGTCCGAGACGACCCTCCACGCCTTCCGGAGCGACACGCCGTGACCCTGCCGACCACGCCACCCACCCCGCCCCTGCCACCGTCCGGGCCGCCCCCGCAAACCGCCTCCCCGGCCCCCGCCGCGTACATCGGCCCCTACCGGGTGATCCGGGAGCTGGGCGCGGGCGGCATGGGCCGCGTCCATCTCGCCGCGTCGCGCAGCGGCCGTGCGGTGGCCGTCAAGGTCGTACGCCCCGAGCTGGCCGCCGACCCCGATTTCCGCCGCCGCTTCAGGGCCGAGGTCGACGCCGCACGCGCGGTGTCCGGGGCCTTCACCGCGCCGGTCGTCGACGCCGACCCCGAGGGGCCGCAGCCGTGGCTGGCCACCGCGTACATCCCCGGCCCCTCCCTCACCGACGCCCTGGGCTCCCACGGGCCCATGCCCGAGCCGACCGTGCGCGTGCTCGGCGGCGGCCTGGCGGAGGCGCTGGCCGCGATCCACCGTGCCGGGCTCATCCACCGCGACCTCAAGCCGTCCAACATCCTGCTCACCTCCGACGGGCCCCGGGTCATCGACTTCGGCATCAGCCGTGCCGTCGACGCGACCGTGCTCACCGCCGAGGGCCAGGTCGCGGGGTCGCCCGGTTTCATGTCGCCCGAGCAGTCGAGAGGACACGAACTCACCCCCGCGAGCGACGTGTTCGCCTTCGGCGCCGTGCTCGCCTTCGCCGCCACCGGCGTCCCGCCCTTCGGCACCGGCGCGGTCCACGCCCTGCTCTACCGGGCCGCCTACGAGGAGCCGCGGCTGGACGGCGTCCCCCACGGCCTGCTCGGCATCATCGCCGCGTGCCTCGACAAGGACCCCGCCCGCCGCCCCACCGTCGAACAGCTCCAGGCCTGGCTGCGCCCGGAGACCACCGCGGGCTGGCTCGGCGCGGTCGAGCTGCGGGTGACCGAGGACCGGCGGACGCTCCAGGACGCGCTGCGCGCCCCGCTGTTCAGCCGGCGCCGGCTGCTGACCGGTGGCGCCGTACTCGCCGTGACCGCGGCGGCGGGCGGCGCCACCTGGTTCCTGCGCTCGCGCGACGAGGACGGCGCAGCCACGGCCGCCCCCGAGCTCGCCTGGACCAAGGAGCTCCCGCAGCCCGGCATGTTCTTGCGCGCGGTGACCCGGTCCACGCTGCTGTGCACCGAGAAGGCCTCCGGCGCCTGCTTCGACCGGGGCACCGGCAAGCTCCTGTGGAAGGATCTCGGCGGCCAGAACACCGACGCCCTGCCCGACGACAAGCGCGTCTACACAGTGCGTACCGACGGCAAGGTGCACGCGTTCGACGGCCGGTCGGGCAAGAAGCTGTGGGAGTCGCCCCCGGCCGCGGACGGCGCGCCCAAGCTGGACTTCTCGGACGGCGAGCTGGTCATGACCACGAGCGGCAGCCGCTTCCGGGCACTTGAGGCGTCGAGCGGCGAGGTGCGGTGGAGCTCACGTGACAAGCAGGACATCGGCATGACCATCGGCGCCACTCCGGCGGGCGCGCCGCTCACCTCGGGCAGCCCATCGAAAGTCAATCCGGGCGCGATGCTCAGCGGCTACTCCGCGCTCGACCGGCGGACGGGCGACCGCGTCTGGACGAAGGACCTCGTCGCCCTCTACCCGCCGGAGAAGAGCAAGCTGCTCTACGGCATCGACGCCGACATGAAGCTGCTCGCCCTCGACCCCGAGGACGGCAGGACACGCTGGAGCAGACCCACCGGACTCCCCCGCACGAACAGCGAGATCCTCGGCTACACGAGGTCCCTGAGCCTGCTCGAAGGCACCCTGTTCTGCTATCCGAGCACCGGCTTCAACGGCTCGACCCGCGGTCTGCTCACCGCCTTCGACCCGGCGTCGGGCAGGACTCTGTGGACGGTGCGGACCACCGCCCGCGGCAACCGCGGCTACGCACGCGCCGGTGCGACCGTCTGCTACCTGGACAAGCGGGTCCTGCACGGGATCGACGCCGCGACCGGCGCCGAGCGCTGGACGGCGGGGTCGGGCCTGGGCGACCTCGAACTCCTGGGCGCCCTGCGCGGGCTCTTCGTCGCCGCCGGTACGAAGGGCCTGTACGCCTTCCGCGCCGACACCGGCGAGCGGATCTGGCACCACCGGGCCACCGGCGGCTCCGGCTCCTGGTCGGCCGAGACCGTCGGCGACGACCTGTACGCCGCCTGGTCCGGCAAGCTCTTCCGCTTCTCGGTGCCCCACACGTAACGCGCCCGTTCCCCCATTCCTACGACTCCTACGGCTCACTCCACGAACAGCCCCCGCGCGGCGGCCCGTACGTCGAACTCCTCCAGGCGGGCCTGCGCGTCGGGCAGGTCGTCGCACATGGCCTCAAGGAGGACCCGGCCGAGCAGCATCGGCGCGCACGCCGTGTCGAAGGCGAGGCCCGTGCCGACCGCGGCAGGCAGGAGGAGGTCGGAGTGGGCGGCGACCGGGGCGAAGGCGGAGTCGGCGACGGTGACCACGGTCAGGCCCGCGGACCGCGCGTGGGCGAGCGCGTCGACGACCTCGCGGGGGTGGCGGGGCAGCGCGAAGCAGAGCAGCGACGTGGCGCCGGCGCGGACCGCCGCGTCGATCCGGTCGGCGAGCATCGTGCCGCCCTCGTCGAGGAGGCGTACGTCGGGGTGGACCTTGGCGGCGAAGTAGGAGAAGCCGTACGCCTGGGAGGCGGCGGCGCGCAGGCCGAGGACGGGGAGGGGGCGCGAGGCGGCGAGGAGGCGGCCCGCGCGCTCCACCGGGGCCGGGTCGGCGAGGACTTCGGCGAGGTGGCGGAGGTTCTCGATCTCCGCCTCGACGGCCTGCTGGTACTCGTTGACGGCCGTCGCCCCCGAGCTGTCCGCGGGGGCCACGTCCCGCAGGTGCCTGCGCAGCGCCGGGTAGCCGTCGAAGCCGAGGGCGACCGCGAAGCGGGTGACCGAGGGCTGGCTCACCCCGGCGAGGTCGGCCAGCTCCACGCTGGAGAGGAAGGGCGCGTCGGCGGCCCTGCGCACCATGCAGTGCGCGATGCGCCGCTGCGTGGGCGTGAGCCGGTGGCCCTCGAAGAGCACTTGCAGTCGCGCGGCAGGGCTGTCGCTCATGCCGTCCCCCTCACCATGTCCGTACCCGCGGTCGCCGCCGCGCCGAGTTCCGACCAGATCCCGGTCCTGTCTTGCCCATCGGCCACTCGTTACCCGGATATTCGCGCCGAGGCGCCACTGACTATTGACAACCTATTCAAACAGCAAGAACTCTGCATGACGATATACAGCCGGGCAAGGGATTCCCACACGATCCAGTTCGACACGGTCCACGGACGCTTCCCGAACGGCACCAGGACAAGAAGGACCAGTAGCCCGCACGACAGCACGCGCACAGGTACACCCGTACAGGCACAGGGGAGTTGACCGGCATGGCAGCTGAGGACCTGGTGGAGCGGCGCTCCATCGACGTCGTCCCCGACGACGAACGGCACGGCACGGCGTTCAGCCAGTTCACGCTCTGGCTCGGCGCCAATCTGCAGATCACCGCGGTCGTCACCGGCGCGCTCGCCGTCGTCTTCGGCGGCGACGTGGTGTGGTCCCTCGCCGGTCTCGTCCTCGGCAACCTCCTCGGCGGCGCGGTGATGGCCCTGCACTCGGCGCAGGGGCCGAAGCTCGGCCTGCCGCAGATGATCCAGTCGCGGGCCCAGTTCGGCGTGAAGGGCGCGGTCGTCCCCCTGCTCCTCGTCATCCTGATGTACGTCGGGTTCTTCGCGAGCGGCAGCGTCCTCGCCGGACAGGCCACCGCCGAGCTCACGCACACCAACGACACCACCGGCATCGTGATCTTCGCCGTGGTCACCGCGGTCATGGCGGCGGTCGGCTACCGCGTCATCCACGTGCTCGGCCGGGTGGCGAGCGTGATCTGCGCGCTCGCCTTCATCTACCTCGGCATCCGCCTCCTCGACCGCGTGGACCTGTCCACGCTCCTCTCCGACGCCCACTTCGACCTGCCGATGTTCCTGCTCGCCGTCTCCCTCTCGGCGTCCTGGCAGCTCGCCTTCGGCCCCTACGTCGCGGACTACTCGCGCTACCTGCCGCGTACGACCTCGGCGAAGGCCACCTTCTGGTGGACCCTGTCGGGCTCCGCGCTCGGCTCGCAGTGGTCGATGACGTTCGGGGTGCTCGTCGCGGCGAGCGCGGGGGACGCCTTCCTCGCCGACCAGGTCGGCTACGTCGTCGGCCTCGGCGGCACCGGCCTGATCGCCTCCTTTCTGTACTTCGTGATCGCGCTCGGCAAGCTGACCATCAACGTGCTCAACACCTACGGCGGCTTCATGTCGATGGTGACCAGCATCAGCGGCTTCCGCGGCCGGCGGGTCCTCGGTCCCCGCGGGCGGGCCGCGTACATCGCGGTGATCATGGTGGCGGGCACGGCGGTCGCGCTGCTCGGCAAGGACAGCTTCCTGTCGTCCTTCAAGGACTTCCTGCTGTTCCTGCTGACCTTCTTCACACCGTGGTCGGCGATCAATTTGGTCGACTACTACCTCATCTCCCGCGAGCGGTACGACATCCCCGCCCTCTTCGACCCGCACGGCCGCTACGGCGCCTGGCGCTGGGACGCCCTCCTCGTCTACGGCGTCGGCCTCCTCGCCCAGCTGCCCTTCCTCGTCACGCACTTCTACACGGGCCCGCTGGTCGGTCCGCTGGGTGGCGCCGACATCTCCTGGCTCGTGGGGCTCGTCGTGCCCGCGGCGCTGTACTGGGCGCTGGCCAGGCGGAACGCGTCCGCCCCGGGGGCCTGGACCCGGACGGAAAGGGGGGTTAGCCCCACCGCGACGGAGGCTCCGGCGCCGTAACGTGAACGGGTATGGAAGCCCGTGACGCCGAACTCAAGAAGGAACTCGACGCCACTCTGCATGCCCGCAGAGAGCTCGGCGAAGAGTACGACTCCGCCTTGGTCGACTCGTTCCTCGGGAAGATCGAGCAGCGCCTGGACGGCACGATCGACCGCCGTATGCGCCGCCACCTGGCCGAGCAGCAGATGGTCGTCGCCCGTGGCGCCCGCTCGCCGGGGAGCCCGGTCGACTCGTGGGGCGAGCGCTTCGGATTCGGCGTGGTCTCGCTGATCCTCGCCATCCCGCTCTCCGCGATCGCCGTGGTCAACGCCGGTCTGACAGGGCTCTTCGTGTCCTGGGCCGGCATCTTCGGCGTGAACGCGGTGCACTCCCTGCGCGGCGTGCGCTTCGGGCGGCGGCGCGAGGAGCGCGAGCGCAGGTCGGACTGGGACGACTGAGGCCGGTCCCGCGGCCGGGGCCGGTCCCGCGGTGGCTCACGCCTGACGCGTGGGCAGCACGATCAGCTGGCGCAGGTTGACGCGGCGCGGCCGGCTCGTCGTGTACGCGATGAGGTCGGCGACGTCGTCCGCGGCCAGCGACCCGACCGCGTCGAACATGCCCTCCAGCTGCTCACTCAGCTCGTCGTTGTCGACGTGCCCGCGCAGCGGGGTGTCCGTGAAGCCCGGCTCGACATTGGTGACGCGCACGTCGCGCGGGCCGAGCTCGGTGCGCAGCGACTCCGACAGGTAGGTCAGCGCGGCCTTCGTCGCCCCGTACACCGCGTAGTTGGTGAACGGGATGTGCGCGCCGATCGAGGAGATGTTGACCAGATCGGCCGCTCCGCCCTCGGCGGCCGCCGCGATCAGGTCCGGCGTGAAGGCGCCGATGATCCGCAGCGCGCCCGCCACGTTGGTGTCCAGCATCCGCTGCCATTCGTCGGTGCGGGCCTCGGTGACGGGGTTGGGGAACATCACGCCCGCCGAGTTCACCACCAGGTCCACGCGGCCGTACGTCGCGTGGACGCGCTCCGCGGCGGCGTCCACCGACGCCTGGTCGGTGATGTCGGCGGTGACGGCGAGCGCGCGTCCGCCGTCCGCCTCGATCTTCGCGGCCAGCTCGTCGAGCCGTTCCGCGCGCCGGGCGAGGAGGACGACGCGCGCGCCCCGGGCGGCGAGCAGCCGGGCGGTGGCCTCGCCGATGCCGCTGGCGGCGCCGGTGACGAGCGCGGTGCGGTCCTGAAGACTCTCGTACGACATGTCTGAACTCCCTTGAGGTTTCCGCCGCCCGGGTCCTGCCCGGTGGAGTCCGGTGGTGTCCGGGGCTCCCCTTGGCGGCGAGAACCACTCTGCGCACCGCGCGCACCGCTACCCAGGGCTGTGCCTTTCCTGGGTCTGCCAGTACCAGGCTCACCTTCCGCCTCAGCCCTAGGATCGAGCGCATGGACGGCGACCTCGGTGACTTCCTGCGCTCACGGCGCGCCCGCATACAGCCCGCGGACGTGGGCCTCACCGCGTACGGGCGCCGGCGCGTGCCCGGGCTGCGCCGCGAGGAGGTCGCCCAGCTCGCGGGCGTCAGCGTGGACTACTACATCCGCCTCGAACAGGGCCGCGGTCCCTCGGTGTCCGACAGTGTGCTCGACGCGATCGCCCGCGTGCTGCGGCTCGACGAGACCGAGCACGCCTATCTGCGGACGGTGGCCCGCCCGGTGCCGCCGCCGCGCCGGGCCAGGGCCGCCGGGCAGCGGGTCCGGCCCGGTCTGCGGCTCCTGCTCGACACGATCGACCGGGCACCGGCGTTCGTCTTCGGCCGCCGTATGGACGTCCTGGCCTGGAACCCCCTCGCCGACGCCCTCAACGGCTTCTCCCGCATGACGCCCGCCGAGCGCAACATCCCCCGCCAGATCTTCCTCGAAGGGCCCGGCCGCGACTGCTATCCCGAGTGGGAGGCGGTGGCGGCGGAGACGGTCGCGTATCTCCGCCTGGACGCCGCGCGCTGCCCCTCCGACAGTGCGCTCTGCTCGCTGGTCGGCGAGTTGTCCGTCAAGAGCGAGGACTTCCGCCGGCTGTGGGCGGACCACCAGGTCAAGGAGAAGACCCACGGCGTGAAGCGGATCAGCCACCCCGTCGCGGGCGAGCTGGTCCTCCCCTACGAGACGCTGGCGCTGCCCGGCGATCCCGAGCAGCTCCTCGTCGTCTACACCCCGGAGCCGGGCTCCGAGACCGCGGACCGACTGTCCTTGCTGGCCAGCTGGTCCGCGACCCCGGCCAGATCCGACATCCCCTGACGGGGTGGGGGGCGCCATTTCCCTGCGGGCCGGTGGGGGTTGATCGCGCAGTTCCCCGCGCCCCTTGACCGCACCTCCGGCCGAGCGGCGACGAGGACTACCCAGGGGCGCGGGGAACGGCGCGACAAGCCCCCACCAACCCGCAGAAAAGAACCCAAGGCCCACCCACCCAAGGGGCGCGGGGAACGGCGCGACAAGCCCCCACCAACCCGCAGACGAAAACCGCCCAACCCAGCGGAGCGTCACCGCGGGGACCGCCGCACCCCCGACAACCGGGGGGCGGGACGACGACGGTCCCCGCGAAGGGCGCCGCCCGGGTCAGAGCCGGGCCGCGCCCAGGCGTCCGTGGAGGTCCGGGAGCCGCTCCGGATGTCCTGACGCCGACGAACACCACTGTGCCGGAGCCGTGTTAAGCGAGTGCTGCGCGCACGTGACGTGCTCGTACCAACCCAGCGAAGACACGGCCCCGGCGCACCTCACTGCCCCTGCTGCTCCGCGAGGAACGCGAGCAGGTCCTGCCGGCTCACCACACCCGTCGGCTTGCCCTCGACCAGGACGATCGCCGCGTCCGCGCCACCGAGCACGGACATCAGATCGGCCACCGGTTCCCCGGAGCCGACCTGCGGCAGCGGGTCCGACATGTGCTTCTCCAGCGGGTCGGAGAGCGAGGCCCGCTGCGTGAACAGCGCGTCGAGCAGCTCGCGTTCGACGACCGAGCCGATGACCTCCGCGGCCATCACGTCCGGGTGCCCCGCGCCCGGCTTCACGATCGGCATCTGCGAGACCCCGTACTCGCGGAGCACGTCGATGGCCTCGCCGACCGTCTCCTCGGGGTGCATGTGCACCAGCGAGGGCAGCTCGCCGCCCTCCTTGCGGCGCAGCACGTCGCCGACGCGCGGCGCGTCCCCGGCCTGCTCGAGGAAGCCGTAGTCGTTCATCCATTCGTCACTGAAGATCTTGCTCATGTAGCCGCGGCCCGAGTCGGGCAGGAGCACGACGACCACGTCGTCGGGACCGAGCCGCTCCGCGACGCGCAGCGCCGCCACGACGGCCATGCCGCAGGACCCGCCGACGAGCAGCCCCTCCTCCTTGGCCAGGCGCCGGGTCATCTGGAAGGAGTCCTTGTCGGACACGGCGATGATCTCGTCGGTCACCTTCCGGTCGTACGCGGTCGGCCAGAAGTCCTCACCGACGCCCTCGACGAGGTAGGGCCGCCCGGAGCCGCCCGAGTACACGGACCCCTCGGGGTCGGCGCCGACGACGGTGACCTTGCCGCCGGAGACCTCCTTCAGGTAGTTGCCCGTCCCGGAGATCGTGCCGCCGGTCCCGATGCCCGTCACGAAATGGGTGATCTTCCCCGCCGTCTGCTCCCAGAGCTCAGGGCCCGTGGAGTGGTAGTGGGAGAGCGGGTTGTTGGGGTTGCTGTACTGGTCGGGCTTCCAGGCGCCGGGCGTCTCGCGGACGAGGCGGTCGGAGACGTTGTAGTACGAATCCGGGTGCTCGGGGTCGACGGCGGTCGGGCAGACCACCACGTCGGCGCCGTACGCGCGCAGCACGTTGATCTTGTCGAGGGACACCTTGTCCGGGCAGACGAAGATGCACTTGTAGCCCTTCTGCTGGGCCACGATGGCGAGGCCGACCCCGGTGTTCCCCGAGGTGGGCTCGACGATCGTGCCGCCGGGCTTCAGCTCCCCGCTCTGCTCCGCCGCCTCGATCATGCGCAGGGCGATGCGGTCCTTCACGGAACCGCCTGGGTTGAAGTACTCGACCTTGGCCAGGACGGTCGCCTGGATGCCCGCAGTGACGTTGTTGAGTCTCACCAGCGGGGTGTTGCCGACGAGGCTGATCATCGAGTCGTGGAATTGCACCGTTGTCTCCGGGCTGCGATGTAGTGCGACGAATTGGTGCGGTCAGCCTAAGGGGCCACCTCATCCGTTCACCTCCGCCCGCGATTGGCCGACCGTGCTTACGGGGCAATGAGTGGATGTACGGCCGTATGGAGCGGTACGGCACGAGGAGGTGGCTGCAGGGCATGTCGAGGGCGAGGGTGGCACGGCGGATCGCCGCGGGCGCGGCGTACGGCGGAGGGGGCATCGGACTGCTCGGGGCCGCCACGGTGGGCGTGGTGCTCGCCGAGGTGCAGCTGGCGAAGCGGAGCGTGGGCAACGGCGGGCGCGCGGATCCGCCGCGCGCGGACGGCCGCTACGGCGGGGCGTTCGCCGAGAACGCCGCGCGGGCCGCCGCGCGCGAACCCCTGCGGTTCGCGATGCTCGGCGACTCCACGGCCGCGGGGCAGGGCGTCCACCGGGCCAGGCAGACCCCGGCCGCGCTGCTCGCCTCCGGGCTCGCCGCGGTGGCCGAGCAGCCCGTCGACCTGCGGAACGTGGCGCTGCCCGGCGCCCAGTCGGACGACCTGGACCGGCAGGTGACGCTGATCCTCTCGGACCCCTCCTGGGTGCCGGACGTCTGCGTCATCATGATCGGCGCGAACGACGTGACACACCGGATGCCGCCGACCCGCTCCGTGCGCCACCTCTCCGCGGCGGTGCGCAGGCTCCGTACGGTCGGGGCGGAGGTGGTGGTCGGCACCTGCCCCGACCTGGGCACGGTCGAGAACGTCTACCAGCCGCTGCGGTGGATGGCCCGGCGTGTCTCGCGGCAGCTGGCCGCGGCGCAGACGATCGGCGTGGTCGAGCAGGGGGGCCGGACCGTGTCCCTCGGCGACCTGCTCGGCCCCGAGTTCTACGCGAATCCGCGGGAGCTGTTCGGTCCCGACAACTACCACCCCTCGGCCGAGGGGTACGCGACGGCGGCGATGGCCGTCCTCCCCACGCTATGCGCGGCGCTCGGCCTCTGGCCCGAGGAGGAGCGGCCCGATGTCTCGCGGCGGGAGGGGTTCCTGCCGGTGGCCAGGGCAGCGGCTCAGGCGGCTTCGGAGGGCGGCACGGAGGTCACGGCAGCGATGCCGACAGGCCCCCGCGGCCCGTGGGCCCTCCTCAAGCGCCGTCGCCGCCGCCGCATCCACGCCCCGGAGGCGGCGCCGCTCCCCCACTGACCCTGCCGGCTCCTCGCCTACGGGCGGGGAGCTCGCCTACGGGCGGGGAGTACGAAATGGCGCGTCCGGTACGGCGGGCCGCCTTGCCCCCGGTGGAACGAGTTGCGCAGGAAAGCAAAGGAGCGCCCCCTCCGGCCTCCCACACCTCCTCCCATGCCCGAATTTGCTCTCCGAGACAGCCACCCACTTCTCGGCTCATGGCGGTGAGCGACGCATACGAGCCAAGAGTGATCAAAAGCGGCCCCAACTCTGCCGATATGGGCCTATACATGCCATCGCCCGCCGCCCCCGCCGCTGGCGCCCCCACCCCCTCCTGGATAGCTTGGTTCGCTCCAGAGAACCCTCCCCCCTCAGGAGCTGAACGTGAACCGCCGCCCCACCCTGCTCGCAGCGGCCGCCCTGACCGCTGCCGCGGTCCTCTCGCTCTCGGCGTGCGGAGGGGGTGACGGCGACTCCAACGACAAGATCGCGGGCGCCGACTCGGACTCAGGTGGCAAGAAGAAGGAGTCGCCGACTCCGAAGTCATCTGACGACGGGATCGACCGCCCGGAGATCAAGCTGCCGAAGGACGTGAAGAACGTCTTCGAGGGGGGCAGGACGGGGGATCCGAAGAAGGATGCGGTACTCGCCGACAACGAGCGTCGGATCAACTCGATCGATGAAGCGATCACGGACGACGCGAAGACGCAGCCGGCACTGAAGTTCTACTCCTCCGGCGACGCCCTGCTCACGGCTGCCGACTACATCCAGGGCTTCCGCAAGGAGGGCAAGAGCTTCGTCGGGACCACCCGCTACTACGACCGCCGGGTCACCTTCCTCAAGGAAGGTGTCGCGGCAGTCGCGTACTGCCAAGACGCCACCAAGACGTATCCCAAGGACCTCAAGACCGGGAAGGTGGACCGGTCCATCCCGGAGTCGGCGGACGATTACGGCTTCTACAACACGCGGTTGAGGAAGAACGCCGACGGCGTATGGCAGACGGAATCTGTCACGTACGTGGAAGAAGCGACCAAGAAGTGCATGAAGTGACTCGTCGACATCCGAGTCGCTGGGTGACCACATCCCTGGCCTTGGCCATCGCCTCGACTCCCTGCTCCGCGTACGCCGGCGGAGGCAAGACGACGGGTGAGCGGAAGGAGACTCAGCAGACCACGGCCACCCGCCAGGACAAGAACCTCGGCATCGAGACGAAGGTCCGGACGACGGTCGAAGGCAGCAGCCCCCGGTCCGCGAAGACCGGCACGCTCACCCCTGCCAACAGCAACTGGGACCCGCCCGCCTGCTGGTACGAACCGGCGTACTCCCCGAAGGAGATCCAGGCCACGGTCAAGGCGATCCGCCAGATCAGGGTCCTCAACATCGGTGACCTCGTCGGCGGGATCTTCGACTCGTACTTCAAGGAGGGCCACCCCTACATGAACTACAACCTCGACAAGCAGGGCGAGGGACAGTTCTGGGCGGCGGCGGTCGACGAGAAGCGCAAGGACGAACCAGAGGCCCAAGCCTGCGACAGGATGCCGTTCTGGGTGCCCAAGGGCAAGCCGCCCGAGGAGCCGCTCGCCGTTTCCCCCAGGGTCCTCGCCGAGTACGCCTACGGCCAGATCCCGGTCCCCGACACAGAGATCAAGATGGCACCCGAGGGCGAGACGAAGGTCAATCTGCCGACCTGGGTGTGGCTGGACAAGGCCAAGTTCAAGAAGATCTCGGTGACCGCGAGCCTGCCGGGAACGGGCCTCTCCGCGACGACGACCGCCGAGCCCGTCTCCCTGAAGCTCGACCCGAAAACGTCGGACGCCGAGACGTACCCGTCATCCGGCGAGTGCCCGATCGGGGACGACGGCCGGATCGGCACGCCCCGCGCCAAGGGAACTCCGGGGGACACGGACCCGCCGTGCGGCGTGCGCTACCTGCGCTCCTCCGCAGACACCCCCTACGAACTCGGGGCCACCATCACGTGGCGGGTCACTTGGAAGAGCACCACTGAACCGGGCGGCGACCTGCCCCCCGGTGAGTTCGGCACGACGCAGGACGTAGTCGTACGCGAAATCCAGTCCGTCAACCGCTGACCACATACCGCAGACCACGACCACGACCACGACCACGACCAAACAGGGAACCCGGACACCGACATGAGCGCCCCGGACAACATCGTCACGACCACCCGCAAGAAGTGGGACGCCTTCGCACTCGGCGTACGGGCGGGCGAGTTCGACCACTTCGTGGAAGGTGTGGAGGGGGCGTAGCCACGGCTCACCTGCGGCCCGGTGGGGGCTTGTCGCGCCGTTCCCCGCGCCCCTGAGTGGTCCACCCGAGGGCCCGAGCAAAGGTGCCGATTCCGTTCACGGCCCCGTGGTCTGAGCGCCCGCTTAGAAATGCGGCCCGAGTCACACCCCCCACCCGATGACCCACCCCATTACGTGCGGGTAACTTCCCAGTGAGTCATGACAGTCCAGCCTGCCCCTCGCCACTGGAGCGCCTGATGCCCGAAGCCGTGATCGTCTCCGCCGCCCGTACCCCGATCGGCCGCGCCTTCAAGGGCTCGCTGAAGGATCTGCGGCCGGACGACCTGACCGCGACCATCATCGAGGCCGCCCTCGCCAAGGTCCCCGAGCTCGACCCGAAGGACATCGACGACCTGATGCTGGGCTGCGGGCTGCCCGGCGGCGAGCAGGGCCACAACCTCGGCCGCATCGTCGCCGTGCAGATGGGCATGGACCACCTCCCGGGCTGCACCATCACCCGGTACTGCTCGTCCTCGCTGCAGACCTCCCGCATGGCCCTGCACGCCATCAAGGCGGGCGAGGGCGACGTCTTCATCTCCGCCGGTGTCGAGATGGTGTCGCGGAGCGTCAAGGGGACCAGCGACGGGCTTCCCGACACCCACAACCCTCTCTTCGCCGACGCGGAGGCCCGCACCGAGGCCGTCGCGAAGACCGAGGGCAGCACCTGGCACGACCCGCGCGAGGACGGCCTGATCCCGGACGCGTACATCGCGATGGGCCAGACCGCGGAGAACCTCGCCCGCGCCAAGGGCATCACCCGCAAGGACATGGACGAGTTCGGCGTCCGCTCGCAGAACCTCGCCGAGGAAGCCATCAAGAACGGCTTCTGGGAGCGGGAGATCACGCCGGTCACCACCCCGGACGGCACCGTCGTCAGCAAGGACGACGGCCCCCGCGCGGGCGTCACCATGGAGGGCGTCCAGGGCCTCAAGCCCGTCTTCCGCCCCGACGGCCTCGTCACCGCGGGCAACTGCTGCCCGCTGAACGACGGCGCCGCCGCCCTCGTGATCATGAGCGACACCAAGGCCCGCGAGCTCGGCCTGACCCCGCTCGCCCGCATCGTCTCCACCGGCGTCACCGGCCTCTCCCCCGAGATCATGGGCCTCGGCCCCGTGGAGGCGTCGAAGCAGGCCCTGTCCCGCGCGGGTCTCACCGTCGACGACATCGACCTCTTCGAGATCAACGAGGCCTTCGCCGCCCAGGTGATCCCCTCCTACCGCGAGCTGAACATCCCGCTCGACAAGCTCAACGTCAACGGCGGCGCCATCGCCGTCGGCCACCCCTTCGGCATGACCGGCGCCCGCATCACCGGCACGCTCATCAACAGCCTCCAGTTCCACGACAAGCAGTTCGGCCTGGAGACGATGTGCGTCGGCGGCGGCCAGGGCATGGCGATGGTCATCGAACGCCTCAGCTGAGTCGCCGATTTCGTCGACACACAGTTCCCACTGATGACGCTCAGTCCCTGCATCACTTCGTGACCCAATCTCCCCCAGGATGTGACCTATCTCCTGGGGGAGCCGTATAGGCGCAGCTCAGGGCCGGTCCGGGGGTAGCCACCGGGTCCAAAGACCTGTCCAATTCGTGACGTAATGCACTGACAGGTGGATCGTGCAGGCTTCAAGCTGATGTAGGAAGTCGGGGGTCGACTTGAAACCGGGAGTACGTCAGTGAGCGCCTTGCCTCTTGCCCTGCTGCTCTCCACGGCCGCTGCCACGGCCGTGGGCGCCGCTGCCCTGCACGCGGTGCACGGCCTGCGGAAGCAGCTCGCCGAGATCACAGCCCTGCACGCCGAACTGGCCGACAGCCGTGCCGCGAGCGGTCCGCACCCCACGGTGCCGGCCGCCCGCACCACGGTGGACACCGACGAGATACGCGCGGCCGTGACCGAGGCCCTCGCCGAGGAGCGGGAGCGCGAGCTCGCCGAGGCCCGCGCCTTCTGGGCCGCCCAGGAGGCCCGCGAGGGCTCCGACGGACCGCTGCTCAGCGGGCTCTCCGACCTCTCCGGCCTGCCCGAGGGCATCGCCGACGAGCTGTTCCTGCCGCGCCAGGCGGACTTCGCGGGCCTTGAGGCCGAGAGTCTCGAACCGGTCACCGAGCCCTTCGCCGACCCGGTGGGCACCGACGAGTTCGCCGGGGACTCCCCGGAGCTTGCCGCCGCCCGGCGCCGTCACCCCTCGCACCCTGACTTCGTGCCGGTGCAGACGCCCGCGCCCGAGGGGCACGGCGACCACGAGCGCACGGTCGCGTGCCTGGAGGAGCTGGCCCAGGCCCGCACCGCCCTCGCCGACGTCCGCCCTGGCCCGCTGGGCACCCTGGACGTGTACGTCTTCTCGGACGGTACGACGCTGTGCATGACGCCCGGCCACCGCGAGACCGCGGAGCTTCTCGCGGCGGCCCTGCGCGAGGGCAAGACCCCGTTCCTGCTCGGCGGCTCCGGGATCTCCGGGGCGTACGCCCTGACCTTCGAGTGCGGCACCGAGAACATCTACATCCTGGCCGACCGCGTCATCGCGTCGGTCTGAGCACCTGTCTTTCGCGGACCCCGCAGACCCCGCGGACCCCGCAGACCCCGCAGACCCCGCAGACCCCGCGGACCCCGCGGACCCCGCGGACCCCGCGGACCCCGCGGCCGGCGCCTACACGCCGGCCCGCTTCTGCGCCTGGGCCACCAGTTCCAGCGCATGCGCCAGCTCCTGGGGGTCCGTCAGGACGAGGGCGAGATCGCGCCCCGCGACGGTGATCTGGTCGGCCGCGGCGAACATCCCCGCGTCCGGCATCTCCCGCGGCTCCGCGTCCGGCGTCTCGATGCGCTGTGCGCGCACCGCCAACTCCCTGGCCAGAGCGAGCGCTTCGGTCGCGGCCCCGCGCTGCAGGCGGCTCTGCGGCGCGGCCCGCAGACGGTCGGCGAAATGGTCCACTGCGGCTGTCAAAGGCGTCGTATCGAGCACCCCGCGACCCTATGTGCCTTTACGGGACTGTTGCCAACGCCCCGGCGCTCAGGCACGGTGGCGTGAAGGACGGAACACATCGCGACGCGTCCGGAGGCGCCGATGTCCCAAGTCTTCTCCGAGGAGACCCACCGCAACCTGCTCGCCCGAATCCCCCAATGCACCGGTCGTGAAGTGTCCGACTGGCTGCGCGCCGTGGACGAAGGCCCCTCTCTCTTCCGCTTCGAGGAGAAGGTCAGCTGGCTCCGCGCCGAGCACAACCTCGCGTACGGCCACGCGAAGGCGATCATCCACGAGTACGACCTCAGGCGGGCCGCTCGCAAACTGCTCTGAGTCCCCCATCCACACCCCTCACACGCAACACCCCTCACACGCACCTCCTCACGTACAAAGGCGAAGGCCGTACAAAGGCGAAGGCCGTACAAAGGCGAAGGGCCCGCGGACCGTCTCCGGTCCGCGGGCCCTTCGGCCGTCACTGATGCGAATCGACTCAGTCGTTGCCCGAGAAGATCGCGATCAGGCGCAGGAACTCCATGTAGATCCAGACGAGCGTCATCGTCAGACCGAACGCGGCGAGCCAGGCCTCTTCCTTCGGCGCGCCGTACGCGATGCCGTCCTCGACCTGCTTGAAGTCCAGGGCCAGGAAGCACGCGCCGAGCAGGATGCCGACGATGCCGAAGACGATGCCGAGGCCGCCGCTGCGGAAGCCGAGGCCGTCACCGCCGCCGAAGACCATGAACAGCAGGTTCACGGCGGTCAGCAGCAGGAAGCCCATCGCCGCGGCCATCACGAAGCCGTAGAAGCGGCGGTTGACGCGGATCCAGCCCGCCTTGTACGCCACGAGGACGCCGATGAAGACGGCCATCGTGCCGAGGACGGCCTGCATGGCCGCGCCGCTCGCGATGCGGTTGTCGACGACGCTGGAGACGACGCCGAGGAAGACACCCTCAAGGGCGGCGTACGTCACGATCAGCGCGGGCGAGGCCTTGCGCTTGAAGGCCTGCACGAGGCCGATGACCATCGCGATCAGACCGGCGCCCACGGCGATGCCGTACGACTTGCTGATGTGGGCGTCGTCCACCGGCAGCAGCGCCCAGGCGAGCGCGGCCGTGACCACGAGCGTGCCGAGCGTGGTCGCCGTACGCATGACGACGTCGTCCATCGTCATGCGGCCGGCGGTGGTCACCGGGGCCTGGGGCGCGCCGTACTGCACGTCCTGCTGGGCGTACGGGTTGGTGGCGTACGGGTTGCCCGGGGCCTGCTGGCCTCCGGCGTACGGATTGCCCTGCACGTACGGGTTGCCCTGCTGGGTCTGGGTCGCGGCTGCGGGTCCCCCGGCCTGCGGCTGCCGGCCGAAGCCCGCGTAGCCGTTGTCGCGGCTGAACCCCCGTCGCGAGAAGACCGGGTTACTGCTCCTCATTTCACTCCTCCATGGGCCACCGTGTGTGGCTTTGCCTCAAGAGTAATGCGTAGGCAAAAGGATGGACCTAGTGCTTGGGGAGGATCTTTCCCCCTCTGTGACCGAGAACGCGTGGCATCGCCCGCACTGTTCCCGGATCGGAACCGTTCCCCCGCACGAGTGCCACCAGTGAGATCGCGACGGCGCCGAGGACCGCGGCGACCGCGAAGGTGGTGAAGCCGAGCGAGGCGTTGCCGTCCTCGACCACCGCCCCGCCCAGCCAGGGCCCCACCACCGCCCCGGTGCGCCCGACGCCCGCGACCCAGCCGAGCGCCGTGGCGCGCTGCGCCTGCGGATAGAGCGAGGGAGCGGCCGCGTACACCATGACCTGCGCGGAAAAGAGCCAGATGCCGGTGACGAAGACGACGCCGTAGGCGACACCGAGGGGCAGCTGGGCCTTGAGCAGGAAGGCGCCGCAGGCGGTGAGCAGGAACCAGATCGCGGAGACCTTGAACGGCCCGAAGCGGTCGGCGGTGCGCCCGGCGGCCAGCAGGCCGACGATGCCGCCCGCGTTGATCACCATGAGGAAGGTGACGGAGGAGGAGAGGGAGTAGCCAGAGGCGCGCATGAGCTCCGGGAGCCAGGTGGAGACGCCGTACACCAGGAGCAGCCCGGCGAAGGAGGCGAGCCACAGGAGCGGGGTCGCGAGGCGGCGGCCCGGGGTGAAGAGCGCGGCGACGGCCGTGACGCTGCCCCGTACCCCGGCCCCGGGGGCTTCGGCGGGGCTCGGGACCGGCAGCCGGTAGCGCTCGGCGACCGCCGCCGCCTCCCGGCCCCGTCCCTTGGCGAGCAGGACGCCCGGCGACTCGGGCAGCCACTTCCACACCAGCGGCACGGCGACGAGGGCGGGGACCACGCCGGTCCAGAAGACGACGCGCCAGCCGTGGTCGGGGCCGAGCGCGAGCCCGAGGCCCGTCGCCGTCATGCCGCCCGCGTGGTACGAGGTCATCATGAGGCCGGTGGCGAGCGCGGCCCTGCGCGGCGGCGCGAACTCGGCGACCATCGCGAGCCCGATCGGCATGAGCCCGCCGAGTCCGAGCCCGGAGACGAACCGCCCGGCGCCGAAGGCCGCGGCGCTCGGCGCGAGCGCGCAGAGCGCGGAGCCCAGCGAGAAGAGGACGACGCTGCCCGCCACCATCGGCTTGCGTCCGGCCCAGTCGGTGAGGGTGCCGCAGCCGAGGGCGCCGATGAGCATGCCGAAGGTGGTCCAGGAGCCGATGGTGCCCGCGGTGGAGGCGGTGAAGCCGAGGTCAGGGTCGTCGACGAGGTGCGGGAGCACTGCGCCGTAGATGTTGACGTCCATGCCGTCGAAGAAGACGACCAGCCAGCACAGGGCGATGACGGGCGCGACGGATCGGAAGGTGCGCTCGGGAGGGTTCACGGGGGGGCTCTTCCTTGTGGTCCGGTCGTGGTCCTCTGTGGTTCGGGGGTGGTTCTCCGTGGTGCGGGCGGGGTGCGGGCGGGGTGCGGGCGGGGTGCGGGCGCGGTTCTCAGTGGTCCAGGGGGAAGCCGGTGTAGGCCTCCGCGAGGTCGGTCTCTGCGGAGCGCGCGGTGGTGATCCGGTCGAGGCCCGCGATCTTGAGGCGGTCGTCGAAGGGGGTGGCGTCGGGGGCGCGGTGGAGCAGCGACGTCATCGCGCAGGAGAAGCGCTCGGCCTGCCAGACGCGGCGCAGGCAGGTCTCGGAGTACGCGTCGAGGCGGCTCGGGTCGCCCCTGTCGCGGTACCGGATCAGCGCGCGGGCGAACGTGACGACGTCGCCGACCGCGAGGTTCAGGCCCTTCGCGCCGGTCGGCGGGACGATGTGCGCGGCGTCCCCGGCGAGGAAGAGCCTGCCGTGCCGCATGGGTTCGTGGACGTAGCTGCGCATGGGCGTGACGGAGACGGCGGTCACGGGCCCGCGCCGCAGCGTCCAGGCCGGGTCGTCGGTCTCCAGGCGGCGGTCGAGCTCGTCCCAGATCCGGTCGTGGGTCCAGTCCGTCGCCACCGTGTCGCCCGGAACCTGCAAGTACGCGCGCGTGACGGTCGGCGAGCGCATGGAGAGGAGGGCGAAACCGCGGTCGTGGCGGGCGTAGACCAGCTCGTCGTGGGAGGGCGGTACGTCGGCGAGGATGCCGAGCCAGCCGTAGGGGTACGTGCGCTCGAAGGTCCTGGAGAGCCCTTCGGGCACGGCGCGGCGGGCCACGCCCCAGTGGCCGTCGCAGCCCACCACGTAGTCGCATGCCAGGGTCTGCTCGCGCCCCTCGTGCCGGTAGCGCACGCGCGGGCTCCCGGTGTCGGCGCCCGTCACCTCCAGCGCCTCCGCCCCGAAGAGCAGCGGCCCGCCGTCGTCCAGCTGAAGGGCGATCAGGTCCTTGCAGACCTCGGTCTGCGCGTAGACCATGACGGATTTGCCGCCGGTCAGCGCCGGGAAGTCGACGCGGTGCCTGCGCCGGTCGAAGCGCAGCTCCATGCCGTTGTGCGCCAGGCCCTCGCGGTCCATGCGGGCCGCCGCTCCCGCCTCGCGCAGGATGTCGACGGTGCCTTGCTCCAGGATCCCGGCGCGCTGGCGCTGTTCCACGTAGGCGCGGTCGCGGCTCTCCAGGACGACGGAGTCGATGCCGGCGTTGTGCAGCAGGCGGGCGAGGAGCAGCCCGGCCGGTCCGGCTCCGATGATCCCGACGGTGGTGCGCATCACTCGCCCGATCCCCTCTACCCTTGTTCGCCTGGTGAACTTTCGTTCATAATGTGCTGCCGGGAGTCTCGGGCCGCGACTCCGCGCTGTCAACGGTCGTGCGGCACCTGATGCGAGGAGTGGCGCCGTGTCCGAAGAGTCCGTACGTCCCCTGGAGCGCGGTCTCACCGTGTTGCGGGCCCTCGCGCCGCCGGGCCCCGGGCGAATGCGCGCGAGCGACCTCGTGCGCGCGACGGGCCTGGCCCGCTCGACGGTCGACCGGGTCGTGGCGACGCTGGAGCGCCTCGGCTACGTCCGCGTCCGCGGCCAGGAGCTCCATCTCGCCCCCCGCCTCATGGAGCTCGGCAACGCCTACCTCGCAGCCAGCGGCCTGACCGGCGAGGTCGCGGCGCGCACCGCCCGGCTCGCGGACGAGCTCGACGAGTCGGTGTCCCTCGCGGTGCCCGACGGCGACGGGGTGCGCTTCGTGACGCAGGCCGCGCGGCGCCGCGCGATGTCGGTCGCCTTCCGCATCGGCGACCTGCTGCCGCCCGAGCGGTGCGCGCCCGGCGCGCTGTTCGCGGACGCGTGGGACGAGGAGCGGTGGGCGGCGTGGCGGGCCCGCACCGCGGCCGGGCCCGCGGAGGACGCATTCCCCGCGCTGCCGCCGGGGCCCGCGCCGAGGGGCCTGCCGGATCTCGCCGCCCGGGTGGCACGCTCCCGCGAGACGGGCTGGGCCCTGGACGACCAGTTGATCGAGCCGGGGCTGATCGCGGTGGCGGTCCCGGTGCGCGACGCCTCGGGCCGGATCCGGTACGCCCTCTCGGCGGTGAGCCACACCAGCAGACACACGGCGGAGGGCCTCGCCGACGCGGTACTGCCGCGACTGCGCGCGGAGGCGGAGCGGCTGGCGGTGCTGGGGGAGGCGGGGGGCGCGGACCTGGGCGCGGGCGCGGGCACTGCCACCGCCAGCACCAGCACCAGCACCAGCACCACCGCCACTGCCACTGCCACCGCCAGCACCAGCACCAGCACCAGCACCAGCACCAGCACCAGCACCAGCACCAGCACCACCCTCGCCGCCAAGGCCGACCTGGGCGCCAAGGCCGACCTGGGCGCCGGGTTCCTTCAGTCTCTCGCCCGCGGTCTCACCGTGCTCCGCGCCCTCGGCGAGGCCAGGGGCGACGGGCTGCCGCTCACCGCGCTCGCGGCGGCCACGGGGTTGCCGAGGGCCACCGCGCGGCGCTGTCTGCGCACCCTGGAGCTGGCCGGGTACGCGGCCCACGACGGGCGCCTGTACCGCCCGCTCCCCCGCATCCTGGAGCTGGGCCACGCCGCCCTGTCCCGGCTCACCTTCGCCGAGCTCGCCGAGCCGCATCTGCGCGACCTGACGGACCGGGTGCGCCAGTCGGCTTCCGCCACGGTCCTGGACGGGACGGACATCCTGTACGTCGCGCGGGCGGCGTCGGTGCGGGTCATGAGCGTGCACATCACGGTCGGCACCCGCTTCCCCGCGTACGCCACCGCCATGGGCCGGGTCCTCCTCGCCGGGCTCCCGGAAGCGGAACGCGCCCGGCTCCTGCGGGCCGCACCGCCGCGCGCCCTCACCGCGCGGACCCTGACGGACCCCGGCGAGCTCGCCCGGCTCCTCGACCGGGTCGCCGCCGAGGGCCACGCCACCGCCGACGAGGAGCTGGAGGAGGGCCTGCGCTCGGTCGCCGTGCCGGTGCGGGACGCGCGGGGAAGGGTCGTCGCGGCACTGAACGTCGCGCAGCACGCCGGCGCGGGCCCCCTGGCCGCGACGCGCGACGTCCTGCTCCCCGCGCTGCGCGAGACCGCGGCGGCGATCGAGGCCGATCTGCACACGGCGGCCCGCTTCAACAGCGTGCGGATGCTTTAGGAGACCCGCCAACGGGGTTGCGCGGCAAGGGAACTGACGCAGCGGAAGTGCCCGGAGCCGGACTCGAACCGGCACGCCCCCGAGGGGCAGCGAGGTTTAAGCTCGCCGTGTCTGCATTCCACCATCCGGGCAGGCCATGGGCTCCGCGTCGAGGCTTCGACCCTATCGGGAGGCGTCCCTCGAACAGCGGAGGGACGGACCGATGTTGTCTTATTTTATTGACGTCTGAGGGTGCATCAGTCCTCGGCACAGTCCATCGGTACTTGCCGGAGGCCTTTCCCCGGCCCCGGCCGGTCTCGTGGGCCTCTGCACGGAATGACGGAATTTAGCCGCCCTGACGTTCCCGTCCCCGCTTTCACCCCCTTTCCGCATCAGGGACACCTGTCATCCCCAGGTATGACAGGACGTCCTCAAGTCCGACTGGAGAGGGCCCCCGGAACCGGATCAGCGGGTGACTTCAGGGCGCTGATCGGCCAGGACGATGGAGTACGTCCCCACTCGTCGTACCGACAGGAGCACCGCCCCGTGACCACCACCCCCTTCGCCACCCGCGCCACCTCCGTGGCGGCGCGTGCCACGGATCTCTCCAAGGTGTACGGACAGGGCGAGACCCAGGTGGTCGCCCTGGACCGGGTGTCCGTCGACTTCGGGCAGGGCGAGTTCACCGCGATCATGGGTCCCTCGGGCTCCGGCAAGTCGACCCTGATGCACTGCGTCGCGGGTCTGGACTCCTTCAGCTCCGGTTCCGTACGCATAGGCGACACGGAGCTGTCCACGCTCAAGGACAAGCAGCTCACCAAGCTCCGCCGGGACAAGATCGGCTTCATCTTCCAGGCGTTCAATCTGCTGCCGACCCTGACGGCCCTGGAGAACATCACGCTGCCGATGGACATCGCGGGCCGCAAGCCGAACAAGCAGTGGGTCGAGCAGGTCATCGAGATGGTCGGCCTCTCCGGGCGCCTCAGCCACCGGCCCACCGAGCTCTCCGGCGGCCAGCAGCAGCGCGTCGCCGTGGCCCGCGCGCTCGCCTCCCAGCCGGAGATCATCTTCGGTGACGAGCCGACCGGAAACCTCGACTCGCGCTCGGGCGCCGAGGTCCTCGGCTTCCTGCGCAACTCCGTGCGCGACCTCGGCCAGACCGTCGTGATGGTCACCCACGACCCGGTGGCCGCCTCGTACGCGGACCGCGTGATCTTCCTCGCGGACGGGCGGGTCGTCGACGAGATGCACGGTCCCACGGCGGACGGGGTGCTCGACCGGATGAAGCACTTCGACGCGAAGGGTCGGACCAGCTAGTTCGTGGCTCGGCCTCGGGTGGTCCCCCACCGCCGTCGAGGCCCGGCATCCGTCGGGGCTGCGGGCCTTTCGTGGCTTGTCGCGCAGTTCCCCGCGCCCCTGGGAGGCCCCTGCGGGGCTCCCCCCTCTCACTTGACCCAGGACTCACACCCATGTTCCGTACCGCCCTGCGCAACGTAATGGCGCACAAAGCGCGGCTGCTGATGACCGTGCTCGCCGTCATGCTCGGCGTCGCCTTCGTCTCCGGCACCCTGGTCTTCACCGACACCTTCGGCAACGCCTACAAGAACAAGTCGGCGAAGAGCTTCGACCACGTCTCCGTGGCCGTCCAGTCCGACGGCAGCTCCTCGGACGAAGGCAGCTCCTCGGACGAAGGCGGCAAGCAGCGCTCCAGGCTCACCGACTCCCTCCTCAAGAAGACCCGGGAGCTGCCCGGCGCGGACTCCGCCATCGGGTCCGTCTCCGGCTTCACCGCCCTCGCCGACAAGGACGGCAAGCTGGTCGGCGGCGAGTGGGGCACCACCGGCACCAACTACTACCCGGGCAAGGACGGCAAGGACCCGCGCTACGCCTTCACCGCGGGCGCCGCCCCGAAGTCCGGCGGCGAGATCGCCCTGGACAGCAGGACCGCCGAGCGCACCGGCTTCACAGTGGGCGACAGCGTCCGCTACTCCACCGACGGACCGGTGCGTACCGCCAAGGTCAGCGGCGTCTTCGACACCGACGACGGCAGCGTGGTCGCGGGCGGCAGCATGGTGGTCTTCGACAACAAGACCGCGTTCAAGGCGCTCAACAAGTCCGGTTACGACGAGATCGACGTGAAGGCGGCCGCCGGCACCTCCGAGGCGGCCCTGAAGAGCGCGGTCGAGAAGATCTCGCCAAAGGACTCCTCGCTGATGACGGGCGGCGAGCTCAAGTCGCAGCAGGACGACATGATCGAGCGCGGGACCAGCTCGATGAGCCAGGTCCTGCTGATCTTCGCCGGCATCGCGCTCTTCGTCGGCATCTTCATCATCGCCAACACCTTCACCATGCTGGTCGCCCAGCGCACCAAGGAACTGGCCCTGATGCGGGCCGTCGGCGCCTCGCGCCGCCAGGTGACGCGCTCCGTACTCATCGAGGCGTTCCTCGTGGGCCTGGTCGCCGCCGTCGCGGGCTTCGCGCTCGGCATCGGCGTGGCCGTGGGCCTTCAGGCCCTGATGAACTCCGGCGGCGCCTCGCTGCCCGACGGCCCCCTCGTCATCGGCCCGACGACCGTGCTCGCCGCGCTCCTGATCGGTGTGGTCGTCACCATGCTGGCCGCCTGGCTGCCGGGCCGCCGCGCCGCCAGGATCCCGCCGGTCGCCGCCATGAACAGCGTCCACGCGACGCCGACGACGCGCGGCCTGGTCATCCGCAACACCATCGGTTCGGTCATCGTCGCCCTCGGCATGGTGCTGTTCTTCAACGACGACAACTACGTGATGGCTGGGGGCGCGGGCGTCATCCTCGTCGGCGTCATCGTCCTCACCCCGCTGCTGTCCCGCCCGTTCATCGCCGCCTCCGCGCCGCTTCTGAAGGCGTTCGGCGTCACCGGGAAGCTGTCCCGCCTCAACTCCGTCCGCAACCCGCGCCGCACCGCCTCCACCGCCGCCGCCCTGATGATCGGTCTCACCCTCATCACGGCGATGACGGTCATCGCGACCTCCATGAGCAGCGCCATCAACAAGATGGCGGCCGGTTCCATGAAGGCCGACTACAGCGTCTCCATGGCGAACTTCGAGCCGCTGACCCCCGAGGTCCGCGGGAAGCTGGACAAGATCCCCGAGGTCGAGGCGACCACGCCGCTGCGCACCGCGTACGGCGAGGCCGACGGCAGCTGGTCCACCGTCTCCGGCGTCGACCCGAAGACCTTCGGCAAGCTGATCGGTGTGGACTTCACCAGCGGCTCGGTGGACGGCCTCGCGGCCGGCGGCGCGCTCATCGACGAGGACACCGCCAAGGACAAGGGCCTGAAGGCGGGCGACACCTTCCCGCTGAAGTTCGACGACGACCACAAGACGGTCAAGCTGAAGGTCGCCGGGGTCTACGAGGGCAACGAGATGCTCAGCGGCGTCTTCGCGCCCACCTCCGTCGTCGACCCGCACCTCGACAAGGTCGTCGACAAGCAGGTGCTGGTGAAGATGAAGGACGGCACCTCCGACAAGGCCGAGGACGCCATCATCGACGCCCTGGGCGACAACCCCGCCATCACCGTCCAGGACAAGGACGCGATCAGCAACCAGGTCGCGGGCGCCATCAACATGATCCTCAACATGCTGTACGGCCTCCTGGCGATGGCCATCCTCATCGCGGTGCTCGGCGTCATCAACACCCTGGCCATGTCGGTCTTCGAGCGGAAGCACGAGATCGGGATGCTCCGGGCCATCGGCCTCGACCGCGCGAAGGTCAAGCAGATGGTGCGCCTCGAAGCGGTCATCATCTCCCTGTTCGGCGCGGTGCTCGGCATCGGTCTCGGCGTCTTCATGGGCTGGGCCGTGGGCACCAGCATCCGCGACTCGATGACGACGTACGCCATGGAGGTCCCGTACGCCCGCATCGCGCTCTTCCTGGCCCTCGCGGCCCTGGTCGGCGTCCTCGCGGCGATGTGGCCGGCCCGCAGCGCGGCGCGGCTGAATCCGCTGATGGCCATCAAGAGCGAGTAGCGCTCCCGCTAGGGGGGACCGGTTGAAGGGCCCCGGGCGAGATTCCTTGCCCGGGGCCCTTCGGCGCGTCCGGCGAGAACGCCGCTTCGCGGCTCGTCCTCAAACGCCGGACAGGCTGGATCTCACCGCCAGTCCCTGGCCCGCAAGGGCATTCCCGAAGCCCCCTCCTCCGGGGTCTTCACCGCAAGGACCTGGTTCACGCCGATGCGGTTGCGTTCGAAGGCCAGGGCTGAGGCGGCCATGTAGAGGCGCCAG
Organism: Streptomyces sp. NPDC058284; assembly: GCF_042881135.1. NCBI lineage: Bacteria > Bacillati > Actinomycetota > Actinomycetes > Kitasatosporales > Streptomycetaceae > Streptomyces > Streptomyces sp. NPDC058284. Next base: position 64,275 of record NZ_JBHVYE010000021.1, read on the forward strand.
ATGCGGGCGCGGCCCGGTGAGGTGAGGCGCTGGCCCTCGGCCCAGTGCGCCTCCAGGTTCGCGACCCAGCGGCGCAGCGTGAGGGCGTAGTGCTCGCGGATGGCCTCCAGGTCGCGGACCTCGAAACCGGCCCGCTCCAGGAGCGCGACCGTGCTGCCCACGGGCGCCAGCTCCCCGTCGGGGAAGACGTACGCGTCGATGAACTCGTCCACGCTGTACGCCGATTCGTCGGCCTGCGGGCGCCGTGCGATCTGGTGGTTGAGCAGGCGTCCGCCGGGCTTGAGGAGGGCGTACAGGTCGTGCGCGTACTCCAGATAGCGCTCGGCGCCGACGTGTTCGGCCATGCCGATGGAGCTGATGGCGTCGTAGGGCCCGTCGCGCACGTCGCGGTAGTCCTGGACGCGGATCTCGATGCGGTCGGTGAGGCCCTCCTCGGCGATCCGCTTCCTGGCGTAGGCGGCCTGCTCCTGCGAGAGGGTCACGCCGACGACACTGACGCCGTGCTCGCGGGCCGCGTGGATCGCCATGGAGCCCCAGCCGCAGCCGACGTCGAGCAGGCGCATGCCGGGCTTGAGGGCGAGCTTGCGCGCCACGAGTTCGAGCTTGTCGCGCTGGGCGCCCTCCAAGGTGCTCTCGGGCGACTCCCAGTACGCGCAGGAGTAGACCATCGAGGGGCCGAGGACCAGCTCGTAGAAGTCGTTGCCGACGTCGTAGTGGTGGCTGATGGCCTGCCGGTCGCTGCCCTTGGTGTGCCGGTGGAGCCTGCCGTGCCTGCGCATCTCCTCGGGCGGCGGGGACGGCGGCAGGAAGGGCGCGGAGAGGGCGAACAGGGAGCGGGCGGCGGCGCGGACCTTCGGATCGCGCAGCGACTCCCGCAGGCCCCTGGCGTCGTCGCCCCGCTCCCAGATGAACTCCGCCATCAGGTCGAGGGCCGCGTACAGATCGCCGTCGACGTCCAGGTCGCCGGCCACCCAGGCGCGGGCCAGGCCCAGCTCGCCCGGCTTCCAGAGCAGATGTCTCAGGGCCCGGCGGCTCCGCACGACGAGGACGGGGGCGCCCGGCGGGCCCGCCTCCGACCCGTCCCAGGCGCGGATACGCACGGGCAGCGGGGCTCCGATGAGCTGCTCGGCGAGATTCTTCAGCCGCAGTGCGGCGTCCTGCATGACGCACACCTCCGAATGGGCCTCCTTCGCCCCGACGGAGTCGGAGTTCGGGCAGGCGGGTCCCGGGGACGGTCCAACACCACGTAAACACCAAAGGCCCCCGGGCGCAGTCCCGTTGCGGCGTCACGGTACGGCAAAATAGATGCCCATCCCATCTACCTGCCTCCGGCCCTCGGCTCCGGTCGCGGGTGCGGCCCTCTTCCTCCGGGTACGCCGAAGGGGGCCGCCCGCACCACGGATGGCGGGCGGCCCCCTTCGGGGTGGATCAGCGACGCGGGGTCAGGAGGCCTTGGCCTTCTCCTCGGCCTTGACCGCCGGGGCGGGCTCGGCCGCGGCCTGCGGCTTCGGGGCGGGCTTGGCCGCCTCGTAGAACTCCTCGCGCGGCGTCTCCATGGCGCCGAGCGAGACGACCTCGCGCTTGAGGAACATGCCGAGCGTCCAGTCCGCGAAGACGCGGATCTTGCGGTTGAACGTCGGCATCGCCATGCCGTGGTACGCGCGGTGCATGTACCAGGCGAGACGGCCCTTGAGCTTGATCTTCATCTTGCCCATGACGATCATCGCGACGCCCTTGTGCAGGCCGAGACCGGCGACCGCACCCTTGTTGGCGTGGCTGTACTCCTTCTGCGGGAAGCCCCGCATGCCGGAGATCACGTTGTCGCCGAGGACCTTGGCCTGGCGCAGCGCGTGCTGGGCGTTCGGCGGGCACCAGGCGTTCTCGTTGCCGGCCTTGCGGCCGACCACGTCCGGCACCTGGGCGTTGTCGCCCGCGGCCCAGATGTAGTCCGTGCCCTGCACCTGGAGCGTCGTCTGGGTGTCCACGTGGCCGCGCGGGCCGAGCGGCAGACCGAAGCGGGACAGCGCCGGGTTCGGCTTGACGCCCGCGGTCCACACGATCGTGTTGGAGTCGACCTCAAGGCCGTTGTTGAGGACCACGTGGCCGTCCACGCAGGAGTCCATGCCGGTCTTCAGGTAGACCTCGACGCCGCGGCCCTCGAGGTGCTCCTTGCCGTAGGCACCGAGCTTCGGGCCGACCTCGGGGAGGATCTTGTCGGCGACGTCGACCAGCACGAAGCGCATGTCCTCGCGCTTCACGTTGTTGTAGTACTTGGCCGCGTCGCGGGCCATGTCCTCGACCTCACCGATGGTCTCCGCACCCGCGAAGCCACCGCCGACGAAGACGAAGGTCAACGCCTTGCGGCGGACCTCCTCGTCCGTCGTGGAGTCGGCCTTGTCCAGCTGCTCGAGGACGTGGTTGCGCAGGCCGATGGCCTCCTCGATGCCCTTCATGCCGATGCCCTGCTCGGCGAGGCCGGGGATCGGGAAGGTGCGGGAGACCGCGCCCATCGCGATGACGAGGTAGTCGAAGGGCAGCTCGTACGCCTCGCCGACGAGCGGCGCGATCGTGGCCACCTTGCGGTCCTGGTCGATGGTGGTGACCCGGCCGGTGAGGACCTCGGCCCTCGGCAGTACGCGTCGCAGCGGTACGACGACATGCCGAGGCGAGATGCTGCCTGCGGCGGCTTCGGGGAGGAAAGGCTGGTAGGTCATGTACGACCGGGGGTCGACGACCGTGACGGTCGCCTCTCCGAAGCGCATCTTCTTGAGAATGCGCCGAGCTGCGTACAGGCCTACGTACCCACCGCCTACTACGAGGATCCTGGGACGCTCCGTGGTGCTCATGCCATCGAGTATCCACCCGCCGGACGGGGGTCGCTCGTGCGCCCCTTCACAAGCATGCACAGACCCTCTGCTACACTTCGCCGCCCACGTGACGGAGGTCATGGCGTCGCGAGGGAACCACGTCGCCTCGCGAGTCGTTGTCCACCCCTTGTGAGCTGCGCTCCGAGGCTCCGGCCCGGACTGGACCAACGCCCGGCGCCCCGCCCGGTCCCCACCCGCGAAGCCGTCCGGCCACGCGCTCCGGAGCCCCCTGGAGCCCCGCTCGGGCGCCCATCGCCCCTGAACCTCGCCCAACAGGGCCGTTTTCCTTGTGAAGAACTTCACGAACTTTCCCGACGGAGTGTCGCCGGAGCGCCTCTGGACCCCTCTGGCGACCGCTCAGACGGTACAGGTCCTGCTCAGGCGCACACCTGAGCACCGGTCGAGCCGTCAGGCGACGGCGTGCTCGATCGCCTCGAAAATGTCCGCGTCGGTCTCCCGCGGCCACTCGGGAAGCGCCGGCCAGTCGGCCGCACGGAGGAGCCACGCCCGTCCGCCACGAGGGAACGGCGACCGGGCGCGGGCGGCGTGGGGTCCTCAGGTCGTGGCTACGTCCAGGTGAGGCGTTGCCCATCGGGGCAAGCTCGGTGGTGAACGTCTCCGCTGACGACAGCCTCGGTCATGGATCGAGGCTGGCGGCGCTCCTGGGCCCGATTCGCCCTTGTACCCACCGTCGGGTGAACGTCCAGCGCGAAAGGCCGAGCGCCCCGGCACCCCGGCACCGCCAGAGGCGCCGGGGCCGCCGCATACCCGGGCAAGAACCCCCTCAGGCGATGGACCAGCCGATGCCGTCGAGAATGTCGTGCTCGCTGACCACGACCTCCCGCGCGCCCACCCTGTCCATGATCGCGAGCAGGACGAGGGAGCCCGCGGCGATGACGTCGACGCGGCCCGCGTGCATCACCGGGATCGCGGCGCGCTCGTCGTGCGTGGCGTGGGTCAGGCGGTGCACGATCTGCTTGACCTGGTCGTAGGGGATCCGGGAGTGGTGGATCGCCTGCGAGTCGTACGTGTCGAGGCCCAGCGCGATCGCGGCCACGGTCGTCACCGAGCCCGCCAGGCCCACCAGCGTGCGGGCCTCCTTGAGGGGGACCGTGCTCTCGGCGAGGTCGAGTGCCGCCTCGATGTCGGCGCGGATCGCGTCGAGCTGCTCGGGGGCCGGCGGGTCGGTGACGGCGCCGTCGCGTACGAGGTGGCGCTCGGTCATCCGGACGCAGCCGACGTCGACCGAGCGGGCCGCCAGGACGGAGTCGGTGCCGACCACGAACTCCGTGGAGCCGCCGCCGATGTCCACCACCAGGTAGGGCGTGGCGAGGTCGTCGCGGCCCGTCAGCTCCTTGGTCGCGCCGGTGAAGGAGAACTCCGCCTCCTCATCGCCGCTGATGACCTCGGGCTCGACGCCAAGGATGTCCAGGACGCCCTGGGCGAACTCGTCGCGGTTCTCGGCGTCGCGCGACGCGGAGGTGGCGACGAAGCGGACGCGTTCGGCGCCGTGCTCCTTGATGACGGCGGCGTACTCGCGGCAGGCCGCGAAGGTGCGCTCCAGCGCCTCGGGGGCGAGGCGGCCGGTCCTGTCCACGCCCTGGCCGAGGCGCACGATCTGCATCCGGCGGTCGAGGTCGACCAGCTCGCCGGTGGCCGGGTCGGCGTCCGCGACGAGAAGGCGGATCGAGTTCGTGCCGCAGTCGATGGCGGCGACCCTGGTCATGCGGTCTCCTCCTCGGGGGCCACGCACGGCGTCACGCACGGGCCCTTCGCCCACCACTCGGGCAGCATCGCGATGGCCTCGTCGCCCAGCGGGTTCACGCCGGGGCCCGCGGCCAGCGAGTGGCCGACCAGGACGTGCAGGCACTTCACGCGGTCCGGCATGCCGCCCGCGCTCGGGAAGCCCTCAAGGACCTCGATGGCGTCGCGGCGCGCGATGTAGTCCTCGTGCGCGGCGCGGTACGCGGCGGCCAGCTCCGGGTCCGTCGTGAGCCGCTCCGACATCTCCTTCATCACGCCGTTGGCCTCCAGCGTGCCGATCGCGGAAGCCGCCCGCGGGCACGTCAGGTAGTACGTCGTCGGGAACGGCGTGCCGTCCGGGAGGCGCGGCGCCGTCTCGACGACGTCCGGCTGCCCGCAGGGGCAGCGGTGCGCGATGGCCCGCAGGCCGCGCGGCGGGCGGCCGAGCTGCTGCTTGAAGGCCTCGACGTCGGCGTCGGTCGGCTCGGTGCGTTCGGTGGTCGGCGGGGGCGTTTCCATGCCTGTCTTTCGATAGTCCGTGGGTCAGTCGCGGGGGTCAGTCGTCGGGGCGGTCGGCCTTGTCGACGCCGTCCCAGACGTTCGAGTACCAGGGCCGCGCTGCCGCCCCCTGGTCCGCGCGCCGGCTCTTCGCCGCCGCGGGGTCGATCACCGTGAAACCGGTCTCGCCGGGCATCACGTAGTGCAGGCGGTCCCGGATGCGCTGCTCCGCGTACGCGTCGTCCTGCCAGCGGGCCTTCTCGTCGCGCAGCTTCTCGACGTCCGCCTGGTGCTCGGCCTGCTGCCGGCGCAGATCGTCGATCTCGGCGCGCTGCGAGACGTACTGCCGCATCGGGTACGCGAGCGCGACGACCAGCGAGCAGAGCACGAGCGCGAGGAGGGCGGCGCGGCCGGTGAGCCGGGAGCGGCGGGCCTGGCGCTTGGTCTGGGAGCGGTAGACGCGCTCGGCGGTCTGCTCCCCGAGCAGCCGGAGCCGGGTCGCGGTGGAGAACCGGTCCTTGGTCCCGGCCTTGGCCATGGTGCGGTCTCCCCAGAAGCAGCGCCTATACGTACGTACGTCCCCGCACACGGTACGGGACCGGGTGCGGGGACGTAGGTAACTACGTGGCTACGAGAGCTGCTCGGGCCATGCTTCGGCTGCGCGGGGCCTGCTACTCCGCGGAGCGGAAGCGCGGGAACGCGCTGCGTCCGGCGTAGACCGCGGCGTCGTCGAGGATCTCCTCGATGCGCAGGAGCTGGTTGTACTTGGCGACGCGCTCGGAGCGGGCCGGGGCGCCGGTCTTGATCTGGCCGCAGTTGGTGGCGACGGCCAGGTCGGCGATGGTGACGTCCTCGGTCTCGCCGGAGCGGTGCGACATCATGCACTTGAAGCCGCTGCGCTGGGCCATCTCGACGGCGTCCAGCGTCTCGGTCAGCGAGCCGATCTGGTTGACCTTGACGAGCAGGGCGTTGGCCGAGTTCTCCTCGATGCCGCGGGCCAGGCGCTCGGGGTTGGTGACGAACAGGTCGTCGCCGACGAGCTGCACCTTGTCGCCGAGCTGCTCGGTGATGGTGTTCCAGCCGGCCCAGTCGTCCTCGAACAGCGGGTCCTCGATGGAGACCAGCGGGTAGGAGGCGACGAGCTCCGCGTAGTACTCGGTCATCTCGGCGGCCGAGCGGGACTTGCCCTCGAACTCGTAGGAGCCGTCCTTGTAGAACTCGGACGCGGCGACGTCGAGGGCGAGCGCGACCTGCTCACCGGGGACGTAACCGGCCTGCTTGATGGCCTCGAGGATGAGGTCGAGCGCGGCGCGGTTGGAGTCGAGGTTCGGGGCGAAGCCGCCCTCGTCGCCGAGGCCGGTGGAGAGGCCCTTCTCCTTCAGCACCTTCTTGAGGGTGTGGTAGACCTCGGTGCCCCAGCGCAGGGCCTCGGAGAACGACTCGGCGCCGATCGGCGCGATCATGAACTCCTGGATGTCGACGTTCGAGTCGGCGTGCGACCCGCCGTTCAGGATGTTCATCATCGGGACGGGCAGCAGGTGCGCGTTCGGGCCGCCGAGGTAGCGGAACAGCGGCAGGTCGCTGGCCTCGGAGGCGGCGTGCGCGACGGCGAGCGAGACGCCGAGGATGGCGTTGGCGCCGAGCGAGCCCTTGTTGTCGGTGGCGTCCAGGTCGAACATGGCCTGGTCGATCAGGCGCTGCTCGGTGGCGTCGTAGCCGACCAGCTCCGGGCCGATCTGCTCGATGACGGCGAGGACGGCCTTCTCGACGCCCTTGCCCTGGTAACGGTTGGGGTCACCGTCACGGAGTTCGATGGCCTCGAAGGCACCGGTGGAGGCACCGGACGGGACGGCGGCACGACCGGTGCTGCCGTCGTCGAGGCCGACCTCGACCTCGACCGTGGGGTTGCCTCGGGAGTCCAGGATTTCCCGGGCTACGACGACGTCGATGGACGGCACGAGCATCTCCTTCTGGGATGTGACGCGTTTACGCGAGCCGCTTCGGCCCTGCGTCTCCTGAGCCTAACCGGCTCCGGGCCTTCAGCCAGCCGACCGCCCGTCCCGTGGGACGGACAAGAGGCCAAATCCCCGGGAAGCAGGACGGAGGACCACGTTTCTACTCGCTAGTAGCGAACACGCGGCGAACCCGGAGTCGTCGGCCGCGACGCGTCCGGGGACGTTTCCGGCGGCGGACATGGCCCCGCCCCGGTGCGTACGGGGGATACGCGCACCGGGGCGGGGAGCCCGTGGGGACGGGGCGGCCGTGCGTCCGCCGAAGCACGGCCGGGTGGGGCCGCAGCGACTAGCTGAGGTGCAGCTGCTGGCCCGGGTAGATGAAGTCGGCGTCGCTGATGATGTCGCCGTTCAGCTTGTAGACCTTCTGCCAGCCGCCCTTGACGTGGTGCGACTCGGCGATCTTGGACAGGGTGTCGCCCGTCTTGACCTTGTACTCGCCGTCACCCTTCTTGACCGTCTTGCCGGTCGGGGTCTCGACGGTCTTCTTGGACTCGGTCTGCGGCGCGGGCTGCGGCTTCGGAGCGGCCTGCTGCTGCGGAGCCGCCTGCTGCTTGGGCGCAGCCTGCTGCTGCGTCTGCGGCTGCGGCTTCTGCTGGCGCTGCTGCTGCGGGGCCTGCGTCTGCGAGCCGCCGCCACTGCTGGGCGAGGCGCCCGAGAGGCCGACGCCGCAGGACGGCCAGGCGCCCTTGCCCTGGCTCGCGAGGACCTTCTCGGCGATTTCGATCTGCTGGGCCTTGGAGGCCTTGTCGGCGGTCGGCGCGTACTTCGTACCGCCGTACGCGGCCCAGGTGGAGGGCGAGAACTGCAGACCACCCTGGTAACCGTTGCCGGTGTTGATGGACCAGTTACCGCCGGACTCGCACTGGGCGACGGCGTCCCACTCCTGGCCGGTGGCGGCGTTGGCCGAACCGGCCGCCATCAGCGGGGCGGCGACAGCGGCGCCGGTCACGCCGACGAGCGTGGCGACACGGGTGGCCTTGGACGGGCGACGGTGCTTGCCCTTGCCGGAAAGCAGCATGAGTTGATCCCCTACACCGACGCCTGCGAGGTGAGCTGTCGGGTTCGGGCCGATGTGGTTGCCCGGTCGCCCTCCTTGAGCGCGACTCCACCCCTAGCCGTTCCCGTCCGTCCCGCGGCGCAGCCTGATGGCTGCTCAGCCGCTCGACGGACGGAACCGGCGCAAACCTTGGTTCCCCCGCTCCTGCCCACGGCGCTCGAAGCGACGACTGTTCCCGTCCGGCCGTTGGCAGGATTCGGCGTACCGACCGGCGGGGCTCACCAGTGGCGAGCGGTGACGACGGTAATCACGTCTTCCACACAATTTCAAAGACGATCACGGCTTCTGAGACCCATGTCTCACTTACGCCAAACCGGGCATACGACGCGAAGGCCCCGGCCGACTCTTCGTCAACTACCGTTACTTTTCGCCCAGATCGAGGCTCTGACCGGGAAGAATGAGGTCCGGGTCGGTGCCGACGGTCTTCTTGTTCTCGGTGTAGAGCTCGTGCCAACCGCCCTTCACGTCGAGGTCGTCCGCGATGCGCGAGAGGTTGTCCCCCGAACGCACCGTGTACGTCCCGTCGGCGACCGCGCCGGTGCGCTCCTCGCCGCGCGAGGCGTGCCGTCCGGGACGGCCGCCGGCGCTCTCGCTCTCGTCCGCGCGGTCGCCGCGGTGGCGGCCGGAGGAGCCGTCGGAGCCCTCCGAGGGGGCCGTCGCGTCCTCGGAGCCGGGCGAAGTGCCGCCCTCACCGCCGGACTTGCCCGAGCCGTCCGGGCCGCCCTCGCCGTCCTCCTCGTCCGCCCCGCCCTTGCCGGGATCGGCGTCCGTACCGGCCTTACCGCCCTTGTCGTCCTTTTCGCCGGACTCGTCGTGATTCTTCTCTCGCGCGTCGGCGTCGGTCCCGGGCGTGTCGCTCGCGTCGTCGGAGGGGTCGTCCGAATCCGCCGCGTCCGCCGAACCCGCCGGGTCCGAGGGCTCGTCGGACCGTTCGTCCTTCTTCTCGGAGTCCTTGGACCCCTTGGCGTCCGCCGAATCCTTGGGAGCCTTGGAGCCCTTGGAGTCCGAGGAGTCCGACGAGCCGGACGGCTCCTGCTCGATGGGGGCGCCCGGGTCGACGTCGGCCGCGGCGCCGCCGTCGGTGAGTCCGGCGATCGGGGCGCAGCTCGGCCAGGCGGCGGTGCCCTTCGCGTCGAGGACGTTCTCGGCGACGGCTATCTGCTGGGACTTGGAGGCCTGGTCGGCGCTGGGCGCGTAGGCGAGGCCGCCGTGGCTCTCCCAGGTCTCCTGGGAGAGCTGGAGCCCTCCGTAATAGCCGTTGCCGGGGTTCGCGCTCCACGCGCCGCCGCTCTCGCACTGGGCGAGCTTGTCCCACGTGTCGGTGGAGGCGGCGCTCGCGCTGGTGGCGGCGAGCAGCGGGATGGCGATGGCTGATCCGGTGACGCCTGCCGCGACGATGAGAGCCGGGGCCTGGCGGGGGCGTCGGTGACGACCTTGACCGGAGAGCATGCGGTTGCCTTTCAGGAGACTGCAGCGAACGGCTGGGGCGCCCGGGGGCGCCCAAGTCGTCGTGAACGTAGCCGCAGTCGAACGCTTGTCACAAGTCGATGCAGCGGAGATCACGTGAACATCACAGTCCTGACGGCCCGTCAGCCGGGCCGTCACCGCTGTGCGTCTGTGAACTCCACCGGCAGCGTGCGCAGTCCCCGCATGATGAGCCCGCCACGCCACCGCAAATCGGCGGGTTCCACCGCGAGTTGCAGGTCGGGAAGGCGTCTGAGCAGCGTCGCGAGGGCGGTCCTGCCCTCCAGGCGGGCCAGCGGGGCGCCGAGACAGTAGTGGATTCCGTGCCCGTATCCGAGGTGTTGGTTATCACTGCGCGAAAGGTCGAGGGTGTCGGGCCGGTCGAAGCGGGCCGGGTCGCGGTCCGCGGCGGCGAGCACCACGAGGACGGGGTCGCCCGCGGCGATGTCCTCGCCGCCGATGGTGAGCGCCTCGGTCGCGAACCGCCAGGTGGCGAGCTCCACGGGCCCGTCGAAGCGGAGCAGTTCCTCGACACCGGTCTCCAGGAGCCCGGTGTCGCCATCCGCCAGCGCCCGCTGCAGCCGCTCGCGCTGTTCGGGGTGGGTGAGGAGCGCGTACAGGCCGTTGCCGATGAGGTTGACGGTGGTCTCGAAGCCGGCGAAGAGAAGGATGAAGGCCATGGCGGCGGCCTCGTTCTCGGTGAGGTGCTCGCCGTGGTCGGAGGCCTTGATGAGACCGGAGATGAGGTCGTCGCCCGGGTCGAGGCGCTTCCTGTGGATGAGCTCGGCGAGGTAGCCGCGCATCTTCTTCACCGAGCGGGCCACGCCGCCCCGGGGCCCGCCGCCGTGGCGGATCATCATGCCCGCCCAGTCGCGGAAGTCGTCCTGGTCCTCGCGGGGGACGCCGAGCAGGTCGCAGATGGCGTAGATGGGCAGGGGGAAGGCGAACTCGTGGATGAGGTCGGTGCCGCCCCGCCCCGCACCGTGCTCGGCGACGATCGAGTCGATGAGCCGGTCCGTCAGCTCCTGCACGCGGGGCGCGAACTCGGCCACGCGGCGCGGCGTGAACGCCTTCGCGACGAGCCGGCGCAGCCGGGTGTGGTCCGGCGGGTCGATGTTGAGCAGATGCGTCATCAGCTCGGCCTTGCGCTCACCGGGGATGCCGGTCTTGCCCTTGGCGTGCGCGGGCTCGTCGTGATGCGCCGGATTCTTGCTGAGCCGCTGGTCGGCGAGGGCGTCGCGCGCGTCCGCGTACCGGGTGACGAGCCACGCCTCGACCCCGCTGGGGAGCGTGGTGCGGTGCACGGGAGAGTTCTCGCGCAGCCAGGCGTACGCCGGGTAGGGGTCGGTGGCGAACTCCCAGGTGAAGAGTTCGGGCTGCGGGGGCGGCTGGTCGTGCATGCGGTCGACGGTATCCCTAGGGCGGATCCGGTTCCCGTCCGGTCGGGCGCAGCAGGCCCTTGAGGCGGTGGGCCGCCGCCTCGTCGCCGTCGGCCGCGGCGATGCGGAAGTAGTGGACGGCCAGGTGCTGGTGGACCTGGCCGAGGAGGGCGGCCGCCCCGGCCTCGCCCGCGTCGGCGGCGGCCGTCAGGTGGGGGACCGCTTCCGGGTACGCGACGCGGGTGGCGAGGAGGTGGCCGAGGCGGCCGGCGGCGCGGGTGTTCCCGCGGGCCGCGGCCTCCCGGAACCAGTGCTCGGCGCTCTCCGTCTCCCCCTCGTCCTGGGCCAGCTGGCCGAGCCACGTCATGACGTGGGCGTCCCCGCCCTCGGCGCGGGGCGTCAGGGCCGCGCGGAAGGCGGCCACCAGGCCCTCCAGCTCGGCCGGGTCGTGCGGCTCCAGCTCCTCGTACGCGCGGGTCCACACGCGGTCCGGCACCGCCGGGTCCGAGCGGGCCGCGTCCGCGACCAGCGAGCCGTACGCCCGCCAGGTGCCGGGCCACTCCCCCGGTACGAGCAGGCCGGTCACGCCGTGCCGGGGCGCGGTGGCCCAGGCGAGCGCCTCCTCGAAGGGTTCCCCGGCCGTGTCGGCCGCCACCGGCTCGTACTCCTGCCTGATCTGCCTCAGCAGCTTGGGCGTGACGCCCCGGGTGAGCCCGCACCGCGCGAGGTCGATCGCGGCGCGCACCAGGAGGTGTCCGAGCAGCCGCCCGCCCGCGCGCCGCGCCCTGCGCCACTCCTCCCACAGGTCGGGGCCGAGTGCGAGGAACTCCGTGATGCCCAGGTCCCCGCGCCACCGGACGGCGTCCGTGAAGCGCGGGTCGTCGACCGTCGCGAGCCGCGCCAGCTCCGCCTCGCTCCACTCGGCGGCGACCTCGACCGTCTGCGCGACGCTCAGCACGCGGGCGCCCGGATGCTGTCCGAAGCGATGTCTGTCGTACGCCTCGTCCCGCATCGTCGCCAGGACCAGGACGCGGTCGTGGGTGAGCTGGGCGAGGACACCGGGGGTGCCGGGCTCCGCGAGGTGGCCGTCGAGGTCGTCGAGCCACACGATGTGGGTGCCCGTGGCGTCGCGGCCCCGGAGCTGGTCGGGCAGGTCGCGCAGGTCCGTTCCGCCGCCCGCGACGAAGACCCGGGAGTCCTCCGGCACGCTCGCCCGCAGGGCCGCCCACGCCGTGGAGGTCTTTCCGGACAGGGGCGCGCCTGTGACGATGACGAGGCCGCCGTGGTGCGCGGCCTGCCGCAGGAGGACGGACAGCTCCGCGTCGCAGTCCCGTGCGACGTAGGGAGGCAGGGCCTTCACCCAGGTGAAGCGGCGGGTGGGGCGCACGCCGAGGCCCAGGCGGCGCAGCTGGTCGACGCGGGGCCAGCTGTCGGCGGGGGCGGTGTGCGGGGGCGTGGGCGGGGCGGGCGGCGCGTTGACGGTGAGGGACTGGATGGAGCCGGCCTGCACGACGGCGCTCTGCGCGCCGCCGGTGACGGAGTTCCGCGCGGCGGGTTCGGCCGGTGCGTCGGAGTCCTCCGCGCTCGTGGCCCGGGTGTACCAGGCGGGGGGCGCGTAGTCGATCTCGACGTGCCCGGTGGCGTCGGCCGTGCCGGGCTCGGCGCCGGCCGCCGGGGGCAGGGCACGGCCGGAGTCGAGGTCCAGGGAGGCCATGACGAGCCGCAGGCGGCCCTCCCGCACCCGCCCGCCGGTCCGCAGGCAATGGAGCACGACCCCGGCCCAGGCCGCCCGCAGCCGTTCCGGGTCCACGGTCTGCCTCTTCGCGCGCATCCTGTCGACGTCGAGGTCGGTGTCGGCCCCCACGACACGCGAGTGCCGGAAGAACATCACGAACGCGTCCCGGGTCGTCTCCCAGCGGTCCTCGTCCCCCTGCATCGCCGCCACGAGGACGTCGGCCGCCTCGGCGGCCAGTACCTCCGACTCCGCTGCCACACAAGCCCCCACGCCCTCGTACCGCTTGAGGGGGCAACCGTACTAAGCGCCCGCCCCCTCCGCCGCCCGCACCGCGTCCCGGTAGGCGCGTGCGGCAGCGCGGAGGGCGGTCTCCGGGTCGACGCCCTCGGACTCGGCCCGCAGGGCCAGGGCGAGCAGCTCGTATCCGACGCCGTCCCCGGTGGGCACGTCGACCTCAAGTCCCGCCGTGCGTACACGCGATGCCAGCTTCGCGGCCAAGGCCAGGCCGGGCTGGCCGAGCGGGATGCCCTCGGTGACCGAGGTGCGCCGCTTCTCCTGCGCCTTCGTGCGCAGCCAGTGCGCCTTGACGTCCTCCGGGGTCAGCGCCGTGTCGTCGCCGAAGACGTGCGGGTGGCGGTGGATGAGCTTCTCGACGATGCCTGCCGCCACGTCGTCGATGGAGAACGGCTCCTCACCCGGCTCGCCGGAGCCCTCCTCGGCGATCCGCGCGTGGAAGACGACCTGGAGCAGCACGTCGCCGAGCTCCTCGCGCAGTTCCTCCCTGTCGCCCTCCTCGATCGCCTCGACCAGCTCGTACGCCTCCTCCAGCGCGTACTTCGCCAGGCCCTTGTGGGTCTGCTGCGAGGTCCAGGGGCACTCCTCGCGGATCCGGTCCATCACCTGGACGAGGTCGAGCAGGCGGGCGCCCGGCAGGTCGTACGAGGCGGGGAGGAGCTCCAGGTCCGGCATGGCGACGCGGCCCGAGCCCGCGAGCCGGGCCAGGCCGTCCGTCAGCGCGGACTCGCCGTCGTCGGCGGCGACGACCAGGACCGTGCGACCGCCTGCGCAGGCGTCCACCAGCTCCTGCGCACCGGGCGCCGCCTGCTCGACGCGCACACCGGCCTCGCGCAGGTACGGCAGCTGGGGGTGGTCCGCGTCGGCGCACAGCACCTCGTCCGCGCCGTGCAGCGCCTGCCAGGCGGGCCAGGACAGGAGTCCGGGCGCGACACGGTGGCTGGTGGTCAGCAGGATGACGCGGCCGACGGCGGTGTCAGGGGTGCCGGGGGCGTCGGGCGCGTCGGCCGGGGGCGTGGTCTCGGTCTCGTTCACCCGTCGAACGTAACCCAGCCCGCCGACACCACCCCGGCCCCCGCTCCCCCACCGCCTGCTACGCTCGCCCGCCCTGCGCCGTCCCCGCGTCGGTGACCTCGCGCAGCCAGGGCGTCTTCGTGTCCCCGCGCTTGTTCTTGTCGACGTCCCACGTGCCGTAGCGCGGGTTCAGGTCGATGTCGAGCTTCTTGGAGGCGCTGGAGAGTGCCTTCCAGAAGACCGCCTGGCCCTGGGGCGAGTTCATGTCCGCGCCCAGCTTCCGTGCGAGCTTCTGCGCCTCGATCTCCGTGCGCAGACTGTCCTCCAGGTGGTCCGGGGCGACGCTGTACTGCTGCAGCCAGCCGCGCTCCAGGGCCTTGCGGCCACCGGCCTGCTGTTCGAGCCCGGCCCGCATCGTCTGGATGTCGCGGCGCGTGACGCTCACCCCGGCGTCGGTGGCCGCGCGGTGCAGGACCTTGTCCAGGACCATGGTGTGCAGCGTGCTGCGGGTGAGGCCGCCGGACTTGGCGATGGCCTGCGAGTACTGCGCGTCGTCGGGGACGGCGGCACGCTGCGCCGCGCGCACCTCGTTCACCCGGCCCTCCAGCTGCGCGACCGTGATGCGGTCCCCGCCGACGACGGCGGCGGCGCCTGGGTGCGCGTCGCTGCCGCAGGCGGTCAGGAGGGGGGCCGCGGCGATCGCGGCGGCGGAGAGGACGAGCGCTGTGCGACGACGGCGGTGCAAGGAGGGCCTCCCAGGGAGAGATTGTGCGGCGGTGCACAAAGTCTTGCGGTGATCGATGTTAGGCAGTGGCCGTCGTCCCGGCCAGCCATTCGACATCTATTCGACCAACGATTTCCCGGGAGTTGGGGCACCCTCCGCCGCACTGGAGGGGCTTACCCGCGCACCTGTCCGAGCCACTGCAGCGTGCGCCGGATCTCCGCGGGGAACGGGTGCCCGGGTCCTTGCAGCATCTCTGCGTCGTACAGCAGCCGGTTCAGGGTGTCGTGCGCGGCGGCCCGGTCGCCGAGGGCGAGGAGCAGGTGGCCGATGCGGCGGCGGATCTCCAGGGAGTGGCGGCGGTCCTCGGTCGCGTACTGGTTCTCGTAGTAGGGGAGCAGGGCGCGGTACTCGGCGAGGGCCGCCACCGGTTCGCCGAGCTGCTCCAGGCAGTGCGCGGCGTCGTGGCGGAACTGGAGCGCCTGCGGGTCGGCACGGCCGGACTCGGCGGTCCGCTCGTCGGCCAGGCGCCGCAGCTCGGGCAGGGCGCGGCGGTACTGGCCGTCGTCCATGAGCGTGGCGGCGTACTGCTTGCGCAGGGTGCGGACGACGGGTGAGTGCTCGCCGTGCCGGGCGGCGGCGTCCGGGAGGATCGCGCCGAGGATGTCGACGGCCTGCGTGATGCGGCCCTCGCCGAGGAGCCGCTTGACGTCCTCGACGGCCTGGGCGAGGTCCTGGCGCGGCGGCGCGTCCGGCGGGCGCGGCGGCATGCCGGGGGCGGGCGCGGGCGTCGCCGCGCGGTCCGGCCACGGTGCGTGCGGGCGGAGGAAGGGGCGGGTGGGGTCGAGCGGGCGGCCCGAGGGGACGCCGCGGGCGGGCAGCAGCGGCACCAGCTCCTCGTACACCTCCTGGGCGCTGGAGTGGCGGTGCTCCGGGTCCTTGGCGAGCAGCCGCAGGACGAGGGCCTCCAGGGCCTGTGGCACCTCGGGGCGCAGCCGGCGGACCGGCAGCGGCGGCTCGTAGAGGTGGCGATGGAGCACGCCGAGCGCGGTGGATCCGGAGAACGGCACGTCGCCGCTGAGCAGTTCGTGCAGGAGTACGCCGAGTGCGTACAGGTCGGTGTACGGGCCGACCGCGCCGCCCATGGCCTGCTCGGGGGCCATGTAGGCGGGGCTGCCGATGGGCGAGCCGGTGTGGGTGAGGCGGGTGGTGTCGGTGTCCATGACCGAGGCGATGCCGAGGTCCAGGACGGTGAGGGTGCCGTCCTGCTTGACCATGACGTTCCGCGGCTTGAGGTCGCGGTGGACGATGGGCACGGCGTGCACCGCGCAGAGCACGGCGCAGAGTTGGGCGGCGACGGCGACGGCCCACTGCCACGGGTAGGGGGCGTGTCCGGCGAGGTGGTCGCCGAGGTCCGCGCCGTCGACGTACTGCATGACGAGGTAGAGGTCGTCGCCCTCGCTGCCCGCGTCGTACACGGTGACCAGGCCGGGGTGGTCGACCTGCGCGGTGACGCGGCACTCGCGCGCGAAGCGGCGGCGCAGTTCCTCGGCCTCGGCGCCCGCGACGCGGTCGGGGCGGAGCAGCTTCACGGCGACGCGGCGGTCCAGGCGCTGGTCGTACGCCGTCCAGACCTGGCCCATGCCGCCCTGGCCGATGAGCGTGGAGAGTTCGTAGCGCCCGGCGACGACGCGGCCCGCCGCCGTCCCCGGCGGCGTACCCGGTGACACGGTCAGCTGCCGCCTTCCTGCTTGCGCAGGTAGTCGCTGAGCTCGTCGAGTTCGGCGCGGACCTGGTTGATGCGGGCGGGGGCGGGACGCGCGGGCGGCGGCGGGGGCGGGGTGGGCTGCTGCGGGTAGCCGTAACCGTGCTCCGGCCGGGTCTGGAGCTGGGCGTGGGCCTGGGCGTGTGCCTGGGGTTGCGGCGGTATGCAGCCGGTGAACCGCGGTTGCCGGTCCGCGGAGAGGCGGCCGAAGTGGCGGATGTCCGCGAAGAGGTAGTAGGCGACGGCGGCCGTCATCGTGCACAGCAGGACGATCATGCCCGCGCTGCCCGGCTCCTGGAACTCCTCCTCGCCCGGGTCCATGCCGATCAGCACCAGGGCCGTGATGTCGAGCGCCGTCACGACGGTGAAGAGCAGCCAGTCATGCGCCTTGCGCGTCACGAACGCGAGCCGCAGCATCGGCGCCCAGCCGAGCATCCCGCACGTCATCACCGCGAGCGCCACGAACACCACGCGCCACGTCACCCGTGTGCCGCCGGAGCCGCCGGGAGGGGGCGGCGGCTGGTGCGGTGACGCATAGCCGGGGCCGTGCATGGCTGCTCCTGGTACCTCAAGACGGACGAATGCGGATTCGAGCGTATAGGCCCGCGCCGGGTACCGGTCCCGGGTTGTACCGAACCGTTGCCGTACTGGTCACCTGGTCACCGCCGCCCCCGGTCGCCGCCGCCACGGGAGTGAACCCTTCCGTCACTTTCGTGGCGCAGGAGTCCCGCCGTCCCCTCAGCAGGCGTGCCGTATCCAGACGTTCGGCTCGACGTACACGGCGTAGCCGCGCGCCGGGTCGCAGTGGACCGGCACCAGTGCGCCCGGCACCTCGACCGGGCCCTCCTCGTCGAAGGGCAGCCCGGTCCACTCGCGCCACTGCGCGGTCGATCCCGACACCGTCATGGAGGCGTGCGCGATCTTGTCGATGACGCCGCCCGCCCGCACGTGCACCCGCAGCCACGGGTCGCGGGGGAGGCCGTCCTCGCGGGTGCGGTACGCGTACTCGTCGATCAGCGCGGCCGGTTCGCGGTGCTTGGCGTTGGGGCGTACGGGCGCGACGACCTCGCCGAAGCCGCGGGCGCGGGCGTTGTCCCGCATCGCGGCGAGCATCCGGCCCGATATCCCCTTGCCCTGCTCGGCGGGGTCGACGGTGATCTCGATGGCGCTGACCGTGTCCGCCTCCTTGCCGTGCCGCAGGTCGGAGAAGGCCCACAGCAGCACCTGGTCCCAGCCGCCGTCGGGCAGTTCGCCGCCGGTGCGGGCGCGCAAGGCGAGCGGGACGCTGAAGCCGCGGGCCACGACCTTGCCCTCGTCGTCGGTGGCGACCAGGACGTACTCCGGGAAGTCCGCGGTGATCCGGCCGATCAGCGACCAGCCGACGGGGTCGTGCTGGATGAACGGCGGCCAGTCCTGGGGCATGGCCCAGAGCGGCTCCTTGAGGTCGGGGCGCTCGGAGAGGGGGGTGATCTTCAGGGGCATGTTCAGCACGGTACGCGTTCCGCGGGGTGGGCGGAATTTGATTTCTGCGGGGCCGTTTGGGCTGGTCGCGCAGTTCCTCGCGGGCCCCTTCGGGGGGTGTTCGTCGTGTGTTTGCTGCGGCGCCGTTGTGGCTGGGCGCGCAGTTCCCCGCGCCCCTTGCGGGGGCATCGGGCTTCTTGTCTTCTGCGGGCTCGTTGTGGCTGGGCGCGCAGTTCCTCGCGCCCCTTTTGGGGGCGTCCAGTCGTTGTTTTCTGCGGATTTGGTGTGGCTGGGCGCGCGGTTCCTCGCGCCCCTTGAGGGCCCTTCGGGCCCCTCGGGGGTGTCGGCTAGTGGGCGTGGAAGCGGCTTGGGGCGGTTGTTGGGGCTGGGCCTGTGGGGAGGTTTTGGGTGGGGCAGGTGGACAGGACCTTCTTCATGGCGGTCCGTTCCGCGGCCGTTACCCACACCCCGTACTTCTTCTTCACCGCTACCTGTCCGGCGACATAGACGCAGCGGTACGCCTTGTTCGGCGGCAGCCAGGTCGCGGTGTCGCCGTCGCTCTTGCCGCGGTTGGTCGCCGCGTCGACGGCGAGGAGGTTGAGCGGGTCGTTGGCGAAGGCGATGCGCTTGGCCGGGGCCCACTGGAAGGCGCCCTTCTGCCAGGCGTCCGAGAGGGCCACGAGGTGGTCGATGTCGACCTGGCTGCGACCGCGCCGGAACGTTACGTCCCTGCCGGTGTACGGGTCGGGCGCGAGCTTCCCCGACGCCACCCGGCACGCGCCGCCTTGGTACCTGACGTCCTTCAGGTCGCGCTTGAGGATGTCGTCCCGGGTCGGGCAGCGGTTGGAGTCGGTGTCCGCCCAGGCCGTGCCGAACCTGGACCGCTCGTAACCGGTCTTCGGCGCGCGCCCCTTGACGGTGAGCGTGTCGACGGCGGCGAGCGCGGAGCCCGCCTTGGCGTCGGCCCCCGGGGCTCCTCCCTGTGCCTTGTCGTCGCCGCTCTCGCAGCCGGTGAGCAGGGCCGGGACGGCGAGCAGCGCGATCAGGGCCGATGCGGTGCGCCGGTTCAGGCGGTTCAGGCGGTTCAGGCGGTTCAGGCGGTTCATCGGATCACCACCGTGTCTCCGAGGGCGAGCGGCGCGGGCGTCACCAGGTCCGTGTGGATTCCGATGCACATGCCGCGGGCGGCGGTGAGGGTCTTGAGGACGCGGTTGTCCACGGGGAGGCCGGGCTGAGCCTGGGTGACCATGACGCAGCGTTTGACGCGCTTGAGGCCCCGCAGCGTCAGGGCCGCCGTCCCCCGGCTGCCGCCGCCTCCGAGGACGATCTCCCGGCCGATCCAGTCCTCCTCGATCCAGGGTTCGTCGGTCTCCACGACGATGTTCTTGCGCAGCCGCCGTACGTCGACGGGGTCGGCGTCGCCGAGCAGGTCGCCGAGGGCGCGGAGCGAGGCGGTGCCCACGATGGAGACGGCGGAGGCGTCCTTGTGACTCTCCGCGCCCTCCTCGACCAGTTCGACACCGGCGCCGAAGCGCTCGGGTATCCGCGGATCGCCGGGGCGCAGCGTGGCGCCGTCCGGCGCGGTGATCACGGGCAGGCCGTCCTCGCCGTCCTCGCCGTACGTGGCGTAGTGCTCCAGCAGGCCGGGCGTACGGCGGAAGCGCGCGTTGTTCTTTCCGCTGCTCAGCTTGCCGTCGGCGTGGCGCAGGGCCCACCGCCGGTCGCCGACGGCGCCGCGTGGGCCGAAGTCGAGCCGCTCGTGCTCCTCGCCGAGCAACGACTTCACCGGAAACCGGCGCAGACCGACGACCTTGAGCGTCACGGTGCTCTCCCCTCCCCTGGGCATACTCTCGCGGCCAACGGTAACGTCCCGGCCACAGGGCCTTGCCGACCCCGGACCCCTACGACCCCTACGACCCCTACGACCCCTACGACCCCAGGATCGACGTCAGGAACTCCCCGACCCAGCCGAGCAGTTCGCGGCCGACCAGCGGCTTGCCGCCCACCTTCGCGGTTTTCGGGCGCGGGACCAGGATCTGGTGTGCCGTCGCCTTGATGACCGTTCCCGGGTAGAGCCGCTTCAGCCTGAGCTCCTGCGATTCGCGCAGTTCCACCGGGGCGAAGCGGATGTTGTTGCCCTGGAGGACGATCTCGCCGACCTCGCAGGCGCGGGCGAGCATGCGCAGGCCCGCGACCAGGAGGAGGTTCTCCACCGGCTCCGGCAGCTTGCCGTAGCGGTCGGTGAGTTCCTCGCGTACCGCCTTGATGTCCTCCTCCGTGTTGGCGGAGGCGATGGCGCGGTAGGCCTGGAGGCGCAGGCGCTCGCCGGGGGCGTAGTCGTGCGGGACGTGGGCGTCGACCGGAAGCTCGATCTTGACCTCCAGCGGCGGCTCCTCCTCCACGCCACCCTCAAGGGACGCGCGGTAGTCGGCGACCGCCTCGCCGACCATGCGGACGTAGAGGTCGAATCCGACGCCCGCGATGTGCCCCGACTGCTCGCCGCCGAGGAGGTTGCCCGCGCCGCGGATCTCCAGGTCCTTCATCGCCACGTACATGCCCGCGCCCATCTCCGTGTGCTGGGCGATGGTGGCGAGGCGCTCGTGGGCGGTCTCTGTCAGGGGCTTCTCGGGGGGGTACAGGAAGTACGCGTAACCTCGCTCGCGGCCTCGGCCCACCCGGCCGCGCAGCTGGTGGAGCTGGGAGAGGCCGAAGTTGTCGCCGCGCTCCACGATCAGCGTGTTGGCGTTGGAGATGTCGATGCCCGACTCGACGATCGTCGTCGAGACGAGCACGTCGAACTTCTTCTCCCAGAAGTCCACGACGACCTGTTCGAGGGCCTGCTCCGACATCTGGCCGTGGGCGGTGGCGATGCGGGCCTCGGGGACGATGTCCCGGAGCCTGGCCGCCGCGCGGTCGATGGACTCGACTCGGTTGTGGATGTAGAAGACCTGGCCCTCGCGCAGGAGTTCGCGGCGGACGGCCGCGCCGATCTGCTTCTCCTCGTACGGGCCGACGAAGGTCAGGACCGGGTGGCGCTCCTCGGGCGGCGTGGTGATCGTCGACATCTCGCGGATGCCGGTGACCGCCATTTCGAGCGTACGGGGGATGGGCGTGGCGGACATCGTCAGGACGTCGACGTTGGCGCGGAGCTTCTTCAGCTGCTCCTTGTGCTCGACGCCGAAGCGCTGCTCCTCGTCGACGATGACCAGGCCGAGGTCCTTGAACCTGGTCTCGGAGGAGAAGAGGCGGTGCGTGCCGATGACGATGTCCACGGAGCCCTCGCGCAGGCCTTCGAGCGTCGCCTTGGACTCCGTCTCCGTCTGGAAGCGGCTGAGCGCCTTCACGCTGACCGGGAACTGCGAGTACCGCTCGGAGAACGTGCCGAAGTGCTGCTGGACGAGGAGGGTCGTGGGGACAAGGACCGCGACCTGCTTGCCGTCCTGCACCGCCTTGAACGCCGCGCGGACGGCGATCTCCGTCTTGCCGTAGCCGACGTCGCCGCAGATCAGGCGGTCCATCGGGACCGTCTTCTCCATGTCCTCCTTGACCTCGGCGATCGTGGTGAGCTGGTCGGGCGTCTCCACGTACGGGAAGGCGTCCTCCAGCTCGCGCTGCCAGGGGGTGTCCGGCGCGAAGGCGTGTCCTGGCGCCGCCATGCGGGCCGAGTAGAGCTTGATGAGGTCGGCGGCGATCTCCTTGACCGCCTTCTTCGCGCGCGCCTTCGTCTTCGTCCAGTCGGCGCCGCCGAGCCGGTGCAGCGTGGGGGCCTCACCGCCCACGTACTTGGTGATCTGCTCCAGCTGGTCGGTGGGGATGTAGAGGCGGTCGCCGGGCTGGCCGCGCTTGGCGGGCGCGTACTCCACGACGAGGTACTCGCGCGTCGCGCCCTGCACCGTGCGCTGCACCATCTCGATGTAGCGGCCGACGCCGTGCTGCTCGTGGACGATGTAGTCGCCGGACTCCAGGGTCAGCGGGTCGATCGTCTTGCGGCGGCGGGCCGGCATGCGCTGGCCGTCCTTGCCCGCCGCCTTCTGGCCCGACAGGTCGGTCTCGGTGAGCACGGCCAGCTTGAGCGCCGGGTCGATGAAGCCGTAGTCGATCGAGCCGCAGGAGACGTGCACGAGGGACGGCGTCAGCTCGCCGAGGTCACCGTCGAGGCGGGCCGCGATGCCCTCACTGCCGAGGACCTCCACGGTGCGGGCTGCGGGGCCGTGGCCCTCGGTGACGTAGACGGTGCGCCAGCCGTCGGCGAGCCAGCCCTTGGTGTCGGCGAGGGCCTTCGCCGTGTCGCCGCGGTACGTCTCCGGGGCGTGCATCCCCAGCTTCAGCGTGTCCTTCGACAGCTCCTCGTCGGCGGCGAAGGGGCTCACCGACCACCACATCATCCCGAGGCGTGCCGCGTGCTCCCTGACGTCCGCGATGCCCCACAGGGACGCCGCGCCCACGTCGATCGGGGCCTCCCCGCCGCCCGCCGTCGCCGCCCAGCTGGCCTGGAGGAACTCCTGCGAGGTCGCCACCAGGTCGGCCGCGCGCGTCCGCACCCGCTCCGGATCGCAGACCACCGCCATGGAACCCTCGGGCATGACGTCGAGCAGCAGCTCCATGTCGTCCACGAGGACCGGCGCGAGGGACTCCATGCCCTCGACCGCGATGCCCTCGGCGATCTTCCCGAGCAGCTCGCCCAGCTCCGGGTGGAGTCCGGCGAGGGCCGCGGCCCTCTCGCGCACCTCGTCGGTGAGCAGCAGCTCACGGCAGGGCGGCGCCCACAGGCCGTGCTCGGCGACTTCGAGCGAGCGCTGGTCGGCGACCTTGAAGTACCGGATCTCCTCGACGTCGTCGCCCCAGAACTCCACGCGCAGCGGGTGTTCCTCGGTCGGCGGGAAGACGTCGAGGATCCCGCCGCGTACGGCGAACTCGCCGCGCTTCTCGACCAGCTCGACCCGGGAGTACGCCGCTGCAGCCAGCGCCTCGACGATCTCGTTCAGGTCAGCGGTCTCCCCGGACCGCAGCGCCACGGGCTCCAGGTCTCCCAACCCCTTGACCTGCGGCTGGAGCACCGAGCGGACCGGCGCGACGATCACCGAGACCGGGCCGGTCTCCGGGTCGTCCGGACGCGGGTGCGCGAGGCGGCGCAGCACCGCGAGGCGGCGGCCGACCGTGTCGGAGCGGGGCGAGAGGCGCTCGTGCGGCAGCGTCTCCCACGAGGGGTACTCCGCGATGCCGTCCGGCGGCAGGATCGTGCGCAGCGCGGCGGCCAGGTCCTCGGCCTCCCGGCCGGTGGCCGTCACGGCGAGGACGGTGCGGCCGGACTCGCGGGCGAGGGCGGCCACCGCGAAGGGCCGGGCCGCGGGCGGGCCGACCAGGTCGACGTGCATGCGGTGGCCGTCGGTCGCGGCCTTGGCCGCTTCGGCGAGTGCCGAGTCCTTGACGACGGCGTCGAGCAGACCGTGCAGGCTCATTGAAGGCTTTCCGTCCAGATAACCGGAGAGGTGGGGATGACCGGGGTGGATTGGGGATGACCGGAGTGGTGGGGCTGA
This sequence comes from Streptomyces sp. NPDC058284, assembly GCF_042881135.1. Taxonomy (NCBI): domain Bacteria; kingdom Bacillati; phylum Actinomycetota; class Actinomycetes; order Kitasatosporales; family Streptomycetaceae; genus Streptomyces; species Streptomyces sp. NPDC058284. Next base: position 87,825 of record NZ_JBHVYE010000021.1, read on the forward strand.
CCGGGGTGGGTGGGCAACGCGAACCGCCCGGCACGTCGCACGGGCCGGGGGTCTCCAGCGTACGACTCCGGGGTGACCGGCGCGGCCGGGGCGCCCCGTGGGCCCGGCGGGCGGGCTCACGCGCGGCCTCCCGCACAATGTCCAAAAACCGTCCGTCCCAATTTTCTCGCGCCGTCGTGTAAACCGGACGGGTGTGCCAGGCGTACTGCCTTCGAGAAGCCCCGACCTTGCCTTCACGACCACCAACCCGGAGCCCCCTTGACCGACGAGGAGTTCGAGGCGTTCTACGCGCACTCCGTGAGATCGCTGGTCGGGCAGGTGTATCTGATGACGGGCGACCTCCACGAGGCGCAGGACGTCGTCCAGGAGGCCTTCGTGCGCGCCTGGGCCCGCCGCTCCCGCCTGGAGCGGGACGCCGGGCCCGAGGCGTGGATCAGGACCGTCGCCTGGCGGCTCGCCGTCAGCCGGTGGCGGCGGCGCGGGCGGGCCGCGGAGGCGTGGCGGCGGCATCACGGGGAGCGCGCGGGCGCCGCGCCCGAGCCCGACCCCGGGACCGTCGCCCTGGTCTCCGCGCTGCGCCGGCTGTCCGAGCGGCAGCGCCGGGTGGCCGTCCTGCACTACGTGTGCGACCTGTCCGTGCGGGAGGTCGCCGCGGAGACCGGGATCTCCGCCGGGACCGTGAAGTCCCACCTGTCCCGTGCCAGGGCGGCACTCGCGCCGCATCTCGACGACGCGCCCACCTCGGAGGAGCACCGTGACTGAGTCCCAGTCCCCCGCCGACGACGGCCTCGCCGTCGCGCTGAAGCGGGCCGCGGAATCGGGGGGCCGGTCCGCCTCACCGGTGCCTGCCGGGCAGGTCGCCGCGCGCGGTGTGCGGCGCAGGCGGCGGATGTACGCGGCGGGCGCGGCGGTCGCGGTGTGCCTGGTCTCCGGCGGGGCGGCGGCGGTCGCGTCGCAGTTGGGCCAGGAGGGTGAGTCGGTGGGTCCTGCGGGGCCGGTGCGGCCGACGACCTCCGTGTCCTCGCCGGGGGCGTCCGCGGGGCGGTCGTCGTCGCCTCCCACGCCGAGCTCCTCGCCGTCGACGTCGCCTTCCACGTCCGCGCCTTCGGCGACGGTTTCGGGGGGCTGAGTTCTCCGTGCGTGCCGCCGCCCCACGGGGCTCCGCCCCGGACCCCGCTCCTCAAACGCCGGAGGGGCTGAAATGCCCGCCCCAGGGCCTGGAAGCGCCCGGCCCCTCCCTCTCGTCCCTCTCACCAGAAAGCCAGCCCATGCCCGGAGCACAGACCGACGCGCTCATACCCGGGCGAGGTCGGGCCGGATCCTCCGTCACCGGTCCCGCCTCCGCTCTTCGTACCGTCGGGCGGCGGCTTTGGGAGCGTGCGCCCCTGCTGCTCGCCGCCGGGCTGTTCGTCGCGTACGCGCTCGTGTCCGTCAACCGGTACCGGCGGCTGGAGAACCGTTCCTGGGACCTCGGGATCTTCGAGCAGGCCGTGCGCGCGTACGCGCATCTGCGGGCTCCGGTGGCCGATCTCAAGGGGCCGGGGGCGAACATCCTCGGCGATCACTTCAGCCCCGTCACCGCCATCCTCGCGCCCTTCTACCGGGTCTTCCCCTCGCCGGTGACGCTGCTCGTCGCGCAGGCGCTGCTCATCGCCGTCTCCGTCGTGCCGGTCACCCGCGCCGCGAACCGGCTCCTGGGGCGGGCGCAGGGGCTCGCCGTCGGGGTCGCGTACGGACTGTCGTGGGGGATCCAGCGCGCCGTCGACTTCGACTTCCACGAGATCTGCTTCGCGGTGCCGCTGATCGCCTTCTCCCTGGAGGCGCTGCTGCTGCGACGCCGGCGGGCGGCCCTGCTCTGGGCGCTGCCCCTCGTCCTCGTCAAGGAGGACCTGGGGGTGACCCTCGCGGCCATCGCCGCGGTCGTGGCGATCCGGTGCCGCCGCACCGAGCCGAAGACCGTGCCCTACGCCCTCGGTGTCGCCGCCTTCGGCGCCGTCGCCACCCTCGTCACCCTGACCACGATCATTCCCGCCTTCAACTCGGTCGGCGCGTACGACTACTGGGACAAGGTCGGCGACGCGGGCGGCGCCACCGGCGTGTTCGACGGCTTCGGCACCAAGCTGCGCACCCTGCTCTGGCTGCTCCTGCCCACCACCGGTCTGCTCGCCCTGCGCTCGCCGCTGCTCCTGGTCGCGCTCCCCACCCTCGGCTGGCGCTTCGTCTCCGCCGACGACCACTACTGGGGCACCGACTGGCACTACAGCGCCGTCCTGATGCCCGTCGTCCTGCTCGCCCTCGTCGACGCCGCCCACACGGCGCGCCGCAGCGGAAAGCCGTGGCTGCGCCGGTACGCGGACCGGCTCCCTGCCTGCGTCGCCGCCGCGGCGCTCGCCCTCACCACGTCGCTGCCCCTCGCGGGCCTCACCGAGTCGGCGACGTATGAGAAGAGCAAGCAGGTCAGCGCAGTGGAGCGGATGCTCGACCGCGTCCCGGACGGCGCCACCGTCGAGGCGAACATCGGGCCGATCAGCAGGCTGACCTCCCGGACCCGGGTCTTCTGGACGGGTGCTGCCCGCCCCGTCGTCCCCGACTATGTCGCGCTCGACGTGCGGGACGGCTGGACGAAGGACCCGGTCGGGTACGCGAACAAGCTGCACCCGGGCACCCGTTACGCCCTGGACGACACCGCCTATGGGTACGTGTTGTTGCGCAGGGCGTGACGACGACCGACGGGGCCCGGACCGCGGCCGGCCCCGGCGGGCGCTTCGCGCACCCGCCGGGGCCTGTCCCCCGCACCCCCGTGGCGGTGGCTATTCGGTGGCGATGGCGTTGAGGACGTTCATCCGGCCGGCCCGGAACGCCGGGACCAGCGCCGCGAACAGGCCCACGAACGCCGACCCGATGAAGACCGCGATGATCGTCGGCCACGGGATCTCCAGGACCTTCAGGCCCTCCAGGGCGAGCAGCTTCTGTGCCGTCGCCCCCCAGCCCATCCCCAGGCCCAGGCCGAGCAGCGCGCCGAAGAGGGCGATGACCACCGACTCCATGCGGATCATGCGGCGCAGCTGGCGGCGCGAGAGGCCGACGGCCCGCATCAGGCCGATCTCCCGGGTGCGCTCGACCACGGAGAGCGCCAGGGTGTTCACCACGCCGAGGATCGCGACGATGATGGCGAGGCCGAGCAGGCCGTAGACCATGTTCAGGAGCTGTCCGACCTGGTCCTTCAGGGTCTGCTTGAAGTCGGTCTGGTCCATCACCTTGTACTGCGGGTACTTCTTCAGGGAGTCCTTCAGGGAGGCGTACGCGGCGTCCTGGTGACCCTTGTCGGCCGTCGCGAACATCATGTCGTTCTGCGGGATGCGGTCGGCCGGGACGTACTTCTGGAGCGTCGTGATGTTCAGGTACATCGCGCCGTTGTCGAGGGTGCCGTCGTCCTTGGTGATGGCGGCCAGCTTCAGCTCGGCCGTCCTGCCGTGCTCGAAGGCGATCTTCAGCTCGTCGCCGACCTTCAGGTGGTGCTTCTTCGCGAACTCGTCGCCGACCGACATGGCGTCCTTGCCGTACGCGGCGGACAGGTCGCCGGAGAGCGTCTCGCGGCGCAGGTCCTTGGCGTAGGTGGGGTCGGCGGCGCTCAGGCCGACGCCGTCCACGGTCTTGCCGTCGGGCGTGGTCATGTCGGCGTCGATCGCCTTCAGGCGGGTGATGTGGCCGATGTGCTCGGCCTTGCCCATCGCCTGCGCGGCCTTGTCGGTGATCGAGATGCCCGGCTGGGTGGGCTGCACGATGAAGTCCGTACCGACCGACTTGTCGAGCTCGTCGGTGGCCGATGCGACCATCGAGGAGCCGACGACGGAGAGGCAGGCGACCAGCGCGAGGCCGATCATCAGGGCTGCGCCGGTGGCGCCGGTGCGGCGCGGGTTGCGCAGCGCGTTGCGCTCCGCCATCCGTCCGACGGGGCCGAACATCCGCAGCAGCAGCACGCTGATGACGCGGACCACGCCGGAGGCGAGGACGGGGCCGATGACGACGAAGCCGATGAGGGTCAGCACGACACCGCCGCCGAGGAACAGCGAGCCCTCGCTCGCCTTGTCGGCCTGCGACGCGGCGTACAGGGCGAGGACTCCGGCGCCGGTGAGGACCAGGCCGATGACGGCGCGCAGCGCGCCCGCCCTGCCGTCGGCCGGGGTTCCGGCGTCGCGCAGCGCGGCCATCGGGGAGACCTTGCCCGCCCGGCGGGCCGGGAGGTAGGCGGCGAGGACGGTGACGACGATGCCGAGGACCATGCCGACCACGGGGGTCGTCCAGTTGACGGTGAGGTCGCCGGTGGACAGCTCCATGCCCATGCCGGCCATCAGCTTCATCAGGCCGATGGCGAGGCCGACGCCCGCGCCGACGCCGAGGACCGAGCCGAACACGCCGAGCAGCAGCGCCTCGACGAGCACGGAGCGGTTGACCTGCTTGCGGCTGGAGCCGATGGCGCGCATCAGGCCGATCTCGCGGGTGCGCTGGGCGACCAGCATCGAGAAGGTGTTGATGATGAGGAAGATGCCGACGAGGAAGGCGATACCGGCGAAGCCGAGCATCGCGTACTTCATGACGTCGAGGAAGCTGCCGACGGACTCGCGGTTGTCGTCCGCGGTCTCCTTCTGCGTCTTGACGTCGTACGCGCTCCTGCCCAGGACCTTCGACACGTTCCGCTTCAGCCGGGCGTCGCTGACGCCCGCGTCCGCGGTGAGGTTGACGTGCGTGAACCGCCCTGTGGCGCCGAGGAGTTCGCGCTGCGAGGTCGCGGTGTCGAAGTAGAAGATGGCGGCGCCGGGGTTGGTCACCTTGAAGGTGGTGATACCGGAGATCCTCGCGGTGTGGTCACCGGTCGCGGCGACGGTGCGCAGCTTGTCGCCGATCTTGAGGTCGTGCTTGTCGGCGGTGTCGGCGTCGACCATCATCTCGGTCGGGCCGCGCGGGGCGTGGCCCGAGGTGATGTCCATCGAACGCAGGTCGTTGCGCGTCCAGTTGCCCGCGATGGTCGGGCCGCCGCTGGTGGGGCCCATGTTCTTGTTCTCGGCGTTGACGACCGTCACGCTCTCGCTGCTGACCGCGCCCTCGGCGGACTTGACGCCACCGGCCTTCTTCACCTGCTGCACCACCGAGGCGGGCAGCGACTCGGGCTTGCCGCTGCGCGGCGTGTCGCCCGCGTCCCCGGCGGACTTGGGGGTGACCGTCACATCGGCGGAGGTGGCCGCGAAGAGCTTGTCGAAGGTGGTGCTCATGGTGTCGGAGAAGACGAGCGTGCCGCACACGAACGCCACCGAGAGGATGACGGCGACCGCGGAGAGCGCCATGCGGCCCTTGTGCGCGAAGAAGTTGCGCATCGAGGTCTTGAGGACGGTCATGACGTCCGCCCGCGCGCGTCGAAGGACTTCATGCGGTCGAGGACCTGGTCGGCGGTCGGGTGGTGCATCTCGTCGACTATCCGGCCGTCGGCGAGGTACAGGACGCGGTCCGCGTACGAGGCGGCGACCGGGTCGTGCGTGACCATCACGATGGTCTGGCCGAGCTCGGCCACCGAGCGGTGCAGGAAGCCGAGGACCTCGGCGCCGGCCCGGGAGTCGAGGTTTCCGGTCGGCTCGTCACCGAAGATGATCTCGGGCCGGGAGGCGAGCGCGCGGGCCACGGCGACGCGCTGCTGCTGGCCGCCGGAGAGCTCGGTCGGGCGGTGCTTGAGGCGGCCCGCGAGGCCCACGGTCTCCACGACCTGGTCGAGCCAGGCGCGGTCGGGCTTGCGGCCCGCGATGTCCATCGGCAGCGTGATGTTCTCGATGGCGTTCAGGGTCGGCAGGAGGTTGAACGCCTGGAAGATGAAGCCGATCCGGTCCCGGCGCAGCTTCGTGAGCTTCTTGTCCTTCAGCCCGGTGATCTCGGTCTCGTCGAGGAAGATCTGCCCGCCGCTGACCGTGTCGAGCCCCGCGAGGCAGTGCATCAGGGTGGACTTGCCGGAGCCCGAGGGGCCCATGATCGCGGTGAACTGGCCGCGGGCGATGTCCACGTCGATGTGGTCCAGGGCGACGACGCGGGTCTCGCCGGAGCCGTACGCCTTGACGACCTGGCGCGCCCGCGCTGCCACGGCCGTGCGTCCTCCAGTGCCCCCGTGCCTGGGTGTTGTCACAGCCGTTGTCACGGTAAGTCTCCTATGTCGGTCATGCGATGCGTCAGGTGTGTGCGGTGTGCGTGTCCGCGCCGCGGTGTGGTGCGGGTGGACGCGCCGCGGTGCGGTGCGGGTGGATGCGGTGCGTGCGCTGTCGCGCCTCAGTCTGCTGTCCGGACCAGGTCCGGCGCGCTGGTGCTCGGCACACTCTTCTCCGGGGGAAAACCCCACCCCCGATGGTGTGGTTGTCCGAGCCGGCCCCGTGCCCGGCTCGTAAAGCCAATCTAAGGACCGATCCGGCCCGCCTCATCCTCCAGTGGGACGATCGCTCCCCGGTCCGTTGTACGGAGGTACCCCTAGGGGATCTCCACCCGCCGGTGGAGCGGGACTCGGGGTCGGCTCCACCCCCGCTCTCCACCCTGCCCTCCGCTCCGGCCGGGTGAGAGGGTGACCACAGCAACTGGTTGCAGGGGGAAGGAAGTTCCGTTGGGCACGCAGGAAGCGGCTCCGGGCGCCGCGGACGCCCCGGGCGCGATACCGGGCGGGACAGCGGGTGACCCGCGCGGCAGGGGCCCGGTCGTCGCCGCACTCATGCTCGCCATGGCGCTGGCCGCCGTCGACTCCACCATCGTGTCGACCGCCGTCCCGCAGATCGTGGGCGCGCTCGGCGGCTTCTCGATCTTCTCCTGGCTCTTCTCCGGCTACCTCCTCGCGGCCACCGTCACCCTGCCCGTCTACGGCAAGCTCTCCGACACCTTCGGCCGCAAGCCCGTCCTCATCACGGGCTGCGTCCTGTTCCTGCTCGGCTCCACGCTCTGCGCCCTCGCCTGGAACATGGCGTCGCTCATCGCCTTCCGCGTCGTCCAGGGACTCGGCGGCGGCGCCGTCCAGGGCACCGTGCAGACCCTCGCCGCCGATCTGTACCCCTTGAAGGAACGCCCCAGGATCCAGGCCAAGTTGTCGACGGTGTGGGCCACGTCGTCCATCGCGGGCCCCGCGCTCGGCGGCTTCATCGTCGCGTACGCCGACTGGCGCTGGATCTTCCTGATCAACCTGCCCATCGGGGCCCTCGCGCTCTGGCTCATCGTCCGCCACCTGAACGAACCCGAGCGCGAGACCGTCCCGCGCGGCCGCATCGACTGGCCCGGCGCGCTCGCCGTCTTCGCCTGCGGCGGCACGCTCCTGACCGCGCTCGTCCAGGGCGGCGTCGCCTGGGAATGGCTGTCGGCGCCCTCCCTCGCACTGTTCGCCGCCGGGCTCGCCCTGATCGCCGCCGTCGTCCTGATCGAACGCCGGGCCGCGGAACCGATCATCCCCGGCTGGGTCTGGCGCAGGCGCACCATCGCCGCCGTCAACCTCGCCCTCGGCGCGCTCGGCCTCCTCATGGTCGCCCCCACCGTCTTCCTGCCCACGTACGCCCAGTCCGTCCTCGGACTCGCGCCGGTCGCCGCCGGATTCGTGCTCTCCGTGATGACGCTGAGCTGGCCGGTCTCGGCGGCGCTCAGCCAGCACGTGTACCGCAGGATCGGCTTCCGCAACACCGCCGCCACCGGCATCTCCGCGGCCGCGGCGCTCCTCTTCGCCTTCCCCCTGCTGCCCTACCCCGGCACCGCCTGGCAGCCCGCCCTGCTGATGCTGCTGCTCGGCGCCGCCCTCGGCCTCTTCCAGCTCCCCCTGATCGTCGGCGTCCAGTCCACCGTCGGCTGGGCCGAACGCGGCACGGCCACCGCCTCCGTCCTGTTCTGCCGCCAGATCGGCCAGACCCTGGGCGCCGCCCTGTTCGGCGCGGTGGCAAACGGCGTACTGAGCGCGCGGCTCGGCGGCTCAGGATCCCTCGACTCGGTGGCGCGCGTCCTTGAGGACCCCGGCGCGGTGGCCGACCCCGAACGGCTGCGGCGGGCGGTCGACTCGGCGGTCGACTCCGTGTACGTGGGGGCGGGATGCGCCGCCGTACTGGCCCTGGGCGTCCTGCTCCTCCTGGCACCCCGACGCTTCCCCGTACTCCAGGACAAGCAACCGGAACCACGCCACGATCAGCTGTCGCCCACGCAACAGGCCGACTGACCGGTCTGCCACCCGTGCCGACACCGCGGCTCGTCACGGATGATGGGCCCATGGAAAGCGAGCCCTGCCACCGCGTCACGGACGACCGGTTCACCGCCCTCTTCATGCTGGGAGCGGACGACCGTGCCGAGGACGTCGAGAACGTCGACGCCGAACTCCGGCTGCCCGACGGCACGAGGTGGAGCGCCTGCTTCATGACGCTCCGCGAGATCGCCGCCGTCATGGACCGCTGGAAGCAGACGGGCGAATGCGCGGGCGGCGCCTTCTTCCAGTGCGCGGACCTCGTCGTCGTCCCCACCGCAGGGGTCGACGCCATGACGGCCGCTTTCCACGCGATCCTCGACGAGGGCGGCCCCGAGGGCGTCCTGCCCCGACTGCCCGCACTGGACTGACCCGGCGGGGCGCCATGACGGGGCCGTCAGGGAGCCTCCTCCACCGGCGCCCGGCCCGTCAGCGTGGCCAGACTGTTGCGTACGTGGTCCATGTGCGCCCGCACCTCGTCCCACCGCTCACCGTGCTCGCGCAGCACCCGCTCCGTCTCCCGCGCCAGCCGCTCCTCGCGCACCCGGGCCTCCGCGACCAGTTCGGCGGCCCGCGCCTCCGCGTCCTCCTGCCCGTGCCGCGCGGCCTCCTCCGCCTCGGCGAACATCCGCTTGGCCTCGGAGAGCCCGGCCTCGGCGGCGGCAACCCGCTCCGCGACCCGCGCGTCCGACGCGGCCTCACGCTCCGCCGCCTCCCGCTCGGCCGCCTCCCACCGCTCGTCCTGCTCCTTCTGCTGGTCGGCGAGCAGACCCTCGCACCGCTGCCGCATCTCACGCAGCGCCGCCAGCGAATCGCCGCGCCACGCCTTCACGTCCCGCCGCGCGGAGACACGCTCCTCATCGGCCGTCGCCCGGTCCGCGAGGAGCCGCTGCCGCGCCCACTCCTCCGCGTCCGCGCCGACCTGCTCGGCGTAGGCACGCGCGGCGTCCCGCGCCTCCCGCGCCGCCCCTTCGGCCTCCTCCGCCAGCCGCTGCGCATCGGCCCCGGCACTCTCGCGCACGGCGGCCGCCTCGGCCTCCACCTCCGCCAGGATCTCCCGGGCCCGCGCGCTGAGCGTCTCGTACGTCTGGGGGGCGAGCCGGGCCACCACGTCCCGCAGCCGCTCGGCCTCCGCCTCCATCTCCTTGGCCAGGACGGTCAGCCGGGCGGCACGCTCCCACGCCCCGTCCCGCTCCTGGGAAAGACCGGCGGCGTACGCCTCCACCTGCGCGGGACGGTAGCCCCGCCCCCGCCCGGTGAAGAAGCCGTGCGGCGACGACGGTGCACCGCTGCTGCTCATCCTTGGATCCCCTCTCCGACGTACCACTCGCGTACAGCACGATTGGCGCACATCTTGATGGATCAAGCGGAAGCGCTCATAACGCGACACTCCGCCCACTCCACCCGGTCAAGGATGCGGCAATCGGGGCCGGAAGCCGGAATCGGGGCGACACTCATCGGCTCCCGCGCCCCGTACGGGCCGGCACGGACGAGGCGCCCGGCCCGTTCCCCCGGGTCGGGCGCCTCGTCCGTCACCTGCCGCTCGGGACGCGGTCTAGAGCAGGCCGTCCCACATCTGCTCCAGAAGCACCGACCACCAGCTCTCCGGCGACGCGAGCGCCGCCGGGTCGAGCGCGGCCAGCTGGTTCTGGAAGTCCACCGTCCAGCGGCCCGCCTGCTCCGGGTTGAGCCCGAAGCGCAGCCGCCACATGCGGCCGAGCAGCGCCATGCAGCGCGCGAACTCCGGCAGCCCCGTGTTCACGAACTGCGGCGGCACCGGCGCACCGCCGGGACCCGCCTCCACCGGCACGGCCACGATGTTCGCCGTGCCGTACTGGACGCAGAGCGCACGGCCGAAGTCGCTGCCCATCACCAGGTACGAGCCCGCGTCGGACCCCGGCTGCACACCGCGCTCCTGCGCCAGCTCCGCCAGCGTCGGCACCGGCCGTCCCGGCTGGGCCTGCGCCCAGAAGAACGGCCCGAAATCGACGGGCAGACCCGCCACCACGAGGGTGTGCGCCACGATGTCCGGCACGCCCTGCCGCGACACCGCCCGCTGATCGAACCGGAAGATGCCGGGCCCGAAGGCCGCAGCCAGCTCCTGCGCGACGCCCTCCGGCGGAATCGGCGGGGCGGGCGGCATCTGCTGCACCGGGGCGCGCACCGGCGCGGGCCTCGCGGGGCCGTCCGCGACCTGGTGCAGCTCCCCCTGGTGCGCGAGCAGTTGCCGCATGCCCTGCTGCCGGGACGCGTGGTCCCTGCCGTACGGCGCGATGGACGTGATCCGCGCCTGCGGCCAGGTCTCCCGGATCATCCGGGCGCAGTACGCGCCCGGCAGCTCGCAGGACTCAAGCTCCGTGTGGAGTTCGAGCACCTGCTGCGGCGGCACGTTCATGCCGCGCAGCTCGTGCAGGATCTGCCACTCCGGGTGCGGGGTACCGGGCGCCGAGCGGCGGATGAGCTGCTGCTCGGACCCGTCGGCGGCACGGAAGCGCAGCACTGCCTGGTAGCCGGGCCCGACGGTGGGCCGCCCGAGGGGCGGCTGCGGATAGCCGTACGGCTGACCACCGGGCATCCCGGGAGCGCCGGGCGCACCGGGCGCACCGGGGCCGTGCTGCATCGGCGCGGGCGGCGGAGGCATGCCGGGCGCACCCGGGCCGCCGACCGCGGGGCCGGCCAGCATGGTCGCGGCGTGGTGGACGCCGCCGCCGGGGGGCGGGGTGCCGGGGGCGGGTGCGGCGGGGGGCAGCGGAGCACCTGGGGCGCCGGGCGGGCCGGGGGGCTGGGGTGCGCCGGGAGCACCGGGCGCACCCGGTGGCCTGATTCCACCGGGGCCGCCCAGGCTCGGGTCGGCCAGCATCGTCGCCGCGTGGTGCACGCCACCACCCGGAGGCGGCGGCGTACCGGGCGGGCCGGGGGGCTGCGGAGCACCGGGAGGCTGCGGCGCACCCGACGCGTCCGGAGCCGCGGGAGCCGCCGGTGCCGCGGGGCCCTCCGGGCCGAGCGAGGAGACGAGCTGCGTCGGAACGTAACCACCGGCGGGCGTGCCGGGGGCGCCGGGCCCGGAAGGCGGCGGCGTACCAGGCGTACTACCGGCGGGCGCACCAGGCATACCGGGTGCACCAGGCGCGCCGGGCGGCGGCGTACTACCGGCGGGCGCGCCGGGCGGTCCGGGAGGCGGTGGCGTACCGCCCCCGCTCCCGCGCGAACCCCGGGGCGGCAGCCCCTCGGCCTTGCTGGTCGCGGCGTCGGCGATGTCCCCGGCACTCGCACCGGCATCCGCACTCGTACCCGTACCCGTACCCGCGTCAGCGCCCGCGGCGACCGGCCCCTGCGGATACCCGTACGCGGAAGCACCCGGTGCACCCGGGGCACCCGGGGCGCCCGCCGCATCCGGCGCGGCCTGCGGCGGAGGCATCGGTGGCGGGGTCGGCGAACCCGCGGGCGGCTGCGGCGCGTTCGGCGGCGGACCGGCGGGCGCGGCGGAGGCCGCGGGAGCCGCGGGCGTGCCCGGCGCCGGGGTGTCCAGCGCCGGGGCGAGCGCCGTCCGCGGCAGTTGGCTGCCCCCGTGCATCAGCGCCGTCTTGGCGTCCGGCGCGGCGCCCGGCGGCGGGGTGTCGCCCTCGTCAAGGCCGGTCAGCGGCGGCGCGAACACCGTCGCGGGCAGCGGCACCGAATGGTCCTCGCCCCCGTCGGCGTTGGTGTCCGTACCGGCCCACGGGGTCGCCCCTGCGGGCACGCCCGGCGAGGCTCCGGACGGGCTGCCCTCGCTGTCCCCGCTGCCATCACTGTCATCGCTCTCGTCACCGTCGGCCCCGGCGGCCATGGGCCACGGCGTACCGCCACCCGGCGCGGCAGGCGCGGCAGGCGCGTCGGGGGCCCGCGGAGCCGGGCTCCCGGCATCCACCGGGGCCGGCCCGTCGGACGGAGCCGCCGGCTCCGAGCCCGCACGGCGGTCCGGAATACCCATCTTGTCCGCCGCTTCCTGGAGCCACTCCGGAGGCGTCAGCAAGAACGACGTCTGGTTCAGGTCGACCCGCTCCGGCGGCGCCGGAGGCGTGTCCCGCGGCACCGCGTCCGGCAGGCCGTACTCCTCCTCGTACCGCCGGATCACCTCACCCACGGCGAGCGCGGGCCAGAGCGAGGCCTCACCGCTGTCCCGCGCGATGACCAGCCGCTGGCCGCCACCGTCCGACACCGGACCGTTCTCGCGGTCCTCGGCCCACGCGACGAACCCCAGGTCGAACTCCCGGACCCGCACCTCCCGGTGCTGATAGGCCGGCACGTCGCCGTTGATCCACTCCTCGGCGCGATCCTGCGCCTGCGCGAACGTCACCATCGCTACGTCACTCCCCACCCGAGGACACGGGAACGGCCTGCGCGAAGCCGCCGTCCACCATCAGGTTCGCCACGGTCTCCAGCTCCGGCGGATTGCCCGCGAGCCGGGACAGGAACGCGTCGAAGTCGTCACCGCACGGCAGCAGCAGCCGCCGCACCCGCTCGGCCGGCGGCCACGCGTCCTGATCCCGCACATCGTCGTACGCGCAGAACCACACCGAACCGACCCGGTCACCCTTGACCTTCACGGCCAGCAGACCACCCTGCACGAAACCGACCCCCAGGTAGTCCTTGGTCAGGTGGTCGCGCAGACACTTGTTCACGTACACCAGGTCGTTGACCGCGGCCTCGTCCCGCACCGTGAAGAACGGCTGGTCGACCAGGAGCCCCAACTCGGCGTCGAGCGCGGCGCCGACCGGCGCGCAACCACCCGCCGCCTTCAGGAACGAGCGGTAGGCACCCGGCAGGCGGTAGCCCAGGTCCTCCTCCACCCCCTGCACCTGCTGCTCCGTCACCGCGACCGCCGCCTTCGGCAGCCCGAAGTGCGCGGGCCGCGTCTCCTGCAGCGGACGCGTGCCCCGCTTGTCCTGGTCCACCGGCGTCGTCGCGATCCCGCCGTGGTGCCGCAGCAACGCCTTCACCTCGACGGGCACCAGCTCAAGACGGCGACTGCCCCGCACGTGGTGCCACGTCCAGCCGTGCGGCGTCGCCACCGCGGGAATCGTGTCCCACAGCTCGTGACCCACCGCCGCCAGCGCCGCGTTCGCCGACACGTAGTCCGTCAGACGCAGCTCGTCGACCCCGAAACCCTCCGGCGGCTCGGCGATCTCCGCGGCGGCACGCGCATAGGCGGAGAAGTCCGGATAACCGTGCTCGTCCACGCGCACCCCCCGGGGATGGCGCGCGGCACGGACCGGGTCCGGGAAGTGCACGACCTGCCCGGCGTACGCCGCGTTCGGCGGCGCGGCCTGCTGCCCCAGCCGACCTGTCGTCATGGCGGTTGCCCCCTGCGGCACTGTGGAAGATTCTGAATTCTTTCGTGTGAACCGATCCGCGGAACCGGTCCACGCGTGTGCGTCTCGTTCCGCATCTCGTTCAGCGATGCCGACACAGCCTATGCGCAAGCACGGCACCGGTCACCGGCCCTCCGATTCCATGACCACCAGCCACCGCACGGTCACCGTGCGGCGAAACCCGACGCGAAGCCAGGCGTGTCGCAGTGCCCCAGCTTCCGCACCACCCGCCCCATTTGGCAGGCTGTCCCCGCAACGCGGGGGCGTGGCACACGCGGTGACGACCGCGAGCAGGGGGAGGGAAGAGCACCATGCAGACCACACACAGCGGCATGCCCGGCAGCCACACGCTGCCCACGACGGCGGCCACCACGACCGACGACACCACCGGCGAGGGGCACGCACACGGCCACGGCCCGGCCACCATCCCGACGCCGGGAGACCGGGACCCACGCGTCGGCTGGAGCGCCACCGCCGCCCACGCGCCCTTCCTCCGCCAGCGCCGCGACGGCATCCTGCCGACCGTCGCCGCCGCCCTCTCCGTACGCGGCCAGACCACACTCACCTGCACCGCGGGCCGCGGCGAGGAACCCCCCGCGCTCCACCCGCTCGTCCAGGACTTCCTCGACGCCCTCACCAGCGGCCAGCGCGAACGCTTCACCGGCCGCTGCGCCGAGGCCATCCTCATCTCCCGCCACCTCACGGCGGCCGACGCGAGCCGCTCCAAACGCGCCGCGCGCAAACCCATGACCAACGGCGAGGCCCGCAAAGCCCTCAAGCACGCCAAACTCACCACCCGCCGCATCCGCGAGGACGGCGACCCCCTGCACGGCGGCTTCGCCCCGCCGTGCCGCTCCTGTACCGCCCTGACCGCCCACTTCGGCGTACGCGTCGTGGACCCCGCGACCACCGAGAACTGACCCTCGACCGGACCGCCCGTCCCCGCGACCGCCCCAACGACCGCCCGAACGACCGAACGAGGGCCACCACCCGATGCACCCCGACCGCCCCGCCACCACCACCGGCGGCAGCACCCGCTTCCCCGTACCCGTCGACGCCGCCCTGCGCGCCGCCGGCTGGCGCCCCGGGCACTGGGACATAAAGCAGGCCGAGATCTGGGCCGACGCCCTGCGCCGCCACACCTCGCCCGCCGGACACCGGCACACCGTCTTCCCCGCGGCCGTCGAAGCCTGGGCCGAGTTCGGCGGCCTGCACATCACCCCGCAGGGCCCCGGCCGCCAGATAGCACCCGCCACCGTCCACCTCGACCCCATGTACGGCCTGCACCTGGCCCGCACCCTCGGCGACCTGGGCCGCGCCCTGGACACCGAGGTCTGCCCCATCGGCGAGGAACCCGACAACCAGGCACTCCTGGCCATCGACACCGAAGGCCGCGTCTACAGCCTCGACCACAGCGGCGACTGGTTCCTCGGCGCCCACATCGACCAGGCACTCGCCACCCTCATCACGGGCGCCCAGCCGACCCGTCTCTCGGCGAGCACGGGAACGTAACCCTCCGGAGGCCCTAGGTGTATTGATCACGAGCGTTGTTAACGCTCGTGATCAATACACCTAGCCCTGGCCCATCGCCACGGCCGCCGCGGGCAACACCGCCGACACCCGGAAACCCCCGCCGTCCGTCGGCCCCGACACGAACACCCCGCCGAGCCCCGTCACCCGCTCCTTCATCCCCACGAGCCCATTGCCGCCACTGGGCAGCCGCGCGTCCTCCGCGCCGCCACCCGCCTCCGGCGGCGGCTCGTTCTCCACCTGCATCGCGATCTCCGCCCCCCGGTACGCCAGACGCACATACGTCTTCGCACCCGCCGCGTGCTTGTGCACGTTCGTCAGCGCCTCCTGCACCACCCGGTACGCGGTCTGCTCCACATCCGCCGAACAGTCGCCCGGCTCCCCCTCCACCGACAGATCCACCGCCATGCCCGCCGCACGGGACTGCCCCACCAACTCGTCCAGCTCCGCCAGGCACGGACCGTCCTCGTCCACCGCACGCGACGCCGCCGCAGCGGCCGCGAACCCCACGGCGGCGAGCGGCAGCGGCTCCGCGGACCCCCCGGGCGTCCCGGACCCCCCGAACCTCTCGGGCCTCTCTGGTCTCTCCTTCTTCACCCCGTCGCCCGACCGCAGCACCCCGAGCATCTCCCGCAGCTCCGTCAGCGCCTGCCGTCCCATGTCACCGACGAGCGCGGCGTTCCTGACCGCCTTCTCCGGATCCTTCCGCGCCACCGCCTGCAAAGCCGCCGCGTGCACCACCATCAGACTCACCCGGTGCGCCACCACGTCGTGCATCTCCCGGGCGATCCGCGTCCGCTCCTCGTTCCGCGCCCACTCCGCCCGCTCCTCCGCACGCTCGGCGAGCAGCTGAAGCTCCCGCTCCAGACTGTCCGCGCGCTCCCGCATCCCCTCCACGAGACGGCGCCGGGCGCCGACGTAGAGACCGAGGAGCACCGGTGGCGCGGTCACCCCGACCGCGGCGGTGACCGCGAAGAACGGGAGGAACTCACTGCCGATCGACGGGCTGCCCTCCGCCGCGTCCTGATTGGCCCGCACCAGCGCGACGATCAGCGTGCCCGCCATCGACATCCCGGCAAGCGCCCCGGTGATGCGGCGCGGCAGCTCGGAGGCGGCCAGGGTGTAGAGGCCGACGACCGTGAGCAGCACGCCCATCTGCGCGGGCGTGATCGCGATCGATATCAGCACGACGGCGACGGGCCAGCGCCGCCGGAGCAACAGTGACGCGCCCGCGAGCGCGCCGAAACCGATGCCCACCGGCATGGGCAGCCCGGAGTCGCCCGCGAAGGCCACGCCCTCCGCCCCGCACTCCGCCGCGGACAGCGCGCCGAGCCCCACATCCAGCGCGGCCCCGCGCCACCTCTCCCACCACCACGGCCCGGTCATGGCCGTGGTGCGGTCGTCCCCCGTCGTGGTCATGCCTTCCAGCGTACGGGCGTTCCGCCCCGGTTTTCCGGTGAGTTTCCGGCTCGGTGATCCAGCACACGCCGTGTTCGACCGGAAGCGAAACCTGCCGGTATCCCTCGAACTGTTGAACCGTTCCTGCTTTCACGCCGGACGTCCGCATTCCGGACGAGGGTCGTCCCATGACAGAGATCACGCCCGCGAGGGGCACACCGAAGAGCAAGTACGAGGACTTCGAGGGACTGCGGGAGAGGGCGGTCGCGTTGCGGCGGGAGGGGCTGAGTCTGCGGCAGATCGCCGATGAACTCGGCGTGCACAGCAAAGAGGTCCTGAGCCGCTTGGTCCAGGGGGAGCCACCCGCCGAATGGACCCGGCGCCCCCGGGCCAAGGACGGCCTGCGAGACCGGGCTCGCGCACTGCGTCGCCAGGGCCGGACGTACAACGAGATCCAGGCCGAACTGGGCTGCTCGAAGAGCTCCGTCTCCCTATGGGTGCGCGACCTGCCGTCGCCCGCGCCGCGCTGCACCCCGGAAGAACAGCGAGCCCGCATGAACGCCGGCCTCGCCCGGCTGCGAGCGACTCAGGACGCCGAACGCCAGACGGTCAAGCGATCGGCGGCCGCCGCGGTCGGCAAGCTCTCCGACCGCGAGCTGTTCCTGGTGGGAGTGGGTCTCTACTGGTCCGAAGGCACCAAGGACAAGCCCTACCGCCGCACCGAGATGCTTCAGTTCATCAACAGCGACCCGACCATGATCCGGGTCTACCTGCGCTGGCTGGCGCTGCTCGGGGTCGGTGCCGATCGACTGACCTTCCGCGTCAGCATCCATGAATCGGCGGACGTGCAAGCCGCGGAGCGCCACTGGGCCGAGGTGGCGGGTGTCGACGTGTCCGCCTTCAACAAGCCGACCCTGAAGAGACACAACCCCCGCACCACACGCAAGAACACGGCGGACGCGTACCACGGGTGCCTGGTGATCTATGTGAAGCAAAGCGCCGATCTCTACCGTCGCGTCGAAGGCGCTTGGTACGGCATAGTGTTGGGTGCCGATTCGGCGACCTGACCAAATGTCCGGTTTAGCCGATTCATTCCCCCGTGGTGTAATTGGCAGCACTGTGGCTTTTGGTGCCATCTGTCCGGGTTCGAGTCCTGGCGGGGGAGCCAGCCGTTCCGGGTCCTGACCTACAAGGTCAGGACCCGCCCTCATTTCCGCCCCCCAACGCCCCGGTATCCTGCGGATGTCCACCCCACCAGGCACCCCAAGCCATCCGAAGCCGAAGGGCACCCCCGTGAGCGCCAACCGCCCGGCAGCCGTCGTCGTCCTCGCAGCGGGTGAGGGCACCCGTATGAAGTCGGACCTCCCCAAGGTCCTGCACGAGATCTGTGGCCGTTCCCTCATCGGACACGTGCTCCACGCCGCCTCCGCGCTCTCGCCCGAGCAGCTCGTCACCGTCGTCGGTTTCCAGAGCGACCAGGTGCGCGAGCACCTCGGGGCCATCGCGCCGCAGGTCCGCACCGCCTACCAGGCCGAGCAGAACGGCACGGGGCACGCCGTGCGCATCGGCCTCGAGGAGCTGGGCGGGACGGTCGAGGGGACGGTGATCGTCGTCTGCGGCGACACCCCGCTGCTGACCGGCGCGACGCTCCAGGAGCTCGCGGCGGTGCACGAGGGCGACGGGAACGCCGTGACCGTGCTGACCGCCGAGGTGCCGGACGCGACCGGCTACGGCCGCATCGTGCGTGACGGCGCCGACGGCTCCGTCACGGCGATCGTCGAGCACAAGGACGCCACCGAGGCGCAGCGCGCGATCCGGGAGATCAACTCGGGGGTGTTCGCGTTCGACGGGCGGCTGCTCGCGGAGGCGCTCGGCAAGGTGCGTACCGACAACAGCCAGGGCGAGGAGTACCTCACGGACGTCCTGGGGATCCTGCGCGAGGCCGGGCACCGGGTCGGCGCGGCCGTCGCCGGGGACCACCGGGAGATCGCGGGCATCAACAACCGCGTACAACTGGCCGAGGCGCGCCGTACGTTGAACGACCGGCTGCTCACGGAGGCGATGCTCGCGGGCGTCACCGTCGTGGACCCGGCCTCGACGTGGGTCGACGCGACGGTCACGTTCGAGCGGGACGCGATCGTGCAGCCGGGCACGCAGCTGCAGGGTGCCACGCAGGTGGGCAAGGGGGCCGAGGTCGGACCCAACACCCGCCTGAAGGACACCAGGGTGGGTCCCGGGGCGCGGGTCGACAACACCGTCGCCGACGGCGCGGAGATCGGGGAGCGTGCGGTCGTCGGCCCGTACACGTATCTGCGGCCGGGCACCCGGCTCGGGGTCAAGTCCAAGGCGGGCGCGTACGTGGAGATGAAGAACGCGACGATCGGTGAGGGCTCCAAGGTGCCGCACCTGTCGTACGTGGGGGACGCGACGATCGGCGAGCACTCCAACATCGGCGCCGCGAGCGTCTTCGTGAACTACGACGGTGAGGCGAAGCACCACACGACGGTGGGGTCCCACTGCCGTACGGGTTCGGACAACATGTTTGTGGCTCCTGTCACGGTCGGGGACGGTGCCTACACCGCCGCCGGGTCCGTGATCACGAAGGATGTGCCGGCCGGTTCGCTGGCCGTCGCGCGGGGCCAGCAGCGGAATATCGAGGGCTGGGTGGCCCGTAAGCGTCCGGGGAGCGCGGCCGCGAAGGCGGCGGAGGCGGCGTCCCGGGAGCCGGACGGCGAAAGCTGACCGGAAACAGGTGCGTCTGACACGGCGTACCGTGATAGTGCACATTCGGCCGACTCGACGCACCGGGACGCGTGAGTACGGCAGCGGGAAGAACTCTCTGAGGAGACAGTGCTGTGACCGGGATCAAGACGACCGGCGAGAAGAAGTTGATGCTCTTCTCCGGCCGCGCCCACCCCGAGTTGGCCGAGGAGGTCGCACACAAGCTGGGTGTCGGCATCGTGCCGACGAAGGCCTTCGATTTCGCCAACGGTGAGATCTACGTCCGCTACCAGGAGTCGGCGCGCGGCGCCGACTGCTTCCTGATCCAGAGCCACACCGCTCCGATCAACAAGTGGATCATGGAGCAGCTGATCATGATCGACGCGCTGAAGCGCGCGTCGGCCCGCTCCATCACCGTCATCGTGCCGTTCTACGGTTACGCGCGGCAGGACAAGAAGCACCGCGGGCGTGAACCGATCTCGGCGCGTCTGATCGCGGACCTGATGGCGACCGCGGGTGCCGACCGCATCCTCACGGTCGACCTGCACACCGACCAGATCCAGGGCTTCTTCGACGGCCCGGTGGACCACCTGTTCGCGCTGCCGATCCTCGCGGACTACGTGGGCGCGAAGGTCGACCGTTCGAAGCTGACGGTCGTCTCGCCGGACGCCGGTCGTGTACGGGTGGCCGACCGCTGGTGCGACCGTCTCGGCGCTCCGCTGGCGATCGTCCACAAGCGTCGTGACAAGGACGTCGCCAACCAGGTCACCGTGCACGAGGTGGTCGGTGAGGTGAAGGGCCGCGTCTGCGTCCTGGTCGACGACATGATCGACACGGGTGGCACGATCTGCGCCGCCGCCGACGCGCTGTTCGCGCACGGCGCGGAGGACGTCATCGTGACGGCCACGCACGGTGTGCTCTCGGGTCCGGCCGCGGACCGTCTGAAGAACTCGAAGGTCAGCGAGTTCGTGTTCACGGACACGCTGCCGACACCGGGTGAGCTGGAGCTCGACAAGATCACGGTGCTCTCGATCGCGCCGACGATCGCGAACGCGGTGCGCGAGGTCTTCGAGGACGGTTCGGTGACGAGCCTCTTCGAGGAGCAGTGACCGGAGCCTCGATCTGAAGATCGATTTCTGGGCGGCCTCCCCCGCCGGGTAGACTCACGGAGTTGCTCGGCGAGGGAGGCCGCACACGCTTCTGATGAGGCGCGGTGTGCGGCGGTCCGTTATCGACGCGCTCTTCGTAGCAGGCCAGTCGTATGGCCGGGTAACCCCATCCGACACCTGTTGTACGAGGAGTGCACATGCCCGAGGTCAAGCTTTCCGCCGAGACCCGCACCGAGTTCGGCAAGGGCGCCGCCCGCCGCATCCGCCGCGAGGACAAGGTCCCCGGCGTTCTCTACGGCCACGGTGCCGACCCCGTCCACCTGGCGCTTCCGGGTCACGACCTGCTGATGGCGCTGCGTACGCCGAACGTCCTGATCTCCCTGGACGTCGACGGCAAGACCCAGCTGGCCATCCCGAAGGCCGTGCAGCGCGACGCTCTCCGTCAGGGCATCCTGAAGCACGTCGACCTGCTGCTCGTCCGCAGCGGCGAGAAGGTCACGGTCGAGATCCCGGTCCACACCGAGGGCGAGCTGGCCCCGGGCAGCAACCTGCTCGAGAACGTGCTGAACACGCTGCCGGTCGAGGCCGAGGCCACGC
This sequence comes from Streptomyces sp. NPDC058284, assembly GCF_042881135.1. Taxonomy (NCBI): domain Bacteria; kingdom Bacillati; phylum Actinomycetota; class Actinomycetes; order Kitasatosporales; family Streptomycetaceae; genus Streptomyces; species Streptomyces sp. NPDC058284. The sequence continues at coordinate 108,761 of NZ_JBHVYE010000021.1, forward strand.
ACATCCCGACCGAGGTCACCGTCTCCATCGCGGGCCTGGACGCCGGTGCGTCCATCCTCGCCAAGGACATTCCGCTGCCGGCCGGCTCCACGCTGGCGATCGACGAGGACGCGGTCGTCATCCAGGTCCTGGCCGCGCAGGCCGAGGAGGCCCCGGCCGAGGGTGCCGCCGACGACGCGGCCGCCGAGGCCTGAGCCTCGCCGACCACACGCGTATTGCGGCAGCCGTCGCTCCCTGACGGGGGCGGCGGCTGCCGCGTGCGTACCGGACATGGGCGTATGAAGGAGACATGCACGTGACGACGGACGCCAGCGCCCCCTGGCTGATCGCGGGCCTCGGCAATCCGGGCCCCGAATACGCCATGAACCGGCACAATGTGGGGTTCATGGTGGCGGACCTGCTGGCGCAGCGCATGGGCGGCAGGTTCAAGCGCGCCGGGAAGGCGCAGGCCCAGGTGGTCGAGGGCCGGGTCGGCGCGCCGGGTCCTGCGAGCCGTCGGGTGATCCTCGTGAAGCCCATGTCGTACATGAACGTGTCGGGCGGCCCGGTGACGGCGCTGCGGGACTTCTACAAGGTGCCGACGGAGCACATCGTCGCGGTCCACGACGAGCTGGACATCGACTACGGCACGCTGCGCCTGAAGCTGGGCGGCGGCGACAACGGCCACAACGGTCTGAAGTCGATGACGAAGGCGATGGGCTCCGACTACCACCGGGTGCGGTTCGGCATCGGCCGCCCGCCGGGCCGGATGCAGGTGGCGGACTTCGTCCTGAAGGACTTCTCCGCGGCGGAGCGCAAGGAACTCGACTACTTCGTGGACCGGGCGGCCGACGCGGTGGAGGCCCTGGTCATCGAGGGCCTGGAGCGAGCGCAGAGCACGTACAACTCCTGAGCGGCGCGCAAGCGCCGCTTCAGGGGCGCGGGGAACTGCGCGACCGGCCACGACGGACCCGCGGCCGACATACGACGGACAGGCCCCGCACCGCCGAAGCGATGCGGGGCCTGTCACGTGGGCCGGGGCGTCAGCCCGTGTTACGAAGCCCCGCGGCCACCCCGTTGACGGTGAGCAGCAGCGCCCTCCCGAGCAACGGGTCGGGCTCCTCCCCCGCCGCCGCGGCATCCCGCTGCCGCTTGAGCAGCGCGACCTGGAGGTAGGAGATCGGGTCCAGGTAGGCGTCGCGGATGGCGAAGGTCTGCTGGAGGGCCGGGTGGGAGCCGAGCAGCTCCGTGTCGCCGGTGACCCGCAGCACCTCCCGCACGGTCAGCTCGTGCTCGGCCTCGATGGTCTCGAAGACGTGCTTGAGTTCGTCCGGCACGAGGGTGTCGACGTAGTGCCGGGCGATGCGCAGGTCCGTCTTGGCCAGGGTCATCTCGACGTTGGAGATGAAGTTCCGGAAGAAGTGCCAGTGCTCGCGCATCTCGTCGAGGACGGTGTCGAGGCCGGCCTCGCGCAGTGCCTTGAGGCCCGAGCCGACACCGAACCAGCCGGGCACGATCTGCCGCGACTGGGTCCAGCCGAAGACCCACGGGATGGCGCGCAGGCCGTCGAGCGAGACGCCCGAGCCGGGGCGGCGCGAGGGCCGTGAGCCCAGGTGGAGCTCGGCGAGCTGGTCCACGGGGGTCGACGCGAGGAAGTACGCGGGCAGGTGCGGGTCCTCGACGAGCCGGCGGTAGGCGGTGTGGGCCGCGTCGCTCACCACGTCCATGGCGGCGTCCCAGCGGGCGAGGGCCTCGTCGGACTGGCGCGGGGCGGTGTGCAGGGCGGAGGCCTGGAGGGTCGCGGCCACCGTGAGTTCGAGGTTCTCGCGGGCCAGGGACGGCACGAGGTACTTGTCGGAGATGACCTCGCCCTGCTCGGTCACCTTGATCTCGCCCTCCAGGGTGCCCCAGGGCTGGGCGAGGATGGCGTCGTGGGAGGGGCCGCCGCCGCGGCCGACGGTGCCGCCGCGGCCGTGGAAGAGGCGCAGGCGGACCCCGTAGCGGTGGGCGACGTCGCGCAGCCTGCGCTGGGCGCGGTGGATCTCCCACTGCGAGGTGGTGATGCCGCCGAACTTGGAGGAGTCGGAGTAGCCGAGCATGACTTCCTGCACGTCTCCGCGCAGGGCGACCAGGCGCCGGTACGAGGGGTCGGCGAGCATCTCGTCGAGGATGACGTCGGCGGCGCGCAGCTCGTCGGTGGTCTCCAGGAGCGGCACGATGCCGATCTTCGCCCAGCCCGCGTGCAGGTCGATGAGGCCGGCCTCGCGGGCGAGGACGGCGGCGGCGAAGACGTCGTCGGCGCCCTGGCACATCGAGATGATGTACGACTCGACGACTTCGGGTCCGAAGACTTCGAGGGCCTTCTTGACGGTGTGGAAGACGCCGAGGGTCTTCTCGCCCGCGGCGTCCAGCGGGGCCGGGGACGGCGCGAGGGGCCGCCGGGACCTGAGCTCCTTGGCGAGGAGCTTCTGGCGGTACTCGCGGGGCATGTCCGTGTAGCGCCAGGACTCCTCGCCGAGGCGGTCGAAGAGCTGGCCGAGCGCGTGGTGGTGGGCGTCGGCGTGTTCGCGTACGTCCATGGTGGCCAGCTGGAGGCCGAAGGCGGCCAGGGTGCGGATGGTGCGGTTCATCCGGCCCTCGGCGAAGAGGGCGCCCTTGTGCTCGCGCAGCGAGGTCTGGATGAGCGTGAGGTCCTGGAGGAGCTCGGCGGTGCCGAGGTAGTCGCGGCCCTCCTCGTGCGCGGTGCCCTTGGCCAGGCGCTGCTTGGTGTTCTCCAGCTTCTGCCGGATGCAGGTGGCCTTGAGGCGATAGGGCTCCTCGGCGTTGAGGCGCTTGTAGCGGGGGCTGATCTCGGGCAGCCGCTCCAGGTCGCCCTGGAGGGAGGCCTTGAGCTCGTCGGTGGCTCCGGTGTAGCGGATGGAGTTGGAGAGGAAGCCGCGCAGCTCGTCGATCAGGTCGAGCGCGTCGTTGATGCCGTGCTCGTGCTGGAGGATGAGGACGTCCCAGGTGACCTGCGGGGTCACGTTGGGGTTGCCGTCGCGGTCGCCGCCGATCCAGGTGCCGAAGCTGAGGGGGCGGGTGCCTTCGGGCAGCTCGACGCCGACGCGTTCCAGTTCGGCGGTGAGGTCTTCGAGGACGTCCCCGACGGCGCCCGCGTGCAGCTCGTCGAGGTAGTAGATGGCGTTGCGGGCCTCGTCGGCGGGCTCGGGGCGTACGACGCGCAGTTCGTCGGTCTGCCAGATGAGGTCGATGTTCTCGGCCAGTCGGGTGTCGTGGCGGCGCCGGTCGGACTCGATGACCGGCGTCTCCAGGAGTTCGGCGACGCGGCGGAGCTTGTTGAGGACGGAGCGGCGGGCGGCCTCGGTGGGGTGCGCGGTGAAGACGGGGCGCACGTTGAGGTTGCGCACGGTCTGGCGCAGGTGCTCGGGGTCGGCGTCCTTGAGACGGTCCGCGGTGCGGGCGAGCAGCCCGCCCTCGGCGGCGCGCCGGGTGCGCAGCTCGCGGCCGCGGTGGACCTGCTCGGTGACGTTCGCGAGGTGGAAGTACGTGGAGAAGGCGCGGACCAGCTTGGCGGCGGTCTGCAGTTCCGTGCCGCCGAGGAGCCTGGCGGCGGCCTCGCCGTCCTCGCGGGTCAGGCTGCGGACCTTTTCGACCAGTTCGAGGAGTTCGGGGCCCTCCTGGCGTACGAGGGTCTCGCCGAGCAGGTCGCCCAGGCGGCGGATGTCGGCGCGCAGCTCGGTGCTGGCGTTGCTGGTGGCCTGCTGGCCCTGGTCGTCGGCACTGCTCACAGGTGCGGCTCCTTGCAGTGTTGAAGAGCTTCAAGACTGGGAGGGTCCTTGCGGGGAACCCGGGGGAGATACAGAGCGGACCGCGCTGTCCGACCGATCCCAAGGATAGGTGTCACTTCGGGCTCGGAGCTCGCGGCCTCTTGCCGCGAGGCTCCGCACTGCCATACTTACGTCGCCGTAGGTTACGGAACCGTAGGAAGCGCGGTATGACAGCCGCTGCGGGAACCGTGCCCGTGCACCGAACCCACTTCAAACCCTCGACCCCCCAGGGGACGTGCCCATGACGACATCCTCCGATGCGTACTCCGACACCGATGTGATCGACAACGCTCCGCCGGCGGCCGATGCCCCCGCGGGGCCGCCGCCGCCTCCCTCGACGCTGGGCGGCGAGCAGAAGCGCTCGCTCGAACAGCTCGCGCTGCTCCTCTTCATCGTCGTGCCCTTCCTTGCCGTGCTCGCGGCGGTGCCGCTGGCCTGGGGGTGGGGGGTGAGCTGGCTCGATCTCGGGCTGCTCGTCCTCATGTACTTCCTCGGGTGCCACGGCATCACCATCGGTTTCCACCGCTACTTCACGCACGGCTCCTTCAAGGCGAAGCGGCCGCTGCGGATCGCGCTCGCGGTGGCGGGGTCGATGGCGGTGGAGGGCCCGGTGGTGCGCTGGGTGGCCGATCACCGCAAGCACCACAAGTTCTCCGACGCGGAGGGTGACCCGCACTCCCCCTGGCGCTTCGGCGAGACGGTCCCGGCCCTGATGAAGGGGTTGTGGTGGGCGCACATCGGCTGGATGTTCGACGAGGAGCGCACGTCGCAGGAGAAGTACGCGCCCGATCTGGTCAAGGACCCGGCGATCCGGCGGATCTCGCGGCAGTTCCTGCTCTGGACGATCGTCTCGCTCGGCATCCCGCCGCTGGTGGGCGGTCTGGTGACGATGTCGTGGTGGGGCGCGTTCACGGCGTTCTTCTGGGGCTCGCTGGTGCGGGTGTCGCTGCTGCACCACGTCACGTGGTCCATCAACTCCATCTGCCACGCGGTCGGCAAGCGGCCCTTCAAGTCCCGTGACCGTTCGGGCAACGTGTGGTGGCTCGCGGTGCTGTCCTGCGGCGAGTCCTGGCACAACCTGCACCACGCCGACCCGACGTCGGCGCGGCACGGTGTGATGAAGGGCCAGATCGATTCGTCCGCGCGGATCATCCGCTGGTGCGAGCGGCTGGGCTGGGCGTACGACGTGCGGTGGCCCTCGCAGTCGCGTATCGACGCGCGCCGCAAGCCCGAGGGGGCGGCCGGCGCCCGCCGCGAGGCATCCGTGTCAGACGCGGCATGATTGACGACGTGGCGACCGACTCCAGCAATTCCATCCCTGCCGGCAAAGAGAAGCAGCCCCGGCGCACCCGCCGGACCCGGATGACGGGGGCCGAGCGCCGGGAACAGCTCCTCGACATCGGTCGCACGCTGTTCGCCGCCAAGGGCTTCGAGGGCACGTCGGTGGAGGAGATCGCGGCGAAGGCCGGGGTTTCCAAGCCGGTCGTGTACGAGCACTTCGGCGGCAAGGAGGGCCTGTACGCGGTGGTCGTGGACCGCGAGATGCGCCAGCTCCTGGACATGGTGACGGGGGCGCTCACCGCGGGCCACCCGCGTGAACTCCTCGAACAGGCCGCCTTCGCCCTCCTCGACTACATCGACACGTACACGGACGGCTTCCGCATCCTGGTCCGCGATTCGCCGGTGGCGCAGTCCACCGGCACCTTCGCGTCCCTGATCTCCGACATCGCGACGCAGGTCGAGGACATCCTGGGCCAGGAGTTCAAGGGCCGCGGCTTCGACCAGAAACTGGCCCCGCTCTACGCGCAGGCGCTGGTCGGCATGGTCGCGCTGACGGGCCAGTGGTGGCTGGACGCCCGCAAGCCGAAGAAGGCGGAGGTGGCGGCCCACCTGGTCAACCTGGCCTGGCACGGCCTGGACGGTCTGGAACCGAAGCCGCGCCTGATAGGCCACAGGAAGAGCTGAGGGCCTGTCTTCGGACCCCCGCCCGGTCAGGCCAGTGGTTCGAGGAATTCGAGGCGGTTGCCGGCCGGGTCCTCGGAGTAGAAGCGTCGGTGGCCCGGCAGATCGTCGTCCCAGGTGACCTTCGCGCCCCGGGAGGCGAGCCGGGCCGCGTACTCCTCGATTCCCCGCACCCGCAGCCCGGGGTGTGCCTTCCTCGCGGGTCTGAAGTCGTTCTCGATGCCCAGATGCAGGCGTACGCCGCCCGCCTCGAACCAGCAGCCGCCGCGTGCCGCGAGCACCGGCGGCTTCGGCGTCTCCGTCATGCCGAGCACGTCGACGTAGTACGTGCGAAGGGCGGGCTCGCTGCCGGGCGGGGCGGCGAGCTGTACGTGGTCGAGGGCCGTCAGCATCAGGCGTCCGCCTTCCGCGCCACCGCGAACACCCGCCGGAACGGGAAGACCGTGCCGTGGCCGGTGGGCGGGTAGGCCTCGCGCAGGAGTGCGCGGTACTCGGTGAGGAACTCCTCCGTTGCCCCGGGGTCGTCGGCGAGAGCCGTCAGGACCGGGCGCAGGCCCGTGCCCTTGACCCAGTCGAGGACCGGGTCGTCGCCCGTCAGGAGGTGCTGGTAGGTGGTCTCCCAGGCGTCGACCTCGCAGCCGAGTGCGGTGAGCCGCTCCAGGTAGGCGCCCGGTGTCAGGACCGCGTCCGCGTGGCGCAGGCGTCCGCCGAGCCGGTCCCGCCACCGCTCGGACTCGCTCAGTTCCCGCATCAGGGCGTGGCTGGGGGCATCGAAGTTGCCGGGCACCTGGAAGGCGAGGGTGCCGCCGGGCGTCAGGGCGTCGACCCAGGCGGGGAAGGAGCCGGGGTGGTCCGGCACCCATTGCAGGGTCGCGTTGGAGAGGATCAGGTCGTACGCGTGCGGGGGCGGGGTCCAGTCCGTGGCGTCGGCGTGGGCGAAGTCGAGGCGGCCTCCCCCGTCCGTGGGGCCCGTCAGGCGGTCGGCCTCGGCCAGCATCTCGGGGGAGTTGTCGAGGCCGGTGACGTGCGCGGTGGGCCAGCGCCCGGCGAGGAGCCGGGTGACGTTGCCGGGGCCGCAGCCGAGGTCGGCGATGCGGGGCGGGCGGCCGGCGGCGGGGAGTTCCGGCACGCGGGCGAGGAGGTCGGCGAAGGGGCGGGAGCGGTGGCCGGCGTGGCGCAGGTACTGGTGCGGATCCCAGGTGGCGGCGGCTGCGGGCGTGGGCATGAGGGCCTCCTCGAAGACGGCGCGGTGAACGCGGGCGGGCGGCGCGGTGACGTGCCGTACGCGTTCCTGGCGCCATCCTCACCCCCAAGTATCTTGACGTCAAGAGACTTCATGTCGACAGACCCCCTACACTGATCGTCATGGAGGACGAGGTCGATCGGCTGGTCGCAGCGTGGCGCCGGGAGCGCCCGGACCTCGACGTGGAACCACTCGAGGTGCTCAGCCGCGTGAGCAGGCTCGCGCGGCACCTGGACCGCGCCCGCAGACTCGCCTTCTCGGAGCACAACCTGGAGCCGTGGGAGTTCGACGTCCTGACGTCGCTGCGCCGCGCGGGCGCCCCCTACCAGCTCTCCCCCGGCCAGCTCCTCACACAGACGCTCGTGACGTCCGGCACGATGACCAACCGCATCGACCGGCTCGCGAAGAAGGGCCTCGTCGAGCGCCTGCCCGACCCCAGCGACCGGCGCGGCGTCCTCGTCCGCCTCACCACCGAGGGCCAGGACCGCGCGGACCAGGCCCTCGCCGGGCTGCTCGAACAGGAGCGGGCGATCCTCGCGGAGCTCTCCCGCGCCCAGCGGGGCGAACTGGCCGGACTACTACGCCAGTTGACCGCCCCGTTCGACAACATCCCCGGCTAGGTCGGCGGGCCCCACGCCCGCGCGCCTGGCCAGCGCCACCGCGGCGAGGGTGGAGTGGACACCCAGCTTCCCCAGGACGTTCTGCATGTGCGTACGCACCGTGTGCGGGGAGAGGAAGAGGCGCTCGGCGACGGCCTTGCGGCCCAGGCCCGCCACCATGCAGCGCAGCACCTCGCGCTCGCGCGGCGTCAGCGACTCCACCAGGCGCTCGGACTCGGTGCGGTGCTTGCGGGCGGCGGTCAGCTCGCGCAGGACGCCGGTGAGCAGGGCGGGCGGCAGATGCGTCTCGTCGCGCAGGACGCCGCGTATGACCGTGAGCAGCCGGGACAGCGAGCAGTCCTTGGCGACCCACCCCGAGGCACCGGCCTGCAGGGCGAGGGCCGCGCGGCGCGGGTCGTCCTTCTCGGCGAGCACCACGGTGCGCACGGCGGGCTGGCCCGTGCGCACGCCCGCGACCAGGGAAAGGCCGTCGACGAGCCCGTCGGCGTTGCCCTCCTGGACGGGCACGGCGGACCGGATGCCGTGCAGGGCGCCGGCGGTGGCGCCGAGGTCGGCGTCGACGAGCAGCACGTCGTACCTGCGGCCCTCGGTCACCGCGCGTTCCAGGCAGCGCAGCGCGGCGGGACCGCTGCCGGCCGCGGACACGTCGACGTCGGGCTCGGCCGCGAGCGCGGCGGCCAGCGACTCGGCGAAGATGCGGTGGTCGTCGACGACCAGGACTCGAATGCGAACCACAGAAACCCCCTTCCCCATGCTCCTGCCAAGGAGCAGGGGATACCCCATCATCGGAGAACGGCTGGTGCGGGTACGGCGCCCGGAGCGGGGACCTGCGCAGTCGTGCACGACCGCCGCCGCACGGTGACCGCCACCCCTACGCCGGGCGTCGTACCCGACTGTCTCGCCCCCTGATCAGTGCCGGCCCCCACCGGCACTGCCCTTCAGAGTAGGGCCGGACGCCCGGAGCGGAAGGTGATTTGCAGAACTGGTTGGCCAGCGCGTTTATGGTGAGCCATATGTTTCGTATTGAGACGGGAGTCGACAAAGAGCGACTTGGTCTGCTGCGCGCGCGGCTGAGCGAGACGAACACGGCGGCGTCCCCGGAGCTCCGCGCCCTGCGCGGCACCCGCGAGGACCAGGAAGTACCGCTGGCGCTGTGGGCGTTGGACGCGTCGGGCGGGCTCGCGGCAGGGCTCGCCGCGCACACCTGGGCCCGCTGGCTGCACGTGAACCACCTCTGGGTGGACGACCGCCACCGCGGCGCGGGCCTCGGCTCGCGGCTCCTCGCCGAGGCGGAGCGGATGGCACGCGAGGAGCGCGGCTGTCTCAACTCCCGTGTGGAGACCTGGGACTTCCAGGCGCCGGGCTTCTACCGGAACCAGGGGTACGAGCTGGTGAGCGTGATCCCCGACTACCCGGAGGGGGTCAAGGAGTTCACGCTCACCAAGCGGCTCGGCTGACCGGGCCCCGCGGGTTCACGCCTCCCGCGGGTTCACGCCACCCGGGGGTTCACGCCTCCCGGCGCGCTCCCTGCGACGCCGCTGCCGGGAAGACGCGTGGCGCGGTGAAGCCCGCCGCCGCGAAGGCGTCGAGGACCGACTTGGTCACCGCCTCCTCGTCGGCCGACTCCACCAGGACGAGCGCGGAGCCGCCGAAGCCGCCGCCGGTCATCCGGGCACCGAGCGCGCCCGCCGCGTCGGCGGAGCTCACCACCAGGTCCAACTCCGGGCAGGAGATGCGCAGGTCGTCGCGGAGCGAGGCGTGGCCCTCGGTGAGGACGGGGCCGCAGGCGCGGACGTCACCGGCGTCGAGGAGGCCGATGACCCGCTCGACGCGGTGGTTGTCGCAGACGATGTGGCGTACGTAGCGACGGATTCTGTCGTCCGTCAACTTCGCAAGCACCGCGGGGAGTTGGCCGTACTCCACGTCACGCAGGTGCGGGACGCCCAGGATGCGGGCGCCCTCCTCGCAGCCGGCCCGCCGTTCCGCGTACGCACCGTCGCCCAGCTCGTGCTCGACCCTGGTGTCGACGACGAGGAGCCGCAGGCCGTGCGCGTCGAGGTCGAAGGGGACCTGCCGTATCGCCAGGTCACGGCAGTCCAGGTGCAGGGCGTGGCCCTCGGTGGCGCACGCGGAGGCCATCTGGTCCATGACGCCGCAGGGCACGCCGACGAAGGCGTTCTCGGCGCGCTGGGCGAGGACCGCCAACCGGGGCCGGGTGAGGCCGAGTTCGTACAGGTCGTTGAGGGCGAGCGCCGTGACGACCTCCAGGGCGGCGGACGAGGAGAGGCCCGCTCCGGTCGGTACGGTCGACGCGAGGTGGATGTCGGCGCCGCCGGAGACCGGGTGGCCCGCCTCCCGCAGCGCCCACACCACACCCGCCGGGTAGGCGGCCCAGCCGCCCTGCCCGTACTTCGACAGGGGCCGCAGCGCGTCGACGCGTAGTTCGGCGACGGGGGCGTCGATGTCGGCGGAGTGGAGCCGCAGGACGCCGTCGGTGCGGCGGGCCACGGCCGCCACCGCGGTGTGCGGCAGCGCGAGCGGCAGCACGAAGCCCTCGTTGAAGTCCGTGTACTCGCCGATGAGGTTGACCCGGCCGGGCGCCGACCAGACCCCGTCCGCCGCGTACCCGTACAGCTCGGCGAACTTCCCCGCAACGTCCATCAGTTACCCCTTGTTGATCCCGGTCAGCGCTGGGCGAACGCCCACGCGTCGGCGACGATGCCCGCGAGGTCCGCGCGGGACGGCTGCCAGCCGAGCTTCTCGCGCGCGGTGGCGGCGGAGGCGACGAGGACCGCCGGGTCGCCGCCGCGGCGCGGGGCCATGACCTCGGGGATCGGGTGCCCGGTGACCTGGCGGACGGTCTCGATGACCTCGCGCACGGAGAAGCCGTTGCCGTTGCCGAGGTTGCAGATGAGGTGCTCGCCGGGGGTGGCGGCGGTGACCGCGAGGAGGTGCGCCTCGGCGAGGTCCGCGACGTGGATGTAGTCGCGGACGCAGGTGCCGTCCGGGGTCGGGTAGTCGTCGCCGAAGACGCTGATCGCCTCGCGCCTGCCCTGGGCGACCTGGAGGACGAGCGGGATGAGGTGCGACTCGGGGTCATGGCGCTCGCCGCAGTCGCCGTACGCGCCCGCGACGTTGAAGTAGCGCAGCGAGACGGCGGCCAGGCCGTGCGCGGCGGCCTCGCCGGTGATCATGTGGTCGACGGCGAGCTTGGAGGCGCCGTACGGGGAGGTGGGGGCGGTCGGGTCGCTCTCCGTGATGGGGGTGTTCACGGGCTCGCCGTACGTCGCGGCGGTGGAGGAGAAGACCAGCCTGCGCACGTCGGCGTCGCGCATGGCGGCGAGCAGCGCCATGGTGCCGCCGACGTTGTTGTCCCAGTACTTCTCGGGCTTCACGACGGACTCGCCGACCTGCGAGAAGGCGGCGAAGTGCAGTACGGCGTCGTAGGAGGCGTCCAGCCACTTGGCGGCGTCGCGGATGTCGCCCTCGATGAACGCGGCGCCCGCGGGGACCCCCTCGCGGAACCCGGTGGAGAGGTTGTCGAGGACGGTCACCTCGTGCCCGGCCTCGATCAGATGCTGGGCCACCACACTTCCGACGTAGCCCGCACCACCGGTGACCAGGTACTTACCGCTCATGAACTCGCTACCTCTCGCAGTCGCTGGGCCGCGGCTTCCGGCGGCACGTCGTTGATGAACACACTCATGCCGGATTCGGAACCCGCGAGGAACTTCAGCTTGCCCGAAGTGCGGCGAATCGTGAAAAGTTCGAGGTGCAGGGCCACGTCGTCCCGATGAATCCCGTCATATCCCTCCAGCGTCCCGAACGGCGCCTGGTGCCAGGCCGCGATGTAGGGGGTCGGCGGCTCGCCCTCGCCGAAGATCCGGTCGAAGCGCCGCAGGAGTTCCAGGTAGAGGTGCGGGAACTCCGCGCGCGCCGCCTCGTCGAGCCCGAGCAGGTCGGGCACCCGGCGTTTGGGGTAGAGGTGCACCTCGTAGGGCCAGTGCGCGGCGTACGGCACGAAGGCCACCCAGTGCTCGCCCTCCAGGACGACCCGCTCCCCGGCCCGTTCGCCGGCCAGGACGTCGTCGAAGAGGTTGCGCCCGCCGGTCGCCTCCTTGTGCGCGGCGAGGGAGCGCAGCATCAGGTCGGTGCGCGGGGTGACGAAGGGGTAGGCGTAGATCTGCCCGTGCGGGTGGCCGAGGGTCACGCCGATCTCGGCGCCGCGGTTCTCGAAGCAGAACACCTGCTCCACGCCGGGGTGGTGGGAGAGCTCGGCGGTGCGGTCGGTCCAGGCCTCCAGGACGAGTCCGGCCTGTTCGGGGGTGAGGTCGGCGAAGGAGGCGGCGTGGTCGGAGGTGAAGCAGACGACCTCGCAGCGTCCCGCGTCGCCCGCGAGGGAGGGGAAGCGGTTCTCGAAGACCACGACGTCGTACGTGGAGTCGGGGATCTCGCTGAGCCGGTCCCCGGCCGAGGGGCACAGGGGGCACTCGTCGGCCGGCGGGTGGTAGGTGCGGCCCTGGCGGTGCGAGGCGATGGCGACGGAGTCGCCGAGGAGGGGGTCCCTGCGGATCTCCGATGTGGTCGAGACGGGCCCGAGCGGGCGCCGGTCGACGGCGTCGCGCACGGCGTCGTCGCGCACGTCGTAGTAGACGAGCTCACGACCGTCGGCGAGACGGGTCGAGGTCTTCTTCACGTCCGGGGCTCCTCACCACCCACCCAACAGAACCGAACATAACAAATCACAACTCAACAGTTCAGTCAATGCCCGTGGGACGGACGGGCGGCGAATGGTTCGGCCGGTCGGCTCGATCACAATCAAACAAAGAACACCAACAGAACTGTTCAGTTATTGAAGCAAGGGGCGTAGGTTCCGGTCTGATCCGTTCGCGCAACGAAGCGAGTTCACATGCAGTCCCCGACACAAACCCTGGCCGAGGGGCTTCGGCTGCCCACCAACGGCCTCGACTACGCGATCCTGGCGATCTACTTCGCCGTCGTCCTCGGCATCGGCTTCGCCGCCCGGCGCTCCGTGAAGACCAGCCTCGACTTCTTCCTCTCGGGCCGCTCCCTGCCCGCCTGGGTCACCGGTCTCGCCTTCGTCGCAGCGAACCTGGGTGCCACCGAGATCCTCGGCATGGCCGCGACCGGCGCGCAGTACGGCGTCGCGGTCGTCCACTGGTACTGGATCGGCGCCATCCCCGCCATGGTCTTCCTCGGCCTGGTCATGATGCCCTTCTACTACCGCAGCAAGGTCCGCTCCGTCCCCGAGTTCCTGCTCCAGCGCTTCGACAGGTCGGCGCACCTGCTCAGCTCGGCGCTCTTCGCCTTCGCCGCGATACTCATCGCGGGCGTGAACCTCTACGCCCTGTCGATCGTCGTCGAGGCGCTGCTCGGCTGGCCGCAGTGGGTCGCCATCGTCGTCGCGGGCCTCTTCGTCCTCGCGTACATCACCATCGGCGGCCTCTCCTCCGCCATCTACAACGAGGTCCTGCAGTTCTTCGTGATCCTGGCGGCGCTGATCCCCATCTGCGTCATCGGACTCAAGAAGGTCGGCGGCTGGGACGGCCTGTCCGGCTCCATCGAGAAGCAGCACGGCGACAACTTCATGACGGCCTGGGGCGGCACCGGCATCGGTGACGCCAACCCGCTCGGCGCCAACTGGCTGACCATCATCCTCGGCCTGGGCTTCGTGCTCTCCTTCGGCTACTGGACGACCAACTTCGCCGAGGTGCAGCGCGCCCTGTCCGCGAAGAACCTCTCCGCCGCCCAGCGCACCCCGCTGATCGCCGCCTTCCCGAAGATCTTCATCGTCTTCGCGGTGATGATCCCGGGGCTGGTCGCCGCCGTCCTCGTCCCGAAGATCGGCACGGCCGGATCGGACCTGACGTACAACGACGCGATCCCGTACCTGATGCAGGAGTTGCTGCCCAACGGCGTGCTCGGCATCGCGGTCACCGGTCTGCTCGCCGCGTTCATGGCGGGCATGGCCGCGAACGTCTCCTCCTTCAACACCGTGTTCACGTACGACATCTGGTCGAAGTACGTGGTCAAGGGCCGCGAGGACGGCTACTACCTGAAGTTCGGCAGGCTCATCACCGCCCTCGGCGTGCTCGCCTCGATCGGCACGGCCTTCATCGCCTCGTCGTTCTCGAACATCATGAGCTACCTCCAGACGCTGTTCTCCTTCTTCAACGTCCCGATGTTCGTCGTCTTCATCATCGGCATGTTCTGGAAGCGGGCCTCGATGAAATCCGGCGTCTGGGGACTCCTCGCCGGCACCACCGCCGCGATGGTCAACTACTTCTGGATCTACAAGCAGGGCATCATCGACATCCCGTCCGACCAGGGCGCCAACTTCGTCTCGGCGATGGTCGGCTTCGCCGCCGGAGCCGTCGTGATGGTCGCCGTCACCCTCTTCACCGCGCCCAAGCCCGAGGCCGAACTGGCGGGACTCGTCTACGGAACGGTCTCACCGGGCCTGGCGGACGACGGCGCCGAGGCGGGCGACGACGCGTGGTACCGCAAGCCGGCGCTGCTCGGCTGGGGCGCCGTCGTACTCGCAGCGGCCTGCTACGTGCCGTACTCGTTCTAGCCCGACCGGAGGCCCGAAGACCATGTCTGACCTGCACAAAGAAGTCTCCGACCTGGAGCGTAAGTCGGCGACGGCCGCCCGTCTCTTCGACATCAGGCGCATCATCGGCGGCCTGTTCGTCGTCTACGGCGTCATCGTGACGATCGCCGGGATCACCGCGTCCGACGCCGACCTGAAGAAGGCGGAGGACATCAACATCAACCTGTGGACGGGCCTCGCCATGCTCGCCCTCGGGCTCTTCTTCCTCGGCTGGCTCTGGCTGCGCCCGATGGTGGTCACCCCCGAGGAGCCGGAGGACGGGTAACCCCTCGCCCGCCCTCCCGGCCGGGGCCCGGGCTCACCGCGGTGGCTCGGGCCCCGTCGCCGTGTGCGGCCCGCCGGGCACGCCGCCGTTGTCCGCGTACGCCGAGGCGGGGCGCTCGGCGCGCTCCAACAGGCCGGTGCGCGCGGCGAGCGCGGCGGCCTCAAGACGCGAGCCGACGCCCAGCTTCATCAGGACCCGCTGCACATGCGTACGCGCCGTACTGGGAGCTATCCCCATGCCCGCGGCGATCAGCCGGGTGTCCTCGCCGTCCGCGACCCGCATCAGCACCTCGACCTCGCGGGGCGTCAGCATCTGCAGCAGGCGCTGCCCCTCGTCGTCGGGCTGCGCGGCCGGATTGAGCAGCTCGCTGAAGGCGCTCTGGAGCAGCTGCGGCGCGACGGCGGCCTCCCCCGCGCGCGCCTTCATGATGGCGCGCTCCACTCCTTCTATGCGCTCGTCATGGCGTACGTACCCGGAGGCGCCGGAGGCGAAGGCAGCGGCGATCCCGCGCGGGTTCGGCACCGGCCCGAGCACCACCACCGCCACCTGCGGGCGCTCCCGCTTGATCTTCACGACGGGGTCGAACATGCCCGGTTCGGCGGGCGTCGCCGTGCCCAGGAGGCAGACCTCCGGGGCCCTGCTGATGACCAGTTCCGCCGCTCCCGCGGCGGGCGCGGCGGCGGCGAGCACCCGGTGCCCGCGCAGTTTCAGCGCCGAGGCGAGGGCCTCGGCGAGCAGTCGATGATCGTCGACCACCATGAGCCGCACACCCACAGCAACCCCCCACTTCCCCGGCTGTTCCCCAGATCCACCGATCGCCCCGCTCTCCCGCTCCCGGCGGACCGAGGGCCCCCCGACCCTCCATCCCCCGGAAGCTACACGCTTGTTCGACGTTACGCGCCCCTACCGGCCAGAAGCGGCCCTGAATGCCTGAATCCCTGCCCTCCGGGGGGGGCGTCGGGGAGTACGGAGGGGTACACGAACGGCGGCGGCCGCCCCCTGATGGTGCGAGGGGGCGGCCGCCGCCGTGCGGTGCACGCGGCGCGTGCCGCGCTACTTCTCCACTTCCCTACTTCGCGACGAAGCCGATCGCCACGTACTCCTTCTCGTCCGCCGAGTAGGGCTTGCTCAGGAGCTTCTTGCCCAGGAACAAGTGCCCGCCGGAGTAGAGGAGTTCGTTGGACTGCGGGACCATGCCGCTGATCGCGTCGGTGACCGCCTCGGAGCCCGGGGTCTCCAGGAGCTTGGTCTCCTTCATCGTCTTGCCGTCCAGCGACACGATCTGGGCGCCCTGCTTGTAGCTGTGCGCCTTGTACGCGATGACGTTGCCGCCGTCCATGCGGACGGGCACGATCTCCCCGTTCTCGCCCGCGACCGCGCGGTCGCTGGTCGACTTCCCGGTGGCAAGCGAGAACGACACGATCTCGTTGGTCCGGTTGTAGCTCTCACCGCTGCCGTCGTGCGGGCGGGTCGGGACGTACAGCCGGTCGTTGCCGACCGCGATCGACGTGCAGGCGTGGACCATGTTGACGCCGCAGTCGTGGTCGTACTTGCCGTCCTCCAGCGAGATCTTCGCGCGCAGCTTGCCGTTGCTGCCGAGCGAGAAGACGTCGGTCGCGCCGGAGGAGGTGATGCCGGTGGTGTCCTGGCCGAAGACGACCGGGTTGGTCGAGATGATCTTGGCGTTGTCGACGCCCGGCGCGATCGGGTACGTCCACTTCTCGTCGCCGGTCTTGGGGTCCAGGAGCTGGACCTTCAGCGTCTCGTCACCGTACGTACCGCACTTGCGGACCGCGACCAGCTGATCGCCGCCGGCGTAGCCGACGTCCCTGCACTTGCCGATCTTGGGCTTCCACAGGGACTTGCCCTTGATGTCCCAGGCGGCGCCGCCGCTCGAGGTGCCCGCCCCGGCGGCGATCGTGGTGCCGGAGATGGTGACTTCCTTGAACGTCGCCTTCACGCCGTTGGTCTCGGTGCTCTCGGTCCAGAGCTTCTTACCGGACTTGAGGTCGATCGCAGAGACGTTGCTGCACTGCTCGTAGTCGCCCTTCTTGTTCCGCTTGGCCTCTTCGGTGACGACTGCGGCGATGCCGTCCTCGGTGACCTCGGGCGCCATCGCGCAGGTCATGCCGGAGAGCGGGACCGTCCACTTCTTCTTGCCGGTGTCCGGGTCGTAGCCGTTCAGCTCGTTGACGCCCGCCTTGGCGTAGACGTCGTCGGTCAGCACCGAGCCCGTGGTGTTCCAGATCTGGTCCTTGGGGATCTTCGGCTGGGGCAGCTGCATGACGACCTTGGCCGCGGGGTCGGCCGGAGCCTTCTCCTTGGCGGGGCCCTGGCCGGGCAGGGAGTCACCGCCCTTGCCGTCCCCGCCCTTCTTGCCCTTGCCCTTCTCGCCGGAGGCCTGCGACGTGTCCTTGTCGTCGCCCTTCGTCGAGGCGTAGTAGACGCCGCCGCCGACGATCAGCGCGATCGCGACGACCGCCGCACCGATGATCGTCATCTGGCGGCTGATCTTCTTGCCGCCACCGGGACCGCCGTCGGGCCCGCCCGCGGGCTGCGGCTGCATCGGCATGGTGGGGGGCTGCTGGTAGCCCTGCTGGTACGGCTGCTGGTAGCCCTGCTGGTACTGCGGCTGGGCGGGCTGCGTCGGGTAGCCGTAGCTCTGCGGGGGCTGCGGGGCCTGCGGGGGCGGGGGAGCCTGCGGGTAGCCGTAGTTGGGCTGGGCCGCGGGGGGCGCCGGCGGGGCCGCGGGGGGCGGGGTCTGCGGGGGCGGGGGCGGCTGCGGGGCCGACGGCTGCTGCGGCGGGGCCTGCGGGTAGCCGTACGAGGGGTCGGGGGCCTTGCCGAAGCCTCCGGGCGGAGGGTCCTGCGGGGCGCCGAAGCCGCCCTGCGGGGGCTGGTTCGGCGGCTGCTGCGGCGGCTGGGGCGGCTGGGTCATGACAGTCGTCTATTCCTTGGGGACGGGAGCGGTCGAGAGGGTGGTGACTGAGCGGTGGAGCAGGTCACTTGCCGTAGGCGAGCATCAGCTTCGACTGGCCGGCACTGCTCATGATGTTGGTGGTGGAGATGTAGAAGCGCCCGTCCACGTAGTCGACGTCCTTCGCGTAGAAGCCGCTCTCGATCTTCGACGTGCCCTTCGGGTGCCGCAGAAGGGTCTCGGGCTCGTGCGAACCGGACGTCGCGATGGAGACGACCCGGCCGCCCGCGTCGTACGGCGGCGCGACGTACGCGATCAGCGCACCGTTCTCGGCCTTCAGCGGGATCATCTTCGCGTCCAGCGGCGACTTGGTGCGCCAGGCCTCCTTGCCGGTGGCGAGGCTGGTCGCGACGATCTCGTTGGCGCCGCTCTGCTTGTCGGTCGGCAGGTAGAGGTACTTGTCGTCGACCGTCGCGCCCAGGCAGTCGCCCAGCGAGCCGCTGAGGAAGGAGTCCCCGCACTGCGGCGCGAAGTTGTCGTCGGAGACGACCTCGGAGCGCGTCTTGTCGCTGCTCTCCT
Source organism: Streptomyces sp. NPDC058284 (assembly GCF_042881135.1). Classification (NCBI taxonomy): domain Bacteria; kingdom Bacillati; phylum Actinomycetota; class Actinomycetes; order Kitasatosporales; family Streptomycetaceae; genus Streptomyces; species Streptomyces sp. NPDC058284. The sequence continues at coordinate 126,787 of NZ_JBHVYE010000021.1, forward strand.
TCAGCACCGTGATGTTCCACTTCTTCTTGTCCTCATTGCTGAGGTACACGACCGTGGGACTCACCGAGTAGACCTTGCTGACGCGCCAGCCCTTGGGGAACTTCTTCGTCCACAGGGCCTTGCCGGTCTTCGGGTCGAGCTGCTGCAGCTCGTCGTGCTCGTTCGGCGTGCTCGCGCCGCAGGACAGGGCCATGATGAGCTGCTTGCCACCGGCGAAGCCGTTGGGGAAGCAGGTGCCCTCGTCCTTCTTGCCCGCGACGTAGAGCTTCTTGCCGTCGCTCATCCGCAGCGCCGTGCCGGACTGCTCGCGGCCGACCATCAGCACGTCGCCGACGAGGACCAGACTGCTCTGGAGCGCGGAGTCGAAGAGACCTTCCTTCTTGACCGGCTTGCCCCAGCCCTTGTCGCCCGTCTTCAGATCGACGACCTGGAGCTGGTTGCACTCGTCGCCGCTCTTGGAGCCCTCCTTGTACGCCACCACGATCTTGCCGTCGGCGGTGGCCGTGTCGGTGGCGCCGCAGATCTTCTCCGGGAACGTGATGGCGTCCCAGGCGATCCTGCCGGTCTTCACGTTGTACGCCAGGAGCTGCTTGTACGCGGCCTTGACCACGATGTCGCCGTCGATCCACATGCCGGGGGCGTCGCCGCCGGAACCGGGGACCTTCGGCGCCTCCTTGTACCAGAGGACCTTCGCCTCGCCGGCCTGGCGGCCCGCGTTGAGGTCTTCCTTGCCCTCGTGGCCGTCGCCGCTGCCGTTGCCGGGGTTGGCCGGGACGGTCGCGGTAGGCCCCGGGTCCTTCTTCTTCGCCTCGGACTTCTTCCCGTCCCCGTCGTCACCGCCGACGACGGCGTACGTGACACCGCCCGCGACGAGCAGCGCGGCAACGGCCGCGGCGACGATCATCACGAGCTTCTTGCGCTTCCTGCCGCCGCCGGGCGGAGTACCTGGCGGGGTGCCGGGCGCGCCGGGGCCCGCGGGGAACTGCGGCTGCGTGGGCACCTGCGCGTACCCGTACTGCGGCTGGCTCCCGTAGGGGCCGGGCTGGGTCGGCTGGTTGTAGGGGCCCGGCTGCGGCGGCTGTGTCTGCGGCTGCTGCGGCTGCCCGTAGGGGCCGGCCTGACCGTACGGTCCGGGCTGCCCGTAGGGGCCCGCTTGGCCGGGCTGCGGCTGCGGCGGCTGCTGCTGCTGCGGGTATCCGTAACCCGGCTGGGGCGCCCCGCCGCCCTGCCGTGGATCCTGCCGTGGATCCTGTGGAGCTCCGAAGCCGCCGGGCGGCGGCTGGTTGGGCGGCTGAGTCATCAGCGCTTCCCCCTTCACTGACTTTCGGCACGCCAAATGGTGCTGAGGCCAGCCTTTCTATCACCCTGGCGCTCTACCACACGGGCCCGGCCCTGTCGCTGTCCCCAAGGGCAGACATAGCCGTAATCCGGCCGTTATGCGTCCTCCACGGGAGCTCTACGCGTCCTCCGCAAGCTCCAGCCAGCGCATCTCCAACTCCTCGCGCTCACCGATCAGTTCACGGAGCTCGCTGTCCAGTTTGGCCACCTTTCCGAAGTCGGTGGCGTTATCGGCGATTTGGGCGTGGAGTTTGGTCTCCTTCTCGGAGATCTTGTCCAGCTGCCGCTCGATCTTCTGCAGTTCCTTCTTGGCCGCGCGCGCGTCCGCGGCGGAGACGGCCGACGGCGCGGCGTCCTGCGCGGGCGCGGTCCTCGCCGGTCCCGGGGAGGCGGTCTCCGCCATCCGCCGCCTGCGCTCCAGGTACTCGTCGATGCCGCGCGGCAGCATCCGCATGGTGGCGTCGCCGAGGAGCGCGAACACCTTGTCCGTCGTCCGCTCGACGAAGAACCGGTCGTGGGAGATCACGACCATGGAGCCGGGCCACCCGTCGAGGACGTCCTCCAGCTGCGTCAGCGTCTCGATGTCGAGGTCGTTGGTCGGCTCGTCGAGGAAGAGGACGTTGGGCTCGTCCATGAGCAGCCTGAGCAGTTGCAGCCTGCGCCGCTCACCACCGGAGAGGTCCCCGACCGGCGTCCACTGCTTCTCCTTGCCGAACCCGAACGTCTCGCAGAGCTGGCCCGCGGTCATCTCCCGGCCCTTGCCGAGGTCGACCCGCTCGCGCACCTGCTGCACGGCCTCGAGGACCCGCAGCGTCGGCTTCAGTTCGGCGACCTCCTGCGAGAGGTAGGCCAGCTTCACCGTCCTGCCGACGGCGATCCTGCCCTCCGCGGGCTGCACGTCGCCGTCGCTGCGGGCCGCGTCGGCCATGGCGCGCAGCAGCGAGGTCTTGCCCGCGCCGTTCACCCCGACCAGACCGACGCGGTCGCCCGGACCGAGCTGCCAGGTCAGATGCTTGAGCAGCAGCTTGGGCCCGGCCTGGACGGACACGTCCTCCAGGTCGAAGACGGTCTTGCCGAGCCGCGTCGTCGCGAACTTCATCAGCTCGCCGGTGTCCCGCGGCGGCGGCACGTCCGCGATCAGCTCGTTGGCGGCCTCGATACGGAACTTCGGCTTGCTGGTACGCGCCGGGGCGCCGCGCCGCAGCCAGGCCAGCTCCTTGCGCATCAGGTTCTTGCGCTTGGTCTCCTCGGTGGCGGCGATGCGCTCACGCTCCGCGCGCGCGAAGACGTAGTCGGAGTACCCGCCCTCGTACTCGAAGACGGAGCCGCTCTGGACGTCCCACATGCGCGTGCACACCTGGTCGAGGAACCACCGGTCGTGCGTCACGCAGACGAGCGCCGAGCGCCGCGTCCGCAGGTGCTCGGCCAGCCACGAGATGCCCTCGACGTCGAGGTGGTTGGTCGGCTCGTCGAGCACGATCAGGTCCTGCTCGGCGATGAGCAGCTTGGCCAGCGCGATGCGGCGCCGCTCGCCGCCGGACAGCGGGCCGATGACGGTGTCGAGCCCCTGCGGGAACCCCGGCAGGTCGAGCCCGCCGAACAGCCCGGTGAGCACGTCCCTGATCTTGGCGCTGCCCGCCCACTCGTGGTCGGCGAGGTCCCCGATGACCTCGTGCCTGACGGTGGCGGCCGGGTCGAGCGAGTCGTGCTGCGTCAGCACGCCGAGGCGCAGCCCGCCGCTGTGCGTGACGCGGCCGGTGTCGGCATCCTCCAACTTGGCGAGCATCCGGATCAGGGTGGTCTTCCCGTCGCCGTTGCGCCCGACGACGCCGATCCTGTCCCCCTCGGACACGCCGAGTGAGACGCCGTCGAGCAGGGCACGGGTGCCGTACACCTTGCTGACTGCCTCGACATTGACCAGATTGACGGCCATTTCTCTCCTGACAGGGGGGATCGATCGATCTTCCAGCGTAGTCGCCCGCGGGGGCGGCCCTCGGCCCGCTCCTGGGCGAGACGATCCGGGCCGCCTAGATCCGCGTGGCGCCCGGGGCCGGTGACGTCGCCGTCCTTGCGGTACGGCAGGTGCCGGAGGCCGTCAGCGCATCGGCCACGCGCTTCGCCGAAGCCGCGTCCGCCACGAGGAACGCCGTCGTCGGGCCTGAGCCGGAGACCAGCGCGGCGAGCGCGCCCGCCGCCGTGCCGGTGGCGAGGGTGTCGTGCAGCGCGGGGAAGAGCGAGAGCGCGGCGGGCTGGAGGTCGTTGGTGACCGTGGCGGCGAGGGCCTCCGCGTCACCGTCGCGCAGGGCCGCGAGCAGCGCAGGGGACGCCTGCGGCGCGGGCGCGACGGGCGTCAGCCGGTCGAACTCGCGGTACACGGCGGGCGTCGAGAGGCCCCCGTCGGCGACGGCGAAGACCCAGTGGAAGCGGCCACCGACGTCCAGCGGCTCCAGCTTCTCGCCCCGCCCGGTCCCGAGCGCCGCGCCGCCCACCAGGCTGAACGGCACATCGCTGCCCAACTCGGCGCAGATGTCGAGGAGTTCGTCGCGGGAGGCGTTCGTGCCCCACAGCGCGTCGCAGGCCACGAGCGCGCCGGCGCCGTCCGCGCTGCCGCCCGCCATGCCGCCTGCGACGGGGATGTCCTTGGCGATGTGGATGTGGACGTCGGGCTCGATGCCGTGCCGCGCGGCAAGGAGTTCCGCGGCGCGGGCGGCCAGGTTCGTACGGTCCAGGGGGACTTGGTCGGAGCCGGGGCCCTCGCAGCTGACGCCGAGTCCGTCGGCGGCCGTGACGGTGATCTCGTCGTGGAGGCCGACGGCGAGGAAGACGTTGGCGAGGTCGTGGAAGCCGTCGGCGCGGGCGGCGCCCACCGCCAGCTGCACGTTGACCTTCGCGGGAACCCGTACGGTCACGCTCACGCGCCGGCCTCCCGGGGCTCGGCGGTCTCGGATTCGGCGGTCTTGTGCTCGGCGATGCGGGCGAACTCCTCCACCGTCAGCGCCTCGCCGCGCGCCTGCGGCGACACCCCGGCGGCGACCAGCGCGGCCTCCGCGGCTGCCGCCGACCCCGCCCAGCCGGACAGCGCGGCCCGCAGCGTCTTCCTGCGCTGCGCGAAGGCGGCGTCGACGACGGCGAAGACTTCCCGCTTCGACGCGCTGGTCCGCACCGGTTCGGCGCGCCGGACCAGCGAGACGAGGCCCGAGTCGACGTTCGGCGCGGGCCAGAAGACGTTGCGCCCGATGGACCCCGCGCGCTTCACCTCGGCGTACCAGTTGGCCTTGACGGACGGCACGCCGTAGACCCGCGAGCCGGGCCCCGCGGCGAGCCGGTCGGCGACCTCGGCCTGCACCATCACGAGCGTGCGCTCGATGGTCGGGAAGGTGTCGAGCATGTGCAGCAGGACGGGCACGGCGACGTTGTACGGGAGGTTCGCGACCAGCGCGGTCGGTGCGGGGCCCGGCAGCTCGCTCACCAGCATGGCGTCACTGTGCACGAGCCCGAAGGCGCCCACCCGCTGCGGGAGGCGGGCCTCGACGGTCGCGGGCAGCGCCCCGGCGAGCACGTCGTCGATCTCCACGGCGGTGACGTGGGCCGCGGTCTCCAGGAGGGCCAGGGTCAGCGACCCGAGCCCCGGGCCGACCTCGACGACCACGTCGTCCGGGCGGACCCCCGCGGTGCGGACGATGCGCCGCACGGTGTTGGCGTCGATGACGAAGTTCTGGCCGCGCTGCTTGGTCGGACGTACGCCGAGGGCAGCGGCCAGTTCGCGGATGTCGGCGGGGCCGAGGAGGGTCGTGCCGTGCTCTGTGCTCACCGCACCAGGTTACGGGGTGGGGTTCCCCGCCCCCTTCGCTGCGGGCCCACTCCGTGGCGGGCGGGCGGGTGCGCCCCGCCGGGGAGGGGTGCCCGCTCTACAACCGCCGGCCGCAGTGCGGCCAAGGGCTTGCCCCCCGTTGCACGTACAGCTTCTTCGCGCGCAGGGTCTGCTCCGCCGCCGGGGCGTCCTGCGGGCGGCCCGAGCCGCCCAGCGCCTGCCACGTCCGCGTGTCGAACTGATAGAGGCCGCCGTACGTACCGGAGGGATCCACCGCGCCGGGCCGGCCGCCGGACTCGCAGTGGGCGAGGGAGGCCCAGTCCAGGCCCTCCGCCCCCGCCACCGGCGACGGCATCCGCTTCGTGCCGATCCGCACGATCCGCTTCTGCGGCTCACGGACCACCTCGGCCCGCACCCGCCGCGGCCGCTGCTTGACGCCGTTGACGGTCCGCACCGTGTACGTGATGCGTCTGACCCCCGGCCGCCCCGCCTGCACCACGACCTCCGTGCCGCGCAGGACCGACGCGTCCTCGGTCCTCACGACCTCGAAGGGGATCGCCTCCTCGCGGACCTCCTTGGTCCCGGTGACCCGCATGACGGTGACGGTCTGACCGTCGCGCGGAAAGCTGTCGGCGGCGACCGACATCGTGTCCTGGCCCCGCAGCGTCACCCCGGACTCGGCGACGGCCTCCCGCACGGTCGCCGCGTTCGTACGGATGGTCCGCTCCCGCCCGTCCGCCATGATCGTGACGGTGCGTTCCGTGAGCACGTCGAGGGCGAGCCCGTCGCGGTCGATGCGGCGGCTGCGCGACGTCGACAGGTACGCGCCCTCCGCGCGCACGCCGAGCTGCCGCAGCGCCCCGTCGACGGTGCGGGCCGTGGTCCACACCTCGCGCGGCTCGCCGTCGAGGGTGAGGCGGACGGGCCGGCCGTAGCGGACGGCGATCTCGTCGCCGCTGGCGAGGGCGGCGTCGGCCCCGGGGGCGACGATGTCGTGGGCGCCGACGTCGACGCCCTCGTCGGCGAGGAGTTCGCCGACGTCGTCCGCGAAGGTGTGCAGGGTGCGGGGCTCGCCGTCGACGATGAGCTCCACGGCCTTGTCGTTGGCGACGAACGCGGAGGTGCCGCCCGCGAGGAACGCCACGACGAGGGCCTGCGGCAGCAGCCTCCGCATGGCCTCGGGCCGGTTCTCGGAGCGGGGCGACGGCCGAGTCCCGGCCCGGCTCCCGGCCCTGGTCCCGGTCCGGGCCTCCGGCGCCCCGGCCCCCCGCCCGCCGCTCTTCCTGCGCCGCGCGGCCCGCCCCCCGCCGCCCGCCGGGGCCGACTGCTGCCGCGGCAGACGCCCCTCGGCGCCCCCGTCACCGCCGGCCTCCGGCGCCGCGGGCACCACGTCGACCATCGTGGTCTCGTATCCGGGCGACCAGTACGCCGCACCGCCGTGGACGGCCGCGTACGACGTGTCATGGGCGTAGGCCGCCTCCGTCGGGCACGACGAGACATCGCGCCACGCCTCATACGGCGGCTCGTACGGCGGCTCGTACTGCGAGTTGCTCACGACGACGCTCCAGGGGGTCCGGGTCCGTACCGGGGCCGGACAGAACCTAGCGGAGCACTCGTCACTCTCCAAAGCAGCGCGACTACGCAGTGTCGCCGCGTTGACCTGAGCTGCTCCCCGCGGGCGATACGCGTCGTTATCGGTCAGTAAGCAAAGGCGCGCGCCGTGTTGGCGGAGACGGCCGTGGCCATGGCGTCCTCGTCGATGCCGCGGACTTCGGCCATCGCGCGCAGCGTGACCGGAATGAGATACGGCGCGTTGGGCCGTCCGCGGTACGGGGCGGGCGTCAGGAACGGCGCGTCCGTCTCGACGAGCACCAGTTCGAGCGGTGCGACGGCAAGGGCGTCCCGCAGGCCCTGCGCGTTCTTGAAGGTGATGTTGCCCGCGAAGGACATGAAGTAGCCGTTCTCGGCGCAGATCCGGGCCATGTCGGCGTCACCGGAGTAGCAGTGGAAGACGGTGCGCTCGGGGGCGCCCTCCTCCTTCAGGATGCGCAGCACATCGTCGTGGGCCTCGCGATCGTGGATGACGAGGGCCTTGCCGTGCCGCTTGGCGATCTCGATGTGGGCGCGGAAGGACCGCTCCTGCGCGGCCATGCCCTCAGGGCCGGTGCGGAAGTGGTCGAGGCCGGTCTCGCCGACGCCGCGCACGTGCGCCAGTGCGGCGAGCCGGTCGATCTCGGCGAGCGCCTCGTCGAGGGCGGCGTCACCGCCCGGCTCGCGCGTCCCCTGCCGGGACCAGCCGTCGGGGTCGCCGAGGACGATGCGGGGGGCCTCGTTGGGGTGCAGGGCGACGGTGGCGTGCACGCTGTCGTGCGCGGCGGCGGTCTCGGCCGCCCACCGGGACCCGCGTACGTCGCACCCCACCTGGACGACCGTCGTGACGCCCACGGAGGCGGCCTTGGCGAGGCCCTCCTCCACCGTGCCCGACTGCATGTCGAGGTGGGTGTGGGAGTCGGCGACCGGCACCCGGAGCGGTTCGGGCAGGGGCGGCGGGACGTCGGCGTTCTTCGAAGGCATACCTCGATCCTACGAAGCCCCCCACGAGCCGGCCGCCCCGGCCGGACGCCCCCGGCCGGACGCCCCCGGCTCAGTGCCCCTTGCGGTGCTGGAAGGGGTGGAGCAGGTCGGACAGGTGCCAGTGGTGATCGCCCTTGGCCCCGCCCGCCGCAACCCCACCGGCGGCGACGACGTCGGCCTCGGCCGCGGCGTCGGGCGCGAGCTCGTCCACCGGACCCGCCGGCTTGCCCACTCCCGTCCCCTCCCGCTGCCGCCGCATCATGTCGAGCACCGAGGACACCTGCCCCGCCCGCATGATCCGCACGACGTGGCCACCGCAGTTCAGACACGTGGGCCGGGTCAGCGGTGACGGCACGTGCGCGCCGTCCGCCCGGTACATCACGAATTCATGACCCGTGGCGTCCACGTGGTGCTCTATTTCGTACGACTGCTCCCACCCGTGCCCGCACCGCATGCAGGCGAAGGCGTACGACTCATGAACGACATTTATCGCCGCGCTGGGGTGGCCGGTGTCCGCGATCTCACTCATGCCAGCTGCTCCTCTTGCCCGAGGGACAAGCACTGCCGGAGTCCCAGGAGAATCCGGGACCGGAAGCGTGGGGACGGGTGCGTCCCTTCAACCAGTGGACGCCTTTCCCGGAGCGAGCGCATCAGACCTGTCGAGCATTGGATCCGTTTTGGCCTGCCCTTAGAAAACAAGCCTGGTGCGGGACCCGCGCTTTGCCTTTCACGATAGTCCTTTGCCTGCCGATGGGCCGCCCCGATCCGCATTCTTTGCCGCCACGACGGCATCGAAGACGGCACGCTTGGGAAGGCCCGCCTCGGCGGCGACCGCGGCGATCGCCTCCTTGCGCCGCTCGCCCGCCTCCTCGCGGACCCGCACCCGGCGCACCAGTTCGTCGGGGCCGAGCTCCTCGGCGCTCTTCTCGGGGGCGCCCTCGACGACGACGGTGATCTCACCGCGCACCCCGTCGGCGGCCCACTCGGCGAGCTCCTTCAGCGAACCGCGCTTGACCTCTTCGTACGTCTTGGTCAGCTCGCGGCAGACCGCCGCCCTGCGCTCCTCGCCGAACGCCTCGGCCATGGCGAGCAGCGTGTCGTCGATGCGGTGCGGGGCCTCGAAGTAGACGAGGGTGCGCCGGTCCTCCGCGACCTCGCGCAGCCGCGAGAGCCGCTCGCCCGCCTTGCGCGGCAGGAAGCCCTCGAAGCAGAACCTGTCGACCGGCAGCCCCGAGAGCGCGAGCGCGGTGAGCACGGCGGACGGTCCCGGCACGGCCGTCACCCGCATGTCCCGCTCCACGGCGGCGGCGACCAGGCGGTACCCGGGGTCGGAGACCGACGGCATCCCCGCGTCCGTCACGAGCAGCACGCGCGCGCCGCCCGCCAGCGCCTCGACCAGCTCCGGCGTGCGCGCCGACTCGTTGCCCTCGAAGTACGACACGACCCGCCCCGCGACCTGCACGCCCAGCGCCTGGGTGAGCCTGCGCAGGCGCCGGGTGTCCTCGGCGGCGACGACATCGGCCGCCGCAAGTTCGGCGGCGAGCCGCGGCGGCGCGTCGGCCACGTCACCGATGGGCGTGCCCGCGAGGACGAGGGTTCCGGGGGATTCAGCGCTTCCTGTCACGGATCCATCCTCGCAGGGCCCACGGGCGGGACTCGCACAGTCTGGTTCCCTACGATGGCGCGGTGACCAGTACCGCGTCTTCCCCGGACACCCGCGAGGGCCAGGCAGCGAAGGAGCAGCAGCCCTCGTGGCAGCGGCGGCTGCGCCGATTCGGCCATGCGGAGCGGGCCAGAGACGACGTCACGCAACGCCTCGTTCCCGCGTACACGGAGCCGAGCCCCCGCCTGTGGATGACGCTCGGCATGCCGGAGCACCTCGCGGACCGTCTGGTGCGCTGGTCCGGCTGGGGCGGTCCGCTGCTGATCACACTCGTCGCCGGTGTGCTGCGGTTCCTGAACCTCGGCAATCCCAAGTCGGTGATATTCGACGAGACGTACTACGCGAAGGACGCCTGGGCGCTCATCCACCGCGGCTTCGAGGTCAACTGGCCGGACAAGATCAACGACGACGTCCTGCGGCAGGGCAGCGGCATCGCGGTCCCGCACGACGCGGCGTACGTGGTGCATCCGCCGGTCGGCAAGTACGTGATCGGAATCGGCGAGTGGCTGTTCGGTTTCGATCCGTTCGGCTGGCGGTTCATGACGGCGGTGCTCGGCACGCTGTCGGTCCTCATGCTTTGCCGGATCGGACGGCGGCTCTTCCGCTCGACGTTCCTGGGATGCCTGGCGGGCGCGCTGCTCACGGTGGACGGCCTGCACTTCGTGATGAGCCGCACCGCGCTGCTCGACCAGGTCCTGATGTTCTTCGTGCTCGCCGCCTTCGGGTGCTTCCTGATCGACAGGGACAAGGCGCGGGCGCGACTGGCCGCCGCGCTGCCGCCCGACGAGGACGGTGTCGTACGCCCCGACGCGCGGGTGGCCGAGACGACGCGACTGGGGTGGCGGCCGTGGCGGTGGGCGGCCGGGCTGTGCCTGGGGCTCGCCTTCGCCACCAAGTGGAACGGCCTGTACATCATGGTCTTCCTCTGCCTGATGACGGTCCTGTGGGACGTGGGCGCGCGCCGGGTGGCCGGGGCGGCGCGGCCCTACCGCGCGGTCCTGCGCCGCGACGTGCTGCCGGCGTTCGTGTCGACGGTGCCGGTGGCGCTCGCCACGTACGTCGTCTCCTGGCTCGGCTGGATCCTCTCCCCCGCGGACGGCACCGGCGGCTACTACCGCAACTGGGCGGCGACGGCCGGGAAGGGCGGCGACTGGACGTGGCTGCCTGACTGGGTGCGCAGCCTGTGGCACTACGAGCACGCGGTGTACGAGTTCCACGTGGGCCTGTCCTCGCCGCACACCTACCAGTCGAACCCGTGGAGCTGGATCGTCGACGGCCGCCCCGTCTCGTACTTCTACGAGTCGCCGCTGCCCGGCAAGGACGGCTGCCCCGCCGACACCACCGACAAGTGCGCCCGCGAGGTCCTCGCGCTCGGCACCCCGATGCTGTGGTGGGCGGCGGGCATCGCGCTGCTCTATGTGCTGTGGCGGTGGGCGTTCCGCCGCGACTGGCGCGCGGGCGCGATCCTCTGCGGCGTCGTGGCGGGATATCTGCCCTGGTTCCTCTACCAGGAGCGGACGATCTTCTACTTCTACGCCGTCGTCTTCGTGCCGTTCCTGTGTCTGGCGGTGGCGATGCTGGTCGGCGCGATGCTGGGGCCGCCGGGGTCGAGCGAACGGCGGCGCGTCGCGGGCGCCGCGGGTGCGGGCGTTCTCGTCCTCCTCGTCTTCTGGAACTTCATCTATTTCTGGCCGATTTATACGGGCACCGCCATTCCCATCGATTCCTGGCGCTCCCGAATGTGGCTGGATACATGGGTGTAACGCACACCATGGACACCGTCCAATAACAACGGCCCCTTGTTCAGCCCCTGCCCCCTTAGGGTTCAGGGCGAACAACCCTCCCGGATATGTCCGCGCCGGGAGGGCTCCTGGGGAGGGGAGCGCATGGTGCGCAAGGGAGTAAAGGTCGCGCTGGTCGGCGGGGTCTTCACCGTGCTGGTCGGGGGTGCCGGGTACGGCGCGTACAACCTGGTGAACGGCGTGACCGGGAGCGGGGGTCCTGCGCACTCCGGGACCGAGGTGAAGACCGGCCCGCCCACGGGCGGCGAGGTGCGGGAGGCCTCGCGGAAGTTCTTCGAGGCCTGGTCCTCCGGCGACGCCGACGGGGCGGCGGCGTACACGAACAACCGGGAGCAGGCGGTGGTCTCGCTGACCGGCTACCGCGAGGACGCCCACCTGACGAAGGTGAAACTCACGCCGAAGCGGGCGTCCGGCGCGCGGGTGCCGTTCTCCGTCTCGGCGACGGTCTCGTACAAGGGGAAGAGCAAGTCCCTCACGTACGACTCCCGGCTCACCGTCGTCCGCGGCAGGACCACGGGCCGCCCGCTCGTCGACTGGCAGCCGGCCGTCGTGTACCCGTCCCTGGAGAAGGGGGACACCTTGGTGACCGGCGAGGCCGCCGCGCCGCCCATCCAGGCGGTGGACCGGGCGGGCACCGTCCTGAGCAAGAAGGACTACCCCTCGCTCGGCCCCGTCCTGGACCAGCTGCGCAGCAAGTACGGCGAGAGCGCGGGCGGCGAGCCGGGCGTCGAGCTGTACGTCCAGCACGAGAACGAGGACGCGGGCACGCGCACGCTGCTCACCCTCGCCAAGGGCACGCCGGGCAAGCTGCGCACCACGCTGAGCGCGGGCGTGCAGAAGGCGGCGGAGCAGGCGGTGCTGCGCAGCGACGACTCCTCGGTGGTGGCGCTGAAGCCGAGCACCGGTGAGGTCCTCGCGGTCGCCAACAACCGCAAGGACGCGTTCAACGCGGCCTTCCTCGGCCAGGTGGCGCCCGGCTCGACGATGAAGATCCTCACCTCGGCGATGCTCATCGACAAGGGGGTCACCAAGGCGGGCGGCGCCGCGCCGTGCCCGGCCACCGCGACCTGGCAGAGCCAGACGTTCCAGAACCTCACGGGCATGGCGCCGAACGAGTCCGCGACGTTCTCCGAGGACTTCGCGCGCTCCTGCAACACGGCGTTCGTGAAGCTCATCGACGAGAACGGCATCACGGACTCCTCGCTCACCGAGGAGGCCCAGAACAACTTCGGCCTCGGACAGGGCAACTGGAAGGTCGGCATCCCCTCCTTCGACGGCGCCGTACCGGCGTCGGCGGGCCCGAACCGCGCGGCGAACGCGATCGGCCAGGGCGAGGTCCAGATGAACCCGCTCACCATGGCCTCGGTCACCGCGACAGCGACGACGGGCGCCTTCCGCCAGCCGGTGATCGTGCCGCACTCCCTCGACGACCGCGAGCTGGCCACCGCGCGGGGCCTGCGCTCCTCCACCGTGGAGCAGCTGCGCCAGATGATGCGGCGCACGGCGGTCAGCGGCACGGGGGCGCGCGCCATGGCCGGGCTCGGCACCGACATAGGGGCGAAGACCGGGTCGGCCGAGGTCGACGGCCAGGCGAAGTCGGACAGCTGGTTCACCGGCTACCGGGGCGATGTCGCGGCGGCCGCGATGGCGCAGCGGGGCGGACACGGCGGTGACGCGGCGGGGCCGATCGTGGCGGCGGTGCTGGGCGCAGGGTAGACGCTGCGGCGGTGCGTCGCCCGGGCGGGCGATGAAGTGGTCAAGGGCTTCTCGGTACGCCTCTAAGGTGGCCTTCCGGTGCGGAGCCGGGGGTTCTCGGGGAACTGCGGAGGGTTTGTGGGCAAGCGAAGGCGCGCCGCCGAGCGCAAGAGCGTCGGTGTCAGAAGCGTGAAGGTGCATCCGGGAGTGCTGGGCGGGGCGGCCGTCGTGGTCGTCTGCGGCGTGGGGGCCGCCGCGTTCGCACTCTCCGGAAGCTCCGGTTCCGGCGGGGACGGCTCGACGGTCGACGAGAAGCAGGTGGCGTCGGGCCCGCCGACGGCGGCCGAAGTGCGCACCACCGCGCGGGCGTTCCTCGCCGCGTGGGCCAAGGGCGACGCGGCGCGCGCGGCGAAGCTCACGGACGACCGCGCCGCGGCGCAGAAGGCCCTGACGTCCTACCACAAGGACGGCCACCTCACGAAGACCGAGCTGACGCCGGGCAGGCGGTCGGGCGCCGACGTGCCCTTCAAGGCGGCGGCCACGGTCTCGTACGAGGGAAAGAGCAAGCCCCTGTCGTACGCGTCCGAACTCACCGTCGTCCGCAGGAAGAGCGACGGGAAGGTGCTGGTGGACTGGCGTCCCTCGGTGCTGCACCCGGAGCTGAGGCAGGGCGACCGGCTGGTCACCGGTGAGGCGGGCGACCCGCCGATCAAGGCGGTGGACCGGGACGGCGGGGAGCTCTCCACCAAGAAGTACCCGTCGCTCGGTACGGTCCTCGACGGGCTGCGCGAGAAGTACGGCAAGAAGGCGGGCGGCAAGGCGGGCGTCGAGCTGCGTGTGGTGCGGGCGGAGAAGGACGCGCCGGGCTCCGCGTCGGCGAAGAAGAAGAACTCCTCCGATTCGATGCCCGACAAGACGCTCCTGACGCTCGCGCCCGGCACCCCGGGGACGCTGAAGACGACGTTCAGCGGCTCGTTGCAGTCGGCCGCCGAACGGGAGACGGCCAAGCGGAAGCGGGCGTCCGTCGTGGTGGTCAAGCCCAGCACCGGCGAGATCCTGGCCGCCGCCAACTCCGAGCCCGGCGGCTTCAACACGGCCTTCCAGGGATCCATCGCACCCGGCTCCACGATGAAGGTCATCAGCTCCTCGATGCTCCTGGAGAAGAAGCTCGCGGGGGTCGACAAGAAGCATCCGTGCCCCAAGTACGAGACGTACGGCGGCTGGAAGTTCCAGAACGACGACAAGTTCGAGATCAAGAACGGCACGTTCCGCGCGAGCTTCGCCCGGTCCTGCAACACGGCCTTCATCAGCCAGGCCAAGAAGCTCGACGACGACTCCCTGACCAAGCAGGCGCAGGAGGTCTTCGGGCTCGGCCGCGACAACTGGTCGATCGGCGTCTCGTCCTTCGACGGCGCGGTGCCGGTGCAGAGCGACGCCCAGATGGCGGCCTCGCTGATCGGGCAGGGCGCGGTGCGGATGAACCCGCTGAACATGGCGTCGGTGGCGGCGACGGTGAAGTCCGGCACGTTCAAGCAGCCGTACCTGGTCTCGCCGGACGTGGACGACCGCAAACTGGCGACGGCCTCGCGCAGGATGTCCGGCTCGACGGCGGCGGCCCTGCGTGACCTCATGCACTACACGGCGGTCGCCGGCACGGCTGTCGAGCCGATGCGGGGTCTCGGCTCCGACATGGGCGCGAAGACCGGTTCGGCGGAGGTCGACGGCCAGAAGAAGCCGAATGGCTGGTTCACCGCGTACCGGGGGGACCTGGCGTCGGCGGCGGTCGTCCAGGGCGGTGGCCATGGGGGGGACTCGGCGGGGCCGGTGGTGCGGGCGATGTTGTTGGCGGGGGGTTGAGGGGGGCGGGCCTTGGGCGGCGTCTTTGGTAGGCCTGTGCCTTTGGGGGTGGGCGGGGGCGTCCGGGGTTTTGCGGAGTGTGGCGGTTACGGGCCCGCCTAAAAACGGGCTCCCCAGCGCAAAGCGGCCGCAGCCCCCATTACCCAGCGCGACACCCAAGAAACACCACCCACCAACCCACCATGACAGT
>NZ_JBHVYE010000022.1:0-140338 GCF_042881135.1 Streptomyces sp. NPDC058284
CCTTTCGGCTGCGGCCGCCCCGGCGGCACGTTTCTGCTGTTCTCCCGCGCTGCGGCTCAGACCTCTTCGTGGGCGACGGCGCGGCGCGCGTCCGCGTCCAGGACGCCCCAGCTGATCAGCTGCTCGGTCAGGACCGAGGGGGACTGGTCGTAGATGACGGCGAGGGTGCGCAGGTCGTCCTGGCGGATCGAGAGCACCTTGCCGTTGTAGTCGCCGCGCTGCGACTGGATCGTGGCGGCATAGCGCTGGAGCGGGCCGGCCTTCTCCTGCGGGACGTGGGCGAGACGCTCCAGGTCGAGGACGAGCTTCGGCGGCGGCTCGGCGGCGCCGCCGGGAGCGGTACCGGGAAGCAGTTCCTGCACCGGGACGCCGTAGAAGTCCGCCAGCTCGGCGAGGCGCTGCACGGTCACGGCACGGTCGCCGCGCTCGTACGACCCCACGACGACCGCCTTCCAGCGTCCCTGGGACTTCTCCTCGACTCCGTGGAGGGAAAGGCCCTGCTGGGTGCGGATCGCGCGGAGCTTGGCCCCGAGCTGCTTGGCGTATTCGCTGGACATATAGCTCCCCGGACGCTGCGACAATCATGCGGCTCCGCCGCGTGGCTGGTAACTCACTGTGAGGTTACGCAGCGTTACTTGCTTGCGTCAAGCCGAATGGTCCTTACCGCCCCTTCGGTGGAGCCCGATGACGTGCCCGGACTTGTCTGCTGGTAGTCTGACTGGCGCAATTCCGACGTCCTTTAACGTCCGTCCTGTGAGGCGGAGAAGGAGGTCCGTTTCATATGGACACGCAAGACACGCAGGACCCGCAGGACTCCGCTGTCGCGCGCCCCGTACTCGAGGGCCCGGACATCGCGCGGGTGCTGACCCGCATCGCCCACGAGATCGTCGAACGCGCCAAGGGCGCCGACGACGTGGTGCTGCTCGGCATTCCCACCCGCGGCGTCTTCCTCGGCCGTCGGCTCGCCGAGAAGCTCGAAGCGATCACCGGCCGCACGATCCCGGTCGGCTCCCTCGACATCACCATGTACCGCGACGACCTGCGCATGCATCCGCCGCGCGCGCTCGCCCGCACCGAGATCCCCGGTGACGGCATCGACGGCCGCCTGGTCGTCCTCGTCGATGACGTGCTCTTCTCCGGCCGCACCATCCGCGCCGCCCTGGACGCGCTGAACGACATCGGCCGTCCCCGCGCGGTCCAGCTCGCCGTCCTCGTCGACCGCGGCCACCGCGAACTGCCCATCCGCGCCGACTACGTGGGCAAGAACCTGCCCACGTCGCTGCGGGAGACGGTCAAGGTGCAGCTCGCCGAGGAGGACGGCCGCGACGCCGTGCTGCTCGGCGCCAAGCCCGCCACCGCTTAAAGGCCCCGCTCCCCCCCCGCACGGGCCCGGGGCACACCCCTGCGCGCCCGCGTGCCCGCAGACCTCCACACACCGGAGTACACGCAGATGATGCGACACCTCATCTCGGCCGCCGACCTCTCCCGCGACGACGCCGTCCTCATCCTCGACACGGCCGAGGAGATGGCGCGGGTCGCCGACCGGCCGATCAAGAAGCTGCCCGCCCTGCGCGGCCGCACCGTGGTCAACCTCTTCTTCGAGGACTCGACCCGGACCCGGATCTCCTTCGAGGCCGCCGAGAAGCGCCTCTCCGCCGACGTCATCAACTTCGCCGCCAAGGGATCGAGCGTCTCCAAGGGCGAGTCCCTGAAGGACACCGCGCAGACCCTGGAGGCGATGGGCGTCGACGCCGTCGTCATCCGGCACGGCGCCTCCGGAGCGCCCTACCGCCTGGCGACCTCCGGCTGGATCGACGCCGCCGTCATCAACGCGGGCGACGGCACCCACCAGCACCCCACCCAGGCCCTGCTCGACGCCTTCACCATGCGGCGCCGCCTCGTCGGCCCCGACGCGGGACTCGGCCAGGACCTCGCGGGCAAGCACATCACCCTCGTCGGCGACGTCCTGCACAGCCGCGTCGCCCGCTCCAACGTCGACCTGCTGCACACCCTCGGCGCCGAGGTCACCCTCGTCGCCCCGCCCACACTGGTGCCGGTCGGCGTCGAGCAGTGGCCCTGCGAGGTCAGTTACGACCTGGACCGGGTGCTGCCGAAGTCCGACGCCGTGATGATGCTGCGGGTGCAGCGCGAGCGCATGAACGCGGCGTTCTTCCCCACCGAGCGCGAGTACTCGCGGCGCTACGGCCTGGACGGCGAGCGCATGGCGAAGATGCCGGAGCACGCCATCGTCATGCACCCGGGCCCGATGGTCCGCGGCATGGAGATCACCGCCGAGGTCGCCGACTCCGACCGCTGCACGGTCGTCGAGCAGGTCGCCAACGGCGTCTCCATCCGCATGGCCGTCCTCTACCTCCTGCTCGGCGGCAACGAGCCCGCCGTCACCCACACCCGGCCCACCGATTCGGAGAGCAAGTAACCATGAGCAAGATCCTGATCCGCGGTGCGAAGGTGCTGGGCGGCGAGGCGCGGGACGTCCTCGTCGACGGCGGGACCATCGAGGCCGTCGGCGCCGGGCTGAGCGCCGAGGGCGCCGAGGTCGTGGAGGCCGGGGGCAAGATCCTCCTGCCGGGCCTCGTCGACCTCCACACCCACCTGCGCGAGCCGGGCCGCGAGGACTCCGAGACCGTCCTGACCGGCACCCGCGCCGCCGCCTCCGGTGGCTACACCGCCGTCTTCGCCATGGCCAACACCTTCCCCGTCGCCGACACCGCCGGCGTCGTCGAGCAGGTCTACCGGCTCGGCAAGGAGTCCGGCTACTGCGACGTGCAGCCCATCGGCGCCGTCACCGTGGGCCTCGAGGGCAAGAAGCTGGCCGAGCTCGGCGCCATGCACGAGTCCGCCGCGGGCGTCACCGTCTTCTCCGACGACGGCAAGTGCGTCGACGACGCCGTGATCATGCGCCGCGCCCTGGAGTACGTGAAGGCCTTCGGCGGTGTCGTCGCGCAGCACGCGCAGGAGCCGCGGCTGACCGAGGGCGCCCAGATGAACGAGGGCGTCGTCTCCGCGGAGCTCGGCCTCGGCGGCTGGCCCGCCGTCGCCGAGGAGTCGATCATCGCCAGGGACGTCCTGCTCGCCGAGCACGTCGGGTCCCGCGTCCACATCTGCCACCTGTCCACCGCGGGCTCCGTGGAGATCGTGCGCTGGGCCAAGTCGCGCGGCATCGACGTGACGGCCGAGGTCACCCCGCACCACCTCCTCCTCACCGACGAGCTGGTCCGTTCCTACAACCCCGTCTACAAGGTCAACCCGCCGCTGCGCACCGAGCGCGACGTCATGGCGCTGCGCGAGGCCCTCGCCGACGGCACGATCGACATCGTCGCCACCGACCACGCCCCGCACCCGCACGAGGACAAGGACTGCGAGTGGGCCGCGGCCGCCATGGGCATGGTCGGCCTGGAGACCGCCCTGTCCGTGGTGCAGCAGACGATGGTCGAGACGGGCCTGCTGACCTGGGAGGCCGTCGCCGACCGGATGTCCTTCAAGCCCGCCGCCATCGGCCGGGCGACCGGTCACGGCCGTCCCGTCTCGGCAGGTGAGCCTGCCAACCTCGTCCTGCTCGACGCCGATTACCGTGGGGCAGTGGACCCCGCGGGCTTTGCCTCGCGCAGCCGCAACACTCCCTATGAGGGCCGTGAGCTGCCGGGCCGCGTCACGCACACATGGCTCAGGGGCCGGGCCACGCTCGTCGACGGGAAGCTCACGTGACATCACTGCTCGAACTGGCCGCCGAGAAGGAATCGGCGGAAGTGACCGACTGGGCCGCACGCATCGGCTGGGTCGTCGGTCTGCTGCTCTTCATCGCGCTCGTCTACTGGCTGATGCGCGAGGGCTGGAAGTGGCGCGGCACGCTCCAGGGCGACCTGCCCGACCTTCCCGTCGCGCCGGATGACCCGGGCCCGGCCAGACTTGAGCTGAGCGGCAGGTACCACGGCTCCACCACGGCGGGGCAGTGGCTCGACCGCATCGTGGCGCACGGCCTCGGCACCCGCAGCCGCGTCGAGCTGACGCTCACCGACGCGGGCCTGGACGTCGTACGCCCCGGCGCGAGCGACTTCTTCATCCCGCTCGCACAGCTGCGCGAGGCCCGCCTCGACAAGGGCATCGCCGGCAAGGTCCTCACGGAGGGCGGTCTGCTGATCGTCACGTGGGAACACGGCGGCAAGCTGCTCGACTCCGGCTTCCGCTCGGACCACGCGGCCGAGCAGGCCGAGTGGGTCGAGACGCTCAACACCATGATCGACCAGAACAGCACTACGGAAGGCACCGCACGATGACGACCTCCAAGCAGGGGACGGCCTCGCAGAGGAAGGGGGCGCTTCCCGCCGTACTCGTCCTGGAGGACGGCCGCGTCTTCCGCGGCCGCGCCTTCGGGGCCGTGGGGGAGACCTTCGGCGAAGCGGTGTTCTCCACCGGCATGACCGGCTACCAGGAGACCCTGACCGACCCCTCGTACGACCGCCAGATCGTGGTCGCCACCGCCCCGCAGATCGGCAACACGGGCTGGAACGACGAGGACGACGAGTCGGGCCGCATCTGGGTCTCCGGTTACGTGGTCCGCGACCCGGCCCGCATCCCCTCGAACTGGCGCGCGAAGCGTTCGCTCGACGACGAGCTGGCCGCCCAGAACGTCGTCGGCATCAGCGGCGTCGACACCCGCGCCCTCACCCGCCACCTGCGCGAGAGCGGCTCCATGCGCTCCGGCATCTTCTCGGGCGAGGCCCTGGCCACCGACGCCGAGCTGGTCGCCCGCGTCCAGGCACAGCCCCACATGAAGGGCGCGAGCCTGTACGAGGAGGTCGCCACCAAGGAGGCCTACGTCGTCCCGGCCGTCGGCGAGAAGCGGTTCACCGTCGCCGCCATCGACCTCGGCATCAAGGGCATGACCCCGCACCGCATGGCCGAGCGCGGCATCGAGGTGCACGTGCTGCCCGCCACCGCCACCGAGGAGGACGTGTACGCCGTCGCCCCCGACGGTGTCTTCTTCTCCAACGGCCCCGGTGACCCCGCCACCGCCGAAGGACCGGTCGCCCTGATGACCGCCGTCCTCAAGCGGAAGACGCCGCTCTTCGGCATCTGCTTCGGCAACCAGATCCTCGGCCGCGCCCTCGGCTTCGGCACGTACAAGCTGAAGTACGGCCACCGCGGCATCAACCAGCCGGTGCAGGACCGCACCACCGGCAAGGTCGAGGTCACCGCGCACAACCACGGCTTCGCCGTGGACGCGCCGCTCGACAAGGCCGCCGAGACCCCCTTCGGCCGCGCCGAGGTCTCCCACGTCTGCCTCAACGACAACGTGGTGGAAGGCCTCCAGCTGCTCGACCAGCCGGCCTTCTCCGTCCAGTACCACCCCGAAGCCGCCGCGGGCCCGCACGACGCCGCGTACCTCTTCGACCGTTTCGTATCGCTGATGACCGCAGAAGGAGCCCAGCGTGCCTAAGCGCACCGATATCCAGTCCGTCCTGGTCATCGGCTCCGGCCCGATCGTCATCGGCCAGGCCGCCGAGTTCGACTACTCAGGCACCCAGGCGTGCCGCGTCCTCAAGTCCGAGGGCCTGCGCGTCATCCTCGTCAACTCCAACCCGGCGACGATCATGACCGACCCGGAGATCGCCGACGCGACCTACGTCGAGCCGATCACCCCCGAGTTCGTCGAGAAGATCATCGCCAAGGAGCGCCCCGACGCGCTTCTTCCCACTCTCGGCGGTCAGACGGCCCTCAACACGGCCATCTCCATGCACGAGCAGGGCGTCCTTAAGAAGTACGGCGTCGAGCTCATCGGTGCCAACGTCGAGGCCATCAACAAGGGCGAGGACCGCGACCTCTTCAAGGGCGTCGTCGAAGAGGTCAAGAAGAAGATCGGGCACGGCGAGTCCGCCCGCTCGTACATCTGCCACTCCATGGACGACGTCCTCAAGGGCGTCGACGAGCTCGGCGGCTACCCCGTCGTCGTCCGTCCCTCCTTCACGATGGGCGGCGCCGGTTCCGGTTTCGCGCACGACGAGGAGGAGCTGCGCCGCATCGCGGGCCAGGGCCTCACCCTCTCGCCGACCACCGAGGTACTCCTGGAGGAGTCCATCCTCGGCTGGAAGGAGTACGAGCTTGAGCTGATGCGCGACAAGAACGACAACGTCGTAGTCGTCTGCTCCATCGAGAACTTCGACCCGATGGGCGTCCACACCGGCGACTCGATCACCGTCGCCCCGTCGATGACGCTCACCGACCGCGAGTACCAGATCCTGCGGGACGTCGGCATCGCGATCATCCGCGAGGTCGGCGTCGACACCGGCGGCTGCAACATCCAGTTCGCGGTGAACCCCGAGGACGGCCGGGTCATCGTCATCGAGATGAACCCGCGCGTCTCGCGGTCCTCCGCGCTCGCATCCAAGGCCACCGGCTTCCCGATCGCGAAGATCGCCGCCAAGCTGGCCGTCGGCTACACGCTGGACGAGATCCCGAACGACATCACCGAGAAGACCCCGGCCTCCTTCGAGCCGACCCTCGACTACGTCGTCGTCAAGGCCCCGCGCTTCGCCTTCGAGAAGTTCCCCTCGGCGGACTCGACCCTGACGACCACCATGAAGTCGGTCGGCGAGGCCATGGCGATCGGCCGCAACTTCACCGAGGCGCTGCAGAAGGCGCTCCGCTCGCTGGAGAAGAAGGGCTCGCAGTTCACCTTCGTGGGCGAGCCCGGCGACAAGGCCGAGCTGCTGGCGCAGGCGGTCCGTCCCACCGACGGCCGCATCAACTCCGTCATGCAGGCCATCCGCGCCGGCGCGACGCCCGAGGAGGTCTTCGACGCCACGAAGATCGACCCGTGGTTCGTCGACCAGCTCTTCCTGATCAAGGAGACCGCCGACGACCTCGCCGCCGCCGAGCGCCTCGACGCCGAGCTGCTCGCCGACGCCAAGCGGCACGGCTTCTCCGACTTCCAGATCGCCGAGATCCGCGGCCTGCGCGAGGACGTCGTCCGCGAGGTGCGCCAGGCCCTCGGGGTGCGCCCGGTCTACAAGACGGTCGACACCTGCGCCGCCGAGTTCGCCGCGAAGACCCCGTACTTCTACTCCTCCTACGACGAGGAGAACGAGGTCGCCAAGCGCGAGAAGCCCGCGGTGATCATCCTGGGCTCCGGCCCGAACCGCATCGGCCAGGGCATCGAGTTCGACTACTCCTGCGTCCACGCCTCCTTCGCGCTGAGCGACGCGGGCTACGAGACCGTGATGGTCAACTGCAACCCCGAGACCGTCTCCACCGACTACGACACCTCCGACCGGCTCTACTTCGAGCCGCTCACCCTGGAGGACGTCCTGGAGATCGTCCACGCCGAGTCCCAGGCCGGGCCGATCGCGGGCGTCATCGTCCAGCTCGGCGGCCAGACCCCGCTCGGCCTCTCGCAGGCGCTCAAGGACAACGGCGTGCCGGTCGTCGGCACCCCGCCCGAGGCCATCCACGCCGCCGAGGACCGCGGTGCCTTCGGCCGCGTCCTCGCCGAGGCCGGGCTTCCCGCGCCGAAGCACGGCACCGCGACGACGTTCGCGGAAGCGAAGGCGATCGCCGACGAGATCGGCTACCCGGTCCTGGTGCGCCCCTCGTACGTGCTCGGCGGCCGCGGCATGGAGATCGTCTACGACGAGACCCGCCTCGCCGCGTACATCGAGGAGTCGACCGAGATCAGCCCCTCGCGGCCGGTCCTCGTCGACCGCTTCCTCGACGACGCGATCGAGATCGACGTGGACGCGCTCTACGACGGCGAGGAGCTCTACCTCGGCGGCGTCATGGAGCACATCGAGGAGGCCGGCATCCACTCCGGCGACTCGGCGTGCGCGCTGCCCCCGATCACCCTCGGCGGCTTCGACATCAAGCGCCTGCGCGCCTCCACCGAGGGCATCGCCAAGGGCGTCGGCGTACGCGGACTCATCAACATCCAGTTCGCGATGGCCGGCGACATCCTGTACGTCCTTGAGGCCAACCCGCGCGCGTCGCGCACCGTCCCCTTCACCTCGAAGGCGACCGCCGTGCCGCTGGCCAAGGCCGCCGCGCGCATCTCGCTCGGCGCGACCGTCGCCGAGCTGCGCGCGGAGGGCATGCTCCCGGCCGTCGGCGACGGTGGCACGCTCCCCATGGACGCGCCGATCTCCGTCAAGGAGGCCGTCATGCCGTGGTCGCGCTTCCGCGACATCCACGGCCGCGGCGTCGACACCGTCCTCGGCCCGGAGATGCGCTCCACGGGCGAGGTCATGGGCATCGACTCGGTGTTCGGCACCGCGTACGCCAAGTCGCAGGCGGGCGCCTACGGCCCGCTGCCGACCACGGGCCGCGCGTTCATCTCCGTCGCCAACCGCGACAAGCGCTCGATGATCTTCCCGGCCCGCGAACTGGTCGCGCACGGCTTCGAGCTGTTCGCCACGTCCGGCACGGCCGAGGTCCTCAAGCGCAACGGCCTCAACGCCACGGTGGTGCGCAAGCAGTCCGAGGGCGAGGGCCCGAACGGCGAGAAGACCATCGTCCAGCTCATCCACGACGGCGGCGTCGACCTCATCGTCAACACCCCGTACGGCACCGGCGGCCGCCTCGACGGCTACGAGATCCGTACGGCGGCCGTGGCGCGCTCCGTGCCGTGCCTGACGACGGTGCAGGCGCTCGCCGCCGCCGTACAGGGCATCGACGCGCTGGGCCGCGGTGACGTGGGCGTCCGTTCGCTCCAGGAACACGCGGAACGCCTGACAGCGGCCCGCGACTAGCAGCCCACAAGGGGGACACCGGACACACGGTGTCCCCCTTCTGGTGAGGACACCCGACTTCCGGTGAGAACACCGAGGACACCCAACATGTACAAGCAGTTCTTCCACCTCGTCTTCCAGCGGATGGACCCGGAGCAGGCCCACCATCTGGCCTTCCGCTGGATCCGCCTCGCGGCCCGCATCCCCGTCCTGCGCACCTTCGTCGCGGCCGTCCTCGCGCCGCGCCACAAGGAGCTGCGCACCGAGGCCTTCGGGCTGCGGATGCACGGGCCCTTCGGCCTCGCGGCGGGCTTCGACAAGAACGCCGTCGCGATCGACGGCATGTCGATGCTCGGCTTCGACCACATCGAGATCGGCACCGTCACGGGCGAGCCGCAGCCCGGCAACCCCAAGAAGCGGCTGTTCCGCCTCGTGCAGGACCGCGCGCTGATCAACCGCATGGGCTTCAACAACGAGGGCTCGGCGGCCGTGGCCGAGCGCCTCGCGTCCCGCAGGCCCGTCTTCAGGACGGTCGTGGGCGTGAACATCGGCAAGACCAAGGTCGTCCCCGAGGAGGAGGCCGCCGCCGACTACGTGAAGTCGACCGAGCGGCTCGCCCGCCACGCCGACTACCTCGTGGTCAATGTCTCCTCGCCGAACACCCCGGGCCTGCGCAACCTCCAGGCCACCGAGTCGCTGCGGCCCCTCCTGACGGCCGTCCGCGAGGCCGCCGACCGCAGCGTCGAGGGCCGCAGGGTCCCGCTGCTCGTCAAGATCGCGCCCGACCTGGCCGACGACGACATCGACGCGGTCGCCGACCTCGCCGTCGAGCTCGGTCTGGACGGCATCATCGCCACGAACACCACCATCGCGCGCGAGGGCCTGGGCCTGACGTCCGAGCCCGCTCTCATCGCGGAGGCCGGCGGGTTGTCCGGCGCCCCCCTCAAGAAGCGCTCCCTGGAGGTCCTTCGCCGCCTCTACGCGCGCGTGGGCGACCGGATCACCCTGGTGGGCGTCGGCGGCGTCGAGAACGCCGAGGACGCCTGGCAGCGCATCCTCGCGGGCGCCACCCTGGTCCAGGGCTACAGCGCCTTCATCTACGAAGGGCCCTTCTGGGGCCGCGCGATCCACAAGGGCCTCGCCGCACGCCTGCGCACGAGCCCGTACGCCACCCTCGCCGACGCCGTCGGCGCCGACGTGAGGAAGCCCGCATGAGCGCCCTTGAACCCTTCGGCACGCGCCTGCGCCGCGCCATGGACGAGCGCGGCCCCCTGTGCGTCGGCATCGACCCGCACGCCTCGCTGCTGTCCGCCTGGGGCCTGAACGACGACGTCGCGGGCCTGGAGCGGTTCACCCGCACCGTGGTCGAGGCGCTGGCAGGCACCGTCGCCGTCTTCAAGCCGCAGAGCGCCTTCTTCGAGCGGTTCGGCTCGCGCGGCACCGCCGTCCTGGAGAAGGCGGTCGAGGAGCTGCGGGCGGCCGGTGCCCTGGTGGTCATGGACGCCAAGCGCGGCGACATCGGTTCGACGATGGCCGCGTACGCCGAGACCTTCCTGCACAAGGACTCCCCGCTGTTCAGTGACGCCCTCACGGTCTCGCCCTACCTCGGCTACGGCTCCCTTCGGCCGGCCGTCGACCTCGCCCGCGAGAACGGCGCGGGACTCTTCGTCCTCGCCCTCACCTCCAACCCCGAGGGCGCCGAGGTGCAGCACGCCGTGCGCGAGGACGGGCGCACCGTCGGGGCCACCGTCCTCGGACACCTCGCCGCGGAGAACGCGGGCCAAACGCCGCTCGGGTCCTTCGGCGCGGTCGTCGGCGCGACGCTGGGCGACCTGTCGTCGTACGACCTCGCGATCAACGGCCCGCTGCTCGCCCCCGGCATCGGCGCGCAGGGAGCGACGCCCGGGGACCTTCCCGGCGTCTTCGGGGCGGCCGTGCGCAATGTCGTGCCGAGCGTCAGCCGCGGCGTGCTCCGCCACGGACCCGACGTCACGGGCCTGCGCGACTCCGCCGCGCGCTTCTCGGACGAGATCAGGGCGGCCCTCGAAGCGCTCTGAGCGGGGCGACGGACCCGCCGCACGCACTGCGTTGACGGCCCGTTGACGAATTGCCCGGCCAAATCCGGGGCGAAATGCCTGATATGTACGGCTCGACAGAGGCTGACCAGGACTTTTCGTCTGTTCTCGCTGACTCCGGCGGCCATGCCCGCTAGTCTCCGACGAGAGCCAACGGGCAAGCGCGTTGCACGTTGCTCACCTGGTGTGGGGCGATCAGGTCCCGCACCGGTCCGTATCCGACAGTTCGACATCCGAGGTGACGTAGGCGTGGCTCTTCCGCCCCTTACCCCTGAACAGCGCGCAGCCGCGCTCGAAAAGGCCGCCGCGGCTCGCCGGGAGCGGGCCGAGGTCAAGAATCGACTCAAGCACTCCGGTGCCTCGCTTCACGAGGTCATCAAGCAGGGTCAGGAGAACGATGTCATCGGCAAGATGAAGGTCTCCGCCCTTCTGGAGTCCCTGCCTGGCGTGGGCAAGGTCCGCGCCAAGCAGATCATGGAGCGTCTTGGCATCTCCGAGAGCCGCCGTGTGCGGGGTCTCGGCTCCAACCAGATCGCGTCGCTCGAGCGAGAGTTCGGTGGCGGTGCCGCCGGCTGATGTTCTCGGGCACTCCTGAGAACCTGGATAATCGCTGCATGGCTGCAACACCCCGGGGGACGTCCCCCGTACCCCCGGACGTACGTCCGCGGCTGACCGTGCTCTCCGGCCCCTCCGGGGTCGGCAAGAGCACGGTCGTCGCCCATATGCGAAAAGAACACCCCGAGGTCTGGCTCTCGGTCTCCGCCACCACCCGCAAGCCGCGGCCCGGTGAGAAGCACGGTGTCCAGTACTTCTTCGTCTCCGACGACGAGATGGACAAGCTCATCGCCAACGGCGAGCTCCTGGAGTGGGCCGAGTTCGCGGGCAACCGCTACGGGACCCCGCGCCGCGCCGTCCTCGATCGCCTGGAGGCGGGCGAGCCCGTCCTCCTGGAGATCGATCTGCAGGGCGCGCGGCTGGTCCGCGAGTCGATGCCCGAGGCACAGCTGGTCTTCCTCGCCCCGCCGAGCTGGGACGAGCTGGTCCGCCGGCTCACCGGCCGGGGGACCGAGGCGCCGGAGGTGATCGAGCGCAGGCTCGTCGCCGCCAAGGTGGAGCTCGCCGCCGAGGCCGAGTTCGACACGACCCTGGTCAACACCTCCGTCGAGGACGTGGCCCGTGAGCTGCTAGCCTTGATGAAGGTTCTTTAATCTTTACCCTTGGTCCTGACTTCTGGTCTCGACCCCATTGGATCCCATCGGAAGGCGAAGAGTGTCCTCTTCCATCACCGCGCCCGAGGGCATCATCAACCCGCCGATTGATGAGCTGCTCGAAGCCACCGACTCGAAGTACAGCCTGGTGATCTACGCCGCCAAGCGCGCGCGTCAGATCAACGCGTACTACTCCCAGCTCGGTGAGGGCCTCCTGGAGTACGTCGGCCCCCTGGTGGACACCCACGTCCACGAGAAGCCCCTCTCGATCGCGCTCCGCGAGATCAACGCGGGTCTGCTGACGTCCGAGGCCATCGAGGGCCCGGCCCAGTAAGCGGTTCATTCCCTCACCACAGGCCCGGCAGCACGGCTGCCGGGCCTGTGGTGTGTCATGGAGCAGTACGC
Organism: Streptomyces sp. NPDC058284; assembly: GCF_042881135.1. Taxonomy (NCBI): domain Bacteria; kingdom Bacillati; phylum Actinomycetota; class Actinomycetes; order Kitasatosporales; family Streptomycetaceae; genus Streptomyces; species Streptomyces sp. NPDC058284. The sequence goes on from NZ_JBHVYE010000022.1 coordinate 12,427, forward strand.
ATCCGACTGCGGATCCGAGCGCGGGGAGACAGAGGCAGTGACCGAGAAGCCGAAGGTAGTCCTGGGGGTGAGCGGTGGCATCGCCGCCTACAAGGCGTGCGAGCTGCTGCGTCGCCTTACCGAGTCGGGCCACGACGTGCGCGTCGTACCGACCGCGTCGGCGCTGCACTTCGTCGGCGCCGCGACGTGGTCCGCGCTCTCCGGGAACCCCGTCTCCACCGAGGTCTGGTCCGACGTCCACGAGGTGCCGCACGTCCGCATCGGGCAGCACGCCGACCTCGTGATCGTCGCCCCCGCCACCGCCGACATGCTCGCCAAGGCGGCCCACGGCCTGGCCGACGACCTGCTCACCAACACACTCCTGACGGCCCGCTGTCCGGTGGTCTTCGCCCCCGCCATGCACACGGAGATGTGGGAGCACCCCGCCACCCAGGAGAACGTCGCGACCCTGCGCCGCCGCGGCGCGCTCGTCGTCGAGCCCGCCGTCGGCCGCCTCACCGGCGTCGACACCGGCAAGGGCCGCTTCCCCGACCCCGTCGAACTCTTCGAGGTCGTACGCCGGGTCCTGGCGCGCGGCGATCTCGCCCGGGACCTCGCGGGACGCCATGTCCTGGTCAGCGCGGGCGGCACCCGTGAGCCCCTCGACCCGGTGCGCTTCCTGGGCAACCGCTCCTCCGGCAAGCAGGGCTACGCGCTCGCCCGCACCGCCGCCGCGCGCGGCGCCCGCGTCACGCTCGTCGCGGCCAACACGACGCTGCCCGACCCCGCGGGCGTGGACGTCGTGCCGGTCGGTACCGCGGTCCAGCTGCGCGAGGCCGTCCTGAAGGCCGCGGCCGACGCCGACGCGGTCGTGATGGCCGCCGCCGTCGCCGACTTCCGCCCCGAGACGTACGCGACGGGAAAGATCAAGAAGAAGGACGGCCAGGATCCGGCGCCGATCGCCCTGGTCCGCAACCCCGACGTCCTTGCCGAGCTCGCGGGGGAGCGGCCGCGCGCGGGGCAGCTTGTCGTCGGCTTCGCCGCGGAGACGGACGACGTCCTGGCCAACGGCCGCGCCAAGCTCGAACGCAAGGGCTGCGACCTGCTGGTCGTCAATGAGGTCGGCGAGCGCAAGACCTTCGGCACCGAGGAGAACGAGGCGGTGGTGCTCGGCGCCGACGGCAGCGAGACGCCGGTCCCGTACGGCCCCAAGGAGGCCCTCGCGGACACGGTCTGGGACCTGGTCGCGCAACGGCTGGCCTGAGGCCCCGGGGCCTCATCCCGCCTCCATCTCGCCTCTCGGTCTCACCATCCGGACAAGCGGCCCCGAAATTCGTACGCAACTTTCGCCTTCTGGCGGAACTCGGCCACTTTCCGGCGGTTCTCTTGACGGCATCCGCGCAGGCAGGGCTCAATGTCACCTTCGCCGATCGGGCGCCTCAAACCCGGGAAAATGGGGTACGAAGCCCCGTGGCGGAGACGGATCGGCGTACCGTGCAAGGCAGTGCCGCAGGTCACAGGGCTCCCAAGTTGCGAGACATGTGGACCTGCGGCCGAGTGTGACCGATAAACTGGTCTCGGACGACGTCGGGCGCAGCCCCCGGCCGTCCACCCATGATCAGCCAGCAGCCGCTGCAACCACAGGGAGCGATGTGTCCCGGCGCCTCTTCACCTCGGAGTCTGTGACCGAGGGTCACCCCGACAAGATCGCTGACCAGATCAGCGACACCATTCTCGACGCGCTTCTGCGGGAGGACCCGACCTCCCGGGTCGCCGTGGAGACGCTGATCACCACCGGCCTCGTCCATGTGGCCGGCGAGGTCACGACGAAGGCGTACGCGCCGATCGCGCAGCTCGTGCGCGACAAGATCCTCGAGATCGGTTACGACTCCTCGAAGAAGGGCTTCGACGGCGCCTCCTGTGGCGTGTCGGTGTCCATCGGCTCGCAGTCCCCCGACATCGCGCAGGGCGTCGACACGGCGTACGAGAAGCGTGTGGAGGGCGATGAGGACGAGCTCGACAAGCAGGGCGCTGGCGACCAGGGCCTGATGTTCGGCTACGCCTGCGACGAGACCCCGGAGCTGATGCCGCTCCCGATCCACCTCGCGCACCGGCTCTCGCGCCGCCTCTCCGAGGTGCGCAAGAACGGCACCATTCCCTACCTGCGCCCCGACGGCAAGACCCAGGTCACCATCGAGTACGACGGCGACAAGGCCGTCCGCCTCGACACGGTCGTGGTCTCCTCGCAGCACGCGAGCGACATCGACCTGGACTCGCTGCTCGCTCCCGACATCCGCGAGTTCGTCGTCGAGCCGGAGCTCAAGGCGCTCATCGAGGACGGCATCAAGCTGGAGACCGACGGCTACCGCCTCCTGGTCAACCCCACCGGACGCTTCGAGATCGGCGGCCCGATGGGCGACGCCGGCCTGACCGGCCGCAAGATCATCATCGACACGTACGGCGGCATGGCCCGCCACGGCGGCGGCGCCTTCTCCGGCAAGGACCCGTCCAAGGTCGACCGCTCGGCCGCCTACGCCATGCGCTGGGTCGCCAAGAACGTCGTCGCGGCCGGCCTCGCGGCCCGCTGCGAGGTCCAGGTCGCCTACGCCATCGGCAAGGCCGAGCCGGTCGGTCTCTTCGTCGAGACGTTCGGCACGGCCACGGTCGACACGGAGAAGATCGAGAAGGCCATCGCCGAGGTCTTCGACCTCCGCCCGGCCGCGATCATCCGCGACCTCGACCTGCTCCGCCCGATCTACTCGCAGACCGCCGCGTACGGCCACTTCGGCCGGGCGATCCCCGACTTCACGTGGGAGCGCACGGACCGCGTGGACGCGCTGCGGGAGGCGGCGGGACTGTAGTCCCGGTTCTCCGAGGCTCGGCCGAGGCCCGGTATCCCTGCGGGGGTGCCGGGCCTCGGCGTTCTTCGGGCGCTGTCAGTGCGGTCTGGTAGGAATGCAGCTGTGAGCAGGGAGAACGAAGGGCCGGGGGAGGCCGAGGAGCCGGAGCAGCTTGCGCTGATCCGGGAGTCGGTGCGCAGGGCCAAGGTGCCGCGGGCCAAGCCGAGGACGTGGCGGGGGGCCGCGCTGGCCAAGGAGCTGCCGGTCGCGCGGGTGCTCGTCGACAAGGGCGTGCTGCATCTCGACCGGTACTTCGACTATGCCGTGCCCGAGGAACTCGATGAGGTCGCCCAGCCGGGGGTGCGGGTGCGGGTGCGGTTCGGGGCCGGGTCGCGGAACGTGCGGGAAGGGCGGCGCGAAGGGGGCGGGCTGATCGACGGGTTCATCGTCGAGCGGCGCGCCGAGAGCGAGTACACCGGACCGCTCGCCGCCCTCGCCCAGGTCGTGTCGCCGGAGCCGGTGCTCGACGGCGGGCTGCTCGATCTGGCGCGGGCGGTCGCCGACCGGTATGCGGGCAGCCTCGCCGATGTGCTGCAGCTGGCGATCCCGCCCCGCCACGCGCGGGCCGAGGCGCGCGAGTCGCCCGAGCCGCCCGCTCCGCCCCGCCCACCGGAGCCGGGCACCTGGCGGCGGTACGGGCACGGGGCCGAGTTCGTCGAGGCGCTGGCCGCGGGGGGCGCGCCCCGCGCCGTGTGGACGGCGCTGCCGGGACCGCAGTGGGCCGAGGAGATCGCCCGCGCCGTCCAGGCCACGCTCGCCTCGGGACGCGGCGCACTCGTCGTCGTACCGACCGGGCGTCCCGCCGCGCGCGTGGACGCCGCGCTCACCGAACTGCTCGGCGAGGGGCAGCACGCGCTGCTGACCGCCGACGCCGGGCAGGAGCGCCGGTATCAGGAGTGGCTCTCCGTGCGGCGCGGGGCCGTGCGGGCCGTCGTCGGCACCCGGGCCGCCATGTTCGCGCCGGTACGGGATCCGGGGCTGGTCGTCGTCTGGGACGACGGGGACTCCAACCACAGCGATGACCGGGCGCCCTTCCCGCATGTGCGGGAGGTCCTGGAGCTGCGGGCCTCGCGGGACAAGTGCGGCTTCCTGCTGGGTAGTTGGAGCTGCACCGTGGAGGCCGCGCAGCTCGTCGAGAGCGGCTGGGCCGCGCCGCTCGTCGCCGATCGCGAACAGGTGCGGGGCGCCGCGCCGCTGGTGCGGACCGTGGGCGACGGGGACCTCGCCCGGGACGAGGCGGCGCGGGCCGCGCGGCTGCCGACGCTGGCCTGGCGGGCCGCGAGGGAAGGGCTGAAGCACGGGCCCGTGCTGGTGCAGGTGCCGCGGCGCGGGTATGTGCCGCGGCTGGCCTGCGAGCGGTGCCGCGAGCCCGCGCGCTGCCGGCGGTGCGCGGGACCGCTGGAGGCGCAGGACAGCGGCTCCGCCCTGCGGTGCGGCTGGTGCGGGGTGGAGGAGGCGCAGTGGCACTGCGAGTCCTGCGGCGGGTTCCGGCTGCGCGCGCAGGTGGTGGGGGCCCGGCGGACCGCCGAGGAGCTGGGCCGGGCGTTTCCGGCGGTGCCGGTGCGCACGTCGGGGCGGGAGCAGGTGCTCGACACGGTGCCGGGGACTCCGGCGCTGGTGGTGAGCACACCGGGGGCCGAGCCCGTCGCCGAGGGCGGTTACGCGGCGGCCTTGCTGCTCGACGGGTGGGCCATGCTGGGCCGGCCCGATCTGCGGGCGGGCGAGGACGCGCTGCGGCGGTGGATCGCGGCCGCGTCGCTGGTCCGTCCGCAGGGTGCGGGCGGCACGGTCGTGATCGTGGCCGAACCGACGCTGCGGCCCGTGCAGGCGCTGGTGCGGTGGGACCCCGTCGGCCACGCGGTGCGTGAGCTCGCGGACCGCGCCGAGCTGAACTTCCCGCCGGTGTCGCGGATGGCGGCGGTGTCCGGGGCGCCCGAGGCGCTCACGGAGTTCCTGGCAGCCGCCGAACTGCCGTCGGACGCCGTGGTACTGGGACCCGTCCCGGTGCGGGAGGCAGGACCGGCGTCGGCCCGCCGGGGTGCGGGTGCGCCGGGCGGGGAGCAGGCGGAGCGGGTGCTGGTCCGGGTGCCGCCGGGGAGCGGGGCGGCGCTCGCGGCGTCGCTGAAGGTGGCGCAGGCCGCGCGGTTGGCCCGGGGGGCCAAAGGGGCCAGGGAGGCGGCGGGCGAGGCGGTGCGGATCCGGGTCGACCCGCTGGACATCGGCTGACCCTCGCGGCTGCCCCGCATGGTTGCCGCTGGTGTGCATGTCGCGGCTGTTCCGCCCGGTTGCTGCCGGTGCGCATGTCGCGGGCTGTCCCGTGTGGTTGCTGCCGGTCTGCATGTCGCTGCTGTCCCGCCCGGTTGCTGCCGGTGCGCATGTCGTGGGCTGTCCCGCAAGGTCGTTTGCCGGTTCGCACGTCGCTGCTGCCCCGCCCGGTCGCTGCTGGTCTGCATGTCGCTGCTGTCCCGCCCGGTTGCTGCCGGTGCGCATGTCGTGGGCTGTCCCGCAAGGTCGTTTGCCGGTCCGCACGTCGCTGCTGTCCCGTGTGGTTGCCGCTGGTGTGCATGTCGCGGTTGTCCCGCCCGGTTGCTGCCGGTGCGCATGTCGCGGTTGTCCCGCCCGGTCGCTGCCGGTCTGCACGTCGCGGCTGCCCCGCCCGGTCGCTGCGGGTCTGCACGTCGCCGCTGCCCCGCACGGACCGGCATCGGACATGGAGCTGCCCCCTCGTCCTTGGCGGAGGAGCGAGGGGGCAGCGGCCATGGGGCGGACGTCAGCCGTTGCGCGGGCCGGGAAAGGCGCTCGGCCTTGCTTCGTCGCGGAGCGCGGGGCTGCCCGCGGTGGGCTGGGTCGGCATCGCGCGGGCCGCGGGGACGGACGGCAGGGGGACGCCGACCGGCAGCGGACGCGTCGCTGTGGCCGTGGCCGTAGCGGCGGCGGTGGAGGGCACGGCCGGTGTCGGGGACTCCGCCGCGCGTTCCGCCTCGGCCGCCGCCTGCGTGGTGGCCCGGCGCGCGCCGTACCTGCGGTGGACCGCCTGCTTGGTGACGCCGAGGGCCGAGCCCACCGCGTCCCAGGAGAACCCGAGCGAGCGGTCGAAGTCCACCGCCGCGGTGACCAGCGTCTCGACGCTGTCGCGCAGCTCCTGGGCGAGACGGACGGTCGGGGCGGGGGCCCGCCCGTACACGACGAAGCCCGCGGAGGGGCTGGAACGGCGCGGGCGGTAGACGTTGCCGAGCTGGGCGGTGAGGGTGCGCAGTGCGTCCACCTGCCGGCGGACCCGTTCGATGTCCCGCACCAGGAGGTGCAGGCTGGCCCGTGCCTGGGCGTCGTGGGTTGCGTGGTCGGCCATGAACAAGCCTCTCGAACCGGCGTTTCAAAGGATCGGGCCGCATCCGAGGCCCGTTGTGGTCAACTCTTTCTTGACCAACGCGCTAGTTCGTTTGGGGTCACGGTGCAGGGGCGTATGTGCATATGCACAGGGCGCGCGCCGTTTCGTACGCCCCCGACGGCGTCAACCGCCGTCCCCGCGACGACCGCCCGGGCGGGCCCCCGCGGAGGCCCATAGACTGGTGCGCTGCCGTCGCCCCACACCTTGACCAGAGATCCGAGGTACCCACCGGTGAAGCTCGTCTTCGCAGGCACTCCCGAGGTCGCCGTACCCGCCCTCGACGCCCTGATCGCCTCCGGCCGGCACGAGGTGGCCGCCGTCGTGACCCGCCCCGACGCGCCCGCGGGACGGGGCCGCAGGCTCGTCGCGAGCCCGGTCGCGGAGCGGGCGGAAGAGGCCGGCATCGAGGTGCTCAAGCCCGCGAAGCCGCGTGACGAGGAGTTCCTGGCGCGGCTGCGGGAGATCGCTCCCGACTGCTGCCCCGTCGTCGCCTACGGCGCGCTGCTGCCCAAGGCCGCCCTGGAGATCCCGGCCCGCGGCTGGGTCAACCTGCACTTCTCGCTGCTGCCCGCCTGGCGCGGCGCGGCACCGGTGCAGCACGCCGTGCTGGCGGGCGACGAGATCACCGGCGCCTCCGCCTTCCTGATCGAGCAGGGGCTGGACTCCGGGCCGGTGTACGGCACGGTGACGGAGGAGGTGCGGCCCACCGACACCAGCGGTGACCTGCTGACCCGGCTCGCCTTCGCGGGCTCAGGGCTGCTCGTCGCGACGATGGACGGCATCGAGGACGGCAGCCTGCGGGCGGTGCCGCAGCCGGCCGACGGCGTCACTCTCGCCCCGAAGATCACCGTCGAGGACGCCCAGGTCGACTGGGCCGCGCCGGCCCTCCGCGTCGACCGCGTGGTGCGCGGCTGCACGCCCGCCCCCGGTGCGTGGACCGTCTTCCGCGGCGAGCGCCTGAAGATCATCCAGGCCGGGCTCGTCCAGGACCGCACCGACCTCGCGCCCGGTGAGCTCGCCGCGGCCAAGAACAACGTGTACGTCGGCTCCGGATCGCACGCCGTCGAACTGCTCTGGGTCCAGCCGCAGGGCAAGAAGCCGATGCGCGGCGCGGACTGGGCGCGCGGGGTGCGGATCGCCCCCGGCGAGCGGCTGGGCACGGCCGACGTAGGCTAGGTGGGTTCGACCCACACCAGCAGCGGAGCACCTTGTGAACGACCAGCCGAACCGGCGTCCCCAGAAGCCGACGGGCAAGTCGGGCAAGCCCGGCAAGCCCTACCGCCGTCCCCAGAAGGACCCCGTTCGCATACTCGCCTTCCAGGCGCTGCGCGCCGTGGACGAGCGCGACGCGTACGCGAACCTCGTCCTGCCGCCGCTGCTGCGCAAGGCACGGGAGAAGGACGAGAACTTCGACGCGCGTGACGCGGCGCTCGCCACCGAGCTGGTCTACGGGACGCTGCGCCGCCAGGGCACGTACGACGCCATCGTCGCGGCCTGCATCGACCGGCCGCTGCGCGAGGTCGACCCGCCGGTCCTCGACGTGCTCAACCTGGGCGTGCACCAGTTGCTCGGCACCCGCATCCCGACGCACGCCGCCGTCTCCGCCTCGGTGGAGCTGGCGCGCGTGGTGCTCGGCGACGGGCGGGCCAAGTTTGTCAACGCCGTGCTGCGCAAGGTCTCCCAGGACGATCTCGACGGCTGGGTGGAGCGCGTCGCCCCACCGTACGACGAGGACCCCGAGGACCATCTCGCCGTCGTCCACTCCCACCCCCGCTGGGTCGTCTCGGCGCTGTGGGACGCGCTCGGCGGTGGCCGCGCGGGCATCGAGGACCTCCTCGAGGCCGACAACGAGCGGCCCGAGGTGACGCTGGTGGCGCGGCCCGGCCGGGCCACCGCCGGTGAACTCCTGGCCTCCGTGGGCGAGGAATCCGCACTGCCCGGCCGCTGGTCGCCGTATGCCGTGCGGCTCAGCGAGGGCGGCGAGCCGGGCGCCATCGAGGCCGTCCGCGAGGGTCGCGCGGGCGTGCAGGACGAGGGCAGTCAGCTGGTCGCGCTGGCCCTCGCCAACGCCCCGGTCGAGGGTTCCGACACCAAGTGGCTCGACGGCTGCGCGGGCCCCGGCGGCAAGGCCGCCATGCTCGCCGGGCTCGCCGCCGGGCGCGGCGCCGCGCTGCTCGCCGCCGAGAAGCAGCCGCACCGCGCCGGTCTGGTCGCGCAGGCGCTCGCGGGGAACCCCGGCCCGTACGAGGTCATCGCGGCCGACGGCACCCGCCCGCCGTGGCGGCCCGGCACCTTCGACCGCGTCCTGATGGACGTGCCCTGCACCGGACTCGGCGCGCTGCGCCGCCGCCCGGAGGCCCGCTGGCGCCGCCGCCCGCAGGACCTGGAGGGCTTCGCACCGCTGCAACGCGCGCTGCTGCGCACGGCGCTGGAGTCGGTGCGCGTCGGCGGCGTCGTCGGGTACGCGACCTGCTCGCCGCACCCGGCCGAGACGCGGGCCGTCGTGGACGACGTGCTCAAGCAGACCGGCGGGGCCGAACTCATCGACGCGCGGCCCATGTTCGGGGACGTCCCGGCGCTGGGCGACGGACCCGACGTACAGCTGTGGCCGCATCTGCACGGGACGGACGCGATGTACCTGGCGCTGATCCGGCGCACCGCCTGAGGGGCGTAAGGTTGTAGGTTCGCATTTCGCGTGTCCCTTTCTCATTGATGATGGCCCTCGTCCGGCCCATGGGACAACGCGGTGAGACGCACTCCTGTCTGATCGTTCACTCGTCGCAGTGCTGTTCCCGGTCTCGTTCTATGCAGCGGCCCCCTCCCGCTTGATCGGGGAGATGTCGCAGCTGGTCGAGACCGGGAGCTCTGCGCCCCGCTCTTGCTGCTCGGGGGTGGGGTATGTCGCGTGTGATCGGCGAAGTCTCGATGAGTCTCCGTCGTACGGACGGGAAGATCGACGAAGACCTGGTCTGGTCGACGACGGGCATCGACGTCTTCGAACCTTCGATCCCTTGGCGTACGTTCCGCTGGCGAGACTGGCGAACCTGCGCTTCCTCGCGGGCTGTCGCCGCGGCTGGCTCTTCGACGAGGACCTGCTCGCGGAGATCCGGGCGGCAGATCTGTACGGGGCGACGCTGGGCGAGGCGTTTCATGCCTTCCCCCGTCACCCGGATTGGCGGGTAGGGCCACGGGCCACGGTACTGCGGCTGTTGTGGTGCCAGCACTTTGTGACGGACCTGACGGAGCCGTTGTCCGAGCGCCACATGCTGCGCCAGGGCCCGGCCACGGTGGTTGGCGCTGGCGGACGCGACCTGCCCCGCCCCATCGAGGAGCCCGAGGACGAATCCGCACTGGACGAGGAGCAGACCGAGCAGATCTGTCGGATCACGAGGTCGGGGTCTCGTGGAGGGGGACATGTGACCGGAGCTGCTGTACGTGTCGGGGTGGGCGCGAGGCTGAAGTACGACGGCGAAGTCGTCGTGGTGGTGGAGATGTTCGGCTCGGCGGCCGGCAACGAGGTGCTGGTCCGTGACGGGCCGGGGCGCAGGTTCCGTCTGTCGCTGCGCGAGGTGCTCGCCTCTGGCCGGGCCCAGGTCATCGCGACCGGGCCGGGGCCGGAATCGGACGACGACCGCGAGACAGCTTCGGTGCTGTTCGCCCTGCTCAGCGAAGAGGAACTTGCCGAGGTCCGGGAGCGGGCCGCCCATATCGACGAGGTCCTTACCGGCTTCCGGTCGGGCAGCGACGAACTCGCGGAGCCGGGCGAGCCCCGGCCCCAGTACGCGACCACAGTGCCCAAAATGCAGCGATACGAGGCGAAGGCCACCGAGTTGGGCGTGAGCGTACGCACCATCAAGCGGTGGGTGCGCGCCTTCCTCACCGACCGGGAAGCCGGGCTGGTCGATCCCGACAACATCAACTACATCTACTTCCGCCGCCCGGACACCCGCCGCTGGCACACCCTGGAGTGGGAGCACGCCCCGGCGCAGAAGTTCCCGATCAGCCAGGGGGCCATCGAGATCGCCCGGAAGATCGCGGGCGAGAAATACCGTTCCCCGACGACGAGACCGCGGTCGCCGAACTGCTCGACCGCTGGCACCTGGGCCTCGGGCTGGCCATGTCCGAGCGCCGTCTGGCTCTGCGCCAGGCCCGCGAGGAGTCCGCCTTCGACCTCCCGGGAACCGTCGAGGACGACGTGCGCATGCTGCCGTCCGTCGCACGGATCCTCGCCACCAACGCCGACGTTGAGGAGGACGACGCAGAGGAGCCGGAGGCGGTGGAGGCCGAGCCGTATGAGGGCCTGCTGCCTGGTGATGACGACGAGGACGACGAATTCGACGGTCCCGAGGACGACGGGGACTTCTACGCCGATGCTCTAAAGGACGCATGACGCAGCCCCGTCCCGAGACCCCGCCGCTGGACAACCTCACGCTCTCGCGTAAGGAGGGGCTGCGGGCCCTGGCAGACGCGCCGAAGCGGCAGCCGCCGGAGCAGCTCACGCTCAAGCAGAAGGCGCTCCTGGGCGAAGCGGCGTTGCTGGAGTACGAGCAGGGCCGCAGTATCCGGCACGCCAACCTGGGGCCGATCGGCACCCCTCAGCTCAAGGCGCTGCACGAGGACTTGTGGGACATCCTCGCGAGCAATCGGCAGGACGGCGACAAGGCCAAGGGCGCCGTCGCAGTGGACGCCTTTCCCGGGCTCGGCAAGACCACCGCGGTCTTGGACTTCGCACTGAAGTACCACCGGCAGGTGATCGAGCGGGAGGGGGCGTTCACCGCCGCTGGACACGAGCGGTGGCCGGTCTGCCGGGTCGGGCTGACCAGCAACATCGGCATGAAGGAGTTCAACCGGTCACTGCTGGAGTACTACGTGCACCCCGGCCGCAAGAGCGGCACGGCCGCGCTCTTCGCTCAGCGCGCCCTGGGCCGCGTGTTGGAATGTGAGACGCGCATCTTGGTCATCGACGATCTGCACTTCCTCAAGTGGCATGACCGCAACGGGACCGAGGTCAGCAACCATTTCGAATACATCGCGAACGAGTTCCCCGTCACGATCATCTTCATTGGTGTCGAGCTGGGGGGCCGCGGCGTGTACTCCGAGGCCAACTCCCGCGGCAACATCACCCTCGCCCAGACCGCGCGCCGCACCTGGCCAGTGCGGGCGCCGGATGCGACTGACCGACTTCGGTGAGAAGGTCCTGGCCGTTGCCCGGCCGTACGCCGGCCAACTCGGCGCCCGTGATGGCCAAGGGCGCCAGTACGAGGACGGAGAGGCAGATTCGGCACTGCTCAGCGGCAGCCGCCTTCCGCCGCAATCCACTGCCGCACGGTGCCCTCGGTAAGCCGTGAGTCCTCGGCTATCACCTGCGGCGGGACGCCGGCGCGCCAGGCGGCGAGCGCGGCCCGGCGCAGGGCGGCCGCTCGGACGGCAAGGCCGGCTCGAAGCGCGCCGGCGGAGGCGGCCAGCAGGGCGGGGGCCTCTTCGGCCAGGCGACGGGCGGCCAGGCGTACGGCGCTGCGCTCCGCCGTCAGGTCACGGCGTCCCGACTGCGGGTCGTCCCGTCCTGGCGAGAGGTCAAGGTCGTTCACGTCACGGCCTCCCGTTCGGCTTCGGCCGGTGTCGCGTCCAGGTGCCAGTGCAGGTCGCGGATGCCGGGCTCCAGGGACAGGCGGGCGATGAGTTGCTCCAGGGCGCGGGCCGGATCACCCGTCACGGGGACCACGGTCTGCAGTGCGGTCGTGTCGTCGTCCTCGCGCCGCACGCGCAGGCCGGTGGGGGTGAGCCCGCCGCCCGCCAGGGACTGCAGCAGCAGGGCGCGGATGTGGGTCTCGTCGCCCCGGTCGCAGGTGACGTGGACGCTGGCATGGACGCCCTCGGTGTCCGGGTCGTGCTGGGGGACGCGGTCGATGAGCCGTCCGGCGGGGCGCAGCAGCAGGTGGACGGCGAGGACCGTACCCGTGCCGAGCAGGGCCAGGTCCAGGCGGCCGGAGGCGGCCAGGACGCCGACGGCGGCCGAGCACCACAGCGTGGCCGCGGTGTTGAGGCCGCGGACGGAGGCGCCGTCGCGCAAGATGACGCCGCCGCCGAGGAAGCCGATGCCGGAGACAATGTAGGAGGCGACTCGGGTGGGGCTGCCGGCGTCGCCGACGGCCTCGCTGTAGAGGACGAAAAGGGTGGCTCCGGCGGCGACGAGGGCGTTGGTGCGCAGCCCGGCCATGCGGGCGCGCCACTGCCGTTCGACGCCGATCAGGGCGCCGCAGCCGACGCCGACGGCGAGCCGGAATGCGAAGTCGAAGGTGGTCAGGGCGGCCATGGGGGACCTCCTCACGCCCCGTGCGGGCAGGGCGGCCCAGGGACGCGGGCGCAGGAGGAGAGCGCGGCTACCGCGTGCCGGAAGGATGCGTGGACGACTGGATGCGGGGCCTTGGGCGGCCCGGCCTACTGTGACTGCGATCCATGTCTCTCGCCTCCCTCCGTCTTTCCTGTGAGGACACCCGGGAGTCTAGCCCCATACTTGCATTGACGCGCAAGTAGCGGTGCGGCCCGGGCTGGCGGCCACCGTGGGGCAGGCCGGCCGTTATTTGCGTATCAGTGCAATTAGCTGTCAGACTCCTCGCGGCATGCTGCCCGCCGCGCCGTGCGGACGAGGCCGTCCTGCCGCACCCGATGAACGCATCACTGAATGGAGGCAGCCATGGGCGAAGACCCTCCCAGTCCACGCTGCCTCACGGGCAGTCTCTGATCTCCCTTCCACGGCTCGGCTGACCCGGCCGAGCTGGGGTGTGCCTTCATGTGGAGCCGGAAGTCCGGCCCCCGGCGGCCGTCCCTCTCCCCGTCTTGTTCTCTCCATGCCGGGCTTGTGCTGCCCGGGTGCGCGCTCGCGCCCCGACGCGGCCTGTGTCCGCCGTGTGGTCGGAGGTTTGCGTGATGTCGTTCAGGACGAGCACCGATGCCCCGCGGGCGCCGCTCTCCACCCGGTTCGCGGGCCGTCTGTCCCGTATGACCTGGGTCGATGTAGTGGTCGCCGCGGCGGTCCTGGTGCTGCTCTATCTCGTGCTGCGGGTCGGACAGGGGACCACGGTCCGCTTCTCCACCGGCCAGAACATCAAGGTCAATACCGATCCGTCGCAGTTGCCCTACGACGCGGCGCGCTCGCTGCTGCGGATGTTCGTGGCGCTCGCCGCATCGACCGTGTTCACCTTCGTGTACGCCTATGCCGCGGCGAAGAGCCGCCGCCTGGAGCGGATTCTGATCCCGGCTCTGGACATCCTCCAGTCGGTGCCGGTGCTGGGCTTCCTGACCGTCGCGGTGACCGGGTTCATCGCCCTGTTCCCCGGCTCCATGCTGGGCCTGGAGTGCGCGTCGATCTTCGCGATCTTCACTTCGCAGGCGTGGAACATGACGTTCGGCTTCTACCACTCCCTCACCTCGCTGCCGCGTGAACTCGACGAGCTGTCACGGTCGTTCCGCTTCACCAAGTGGATGCGGTTCTGGAAGGTCGAGGTGCCGTCCGGGATGATCGGGCTGGTCTGGAACGGCATGATGAGCTTCGGCGGCGGCTGGTTCTTCCTCGTGGCGTCCGAGGCGATCAGCGTCAACAACAAGGACTACGCACTGCCCGGCGTCGGCTCCTACGCCGGAGCCGCCATCACTGACGGCGACCTGGGCAAGGTCGGCTGGGCCATCGTCACCATGGCGGTCATGGTGATCGGCGTGAACTTCCTGTTCTGGCGCCCGCTGACCGCCTGGGCGGAGAAGTTCAAGAACGAGCAGTCCGAAGCCACCGAAGTCCAGAGCTCGGTCGTGCTGAACTTCCTGCGCCGCTCCAACTGGCCACATCTGCTCGGCAGATTGCTGCGCCCGGCCGGCCGCGGACTGAGCCAGGCCGCGCGCGTCTTCGGCACCGACGACCGGCCCCTGAGCGTCGACCCGGCCCGGCAGCGCACCGGCGACATCACCTTCGCCCTCGTCGCGGGCGCACTCATCCTGTGGGGTCTGGTCGACCTCGGCCACTACCTCCACGACCACACCGGACTCGGCGTCTTCGGCGAACCGCTGCTGCTCGGCCTGGTCACCCTCGCCCGCGTCATCGTGCTGGTCGCCGCCGCGACGGCCATCTGGGTCCCGATCGGTGTCAAGATCGGCTTCTCGCCCCGGCTGACCCGCATCGCCCAGCCGGTCATCCAGGTCCTGGCCAGCTTCCCCGCCAACTTCCTCTTCCCGCTGGCGGTCTGGTTCTTCCTGAAGACCGGCCTGTCCATCAATGTCGGCGGCATCCTGCTGATGGCGCTGGGCGCCCAGTGGTACATCCTCTTCAACACCATCGCCGGCGCCATGTCGATCCCGACGGATCTGCGCGAGGCCATGGACGACCTGGGCGTCCACGGCTGGCAGCGATGGAAGCGGCTGATCCTGCCCGGCATCTTCCCCTCCTACGTCACCGGCGGCATCACCGCGTCGGGCGGCGCCTGGAACGCCTCGATCGTCGCCGAGGTCGTCACCTTCGGCGGCACCACGCTGACCGCCACCGGCCTGGGCGCGTACATCGCGAAGGCCACCGCGAGCGGCGACTTCCCACACCTCATCGCCGGAGTGGCGGTGATGAGCCTGTACGTCGTCGGCCTCAACCGCCTGCTGTGGCGCCGCCTGTACCGGCTCGCCGACAGCCGCTACGCCCTCTGAACCACCACAGACTTCCCCCTTCTGGAGACCGTCATGGCACTGAAGACCCTCCGCAAGTTGCGTACCAGCAGCGCCCCCGCGGCCAAGCCGCCGCGCGCCGCCGACGGCGACGTCCTGCTCGAAACCGTCAGCCTCACCAAGACCTACGCGGGCGCAGACGGCGAACTGCCCGTCCTGGCCGGCATCGACCTCAAGGTGCGCGCCGGAGAGGTGGTCGCGCTGCTTGGCAAGTCCGGCTCCGGCAAGTCCACGCTGCTGCGCTGCCTGGCCGGGCTCATCCCGGCCAGCTCCGGCACCATCTCCTACCGCGACCAGCCGCTGACCGGCGCCAACCCCGGCACCGCGATGGTCTTCCAGACCTTCGCGCTGCTGCCCTGGCTGACCGTCCAGCAGAACGTCGAACTCGGCCTGGAGGCCCGCGGCGTACCCGCCGACCAGCGCGCCGAGGCCGCCGTGCAGGCCATCGACCTGATCGGCCTCGACGGCTTCGAGTCCGCCTACCCC
Source organism: Streptomyces sp. NPDC058284 (assembly GCF_042881135.1). Lineage (NCBI taxonomy): Bacteria > Bacillati > Actinomycetota > Actinomycetes > Kitasatosporales > Streptomycetaceae > Streptomyces > Streptomyces sp. NPDC058284. Next base: position 27,880 of record NZ_JBHVYE010000022.1, read on the forward strand.
AAAGAGCTGTCCGGCGGCATGCGCCAGCGCGTCGGCTTCGCCCGCGCGCTGGTCGTCGAGCCGGACGTCCTGATGATGGACGAGCCCTTCTCCGCCCTCGACGTGCTCACGGCCGAGAATCTGCGCGGCGAGCTGATGGAGCTGTGGGAGTCGGGACAGTTCCCCACCCGCGCCATCGTGCTGGTCACCCACAACATCGAGGAGGCCGTACTGATGGCCGACCGGATCGTCGTCCTCGGCTCCCGCCCCGGCACCATCAAGGAAACCTTCGAGGTCGGCCTCGACCGCCCGCGCGACCGCAACGCGCCCGCCTTCGAGGACCTCATCGACCGCGTCTACCGCGTGATGACCGGCCGGGCCAAGGAGACCCGCACCCCGGGCCGCCCCGACGGCATCGAACTCGACAAGCGCACCGCCGCCAACACCCCGCTGCCCACGGCGAGCGTCGACGGGCTCTCCGGCCTCGCCAAGATGGTCGCCCACCGCGGCGGACGCTGCGACCTGGCCGACCTCGCCGACGACCTCGGCCTGGAGATCGACGACGTACTGCCCCTGGTCGACGCCCTCGAACTACTCGGCTTCGCCAAGATCAGCGACGACGACCTGCTGCTCACCGAGCAGGGCACCGCCTACGCCGGCGCCGACGTCCAGGACTCCAAGACCATCTTCGCCGAGGCCGCTCTCGGCGCATCCCTGGTCCGGATGATCACCACCAGCCTGCGCCAAAGCCCCGACGGCACGCTGCGCGCCGGGTTCTTCCGCGACGTCCTTGCCCACCACTACACCAGCGAGCAGGTCACCCAGCAGCTGGAGACGGCGACGGACTGGGGCCGCTACGCCGAGCTGTACGCCTATGACGCCGACCCGCAGGAGTACCGGCTCGACAACGGCGAGGCTGAAAGCGTGCCGCGGTCCTGAATCCCGCGCGCCGCAGTGCCTGAGTGCTCCACCGTCAGCCGGCGGGCCGGGCTTACGTGGGGAACGCAGCTGAAGATCGTCACCGGTTGCGGCTGCCGATACGACTCGTGAGCGCCATGGCGTGGTGAACAACGTGCCCAGGGCGCGCGCCTGCGGTCGGACCCCGTGGCGACGAAGACCACGAGAGCGGTGTTGGCTCCGGCAACGAGCACGATCGCCGCCGGGTAGTGCCAACGGCGGTCGGCAGCAGGCCCCCTGTCGGAGACCGACACGACCGTGACCGCGGCAGCAAGGATGGTGAGCGCCGCGACGCTCACCGGGTCGTTGAAAGCGAACAATTCCCGCCCGCATTCCGCAGTGCGGTCCTCGGGGTAGCCGGGCCACCAGTCGCGTATTTCCCCGTGGCCCGGGGCCCGGCACCAGCCGGAGAGCCCGTGCCCTCGGCTAGTACTCGGTCGCCGGGCGACGCCGCGCCCGGGCCGCGCGTGCTGCCACGGTCTGCTCCTGAGCGGCGGTCTCCGGCCCGTCCTGCGCGCCGCTCGCACCGGGAGCGGTCCCGGCCGTGGCATTGGCGACCAGCATCGCACCCTCCAGCAGCTCCCGCACCTGCGGGTCGGCGGCCCGGTAGTAGATGCGGGTGCCCTCCCGGCGGGAGGTGACCAGTCCGGCCGCCCGCAGCTTGGCCAGATGCTGGGAGGTCGCCGCGACATGGGCGCCCAGCAGCTCCGCGAGCGCGCTCACCGGCAGCTCGTTCTGGCTCAGGGCCCACAGCAGCCGGTACCGCGACGGGTCGGCCAGCGCCTTGAGTACCCCCACCGCGCGATCGGCACCAGCCGCATCCCATGACGTAACTTGCGCTTCCATGCAAGTATGGTAGCCGTCAGGCCGCGCGCCACGCAGGGGCCGCGCCCCCCCGAAATCGAGGAGAGGCCATAGCGGACCACAATGCCACTCCGCACCCGGACTCGGTGGTCGACTGCGCCCTGTACGAGGACGGACGGCGCCGACCGGGCCTTCTGCCCCTCGACCAGTCGATGGACGCCTGCCACGCCACCCCGGACAGCTTCGCGTGGATCGGCCTGCACGAGCCCACCGAAGACCAGCTCCAGACCGTCGCCCGCGCCTTCGGCCTGCACCCGCTGGCCGTCGAGGACGCCCTCCACGCCCACCAGCGACCCAAGCTCGAACGCTACGACGACACCCTCTTCCTTGTCCTGCGGACCGCTCTCTACGTCGAGCACGAACACCTCACCGCCACCAGCGAGATCGTCGACACCGGCGAGATCGTGGTCTTCGTGGGCGAGGGCTTCATCGTCGTCGTCCGCCACGGTGCCTCCCATCAACTCACCGGCGTCCGCCGCCACCTGGAAAGCACCCGGAACTGCTCGCACATGGCCCCGCCGCCGTGTTGCACGCCATCGCCGACACCGTCGTCGACCAGTACCTCGACGTCGTGACCGCCGTAGAGACGGACGTGGACGAAGCCGAGGGCGGCACCTACGCGCCCCAACAGGCCCACGACATCCACCGGATCTACCAGCTCAAACGCGAACTCCTCGAACTGCGCCGCACGGTGGTCCCGCTCTCCGGGCCGATGCGGGAACTCGCCGGGCGCCGACTGCCAGGGATCGACAAGGACATCGCCACATACCTCCGCGACGTCAGCGACCACCTCACCCAGGCCACCGAACGCATCACCGCACTCGGCGAGGTCACCGACACGGCCCTGTCCCTCGCCCTCACCCAGACCGGCGTCCAGCAGAACTCCGACATGCGCCGCATCAGCGCCATCGCCGCCCTCATCGCCGTACCCATCGGCGTCGTCGGCGTCTACGGCATGAACTTCGACCACATGCCCGAACTCCGCTGGACCTTCGGCTACCCCCTGATCCTCACCGGCACCGTGGTCCTCTGCGCCGTGATCTACCGGGCCTTCCGCCGCAACGGCTGGCTGTAAGCGCCGTAGGCAGCCACGCGACAGCCCGCGAAGACCTCGCCGAGAGACCAGAGAGCGAGGGCAAGCATGCACAAGCGCAGGCGCTCGACTTGGTAGACGGTTGAAAGGGAAGCAGAAGAGCCGGCCTCTGCCGCGCAACAGGTCTCGGATGCCCGGTGCACGTCGAGCCGTTCCCAGACCTGGAGCCGCTCCTGACTAGACCTGGATGCGGACGGTGGTGCCGGAATCCTGCGCCACCCGCACACCAGCCACGCGGCGCCGCGCCGCTCCCGCCCCCGTACGTCCGCCGTGGCTTCCCCCCCCCCGCTTGCCGTGTGCGGTGCCGCTGGACCGTCCGGCATGGCATCCGGCGTGCGGTCGCGGGAGCCGCTGTGCCCATGCGGTGGACCGCGGTCAGCAACGAGCGCCGGGCATGGCAGTCTTGGGGCATGGCCGTGCAGATCAACCCCAGCATCCTGTCCGCGGACTTCTCCCGCCTCGCCGAGGAGGCACGGGCGGTCGAAGGCGCCGACTGGCTCCATGTCGATGTGATGGACAACCACTTCGTCCCCAACCTCACCCTCGGGGTGCCGGTCGTAGAGTCGCTCGCCCGCGCGACGGACACGCCTCTGGACTGCCACCTGATGATCGAGGACCCCGATCGCTGGGCCCCGCAGTACGTCGAGGCGGGCGCCGGATCGGTCACCTTCCACGCGGAGGCCGCCGCCGCTCCCGTCCGTCTCGCGCGCGAGATCCGCGCCAAGGGCGCCCGCGCCTCCATGGCGCTGAAGCCTGCGACGCCCATCGAGCCGTACGAGGACCTGCTCCCCGAGCTCGACATGCTGTTGATCATGACGGTCGAGCCGGGCTTCGGCGGCCAGGCGTTCCTGGACATCATGCTGCCCAAGATCCGCCGCACCCGTGACCTGATCGGCAAGCACGGCCTGGAGATGTGGTTGCAGGTCGACGGCGGTGTCTCGGCCGAGACCATCGAGCGCTGCGCCGAGGCGGGCGCCGACGTGTTCGTCGCGGGCTCCGCCGTCTACGGCGCCAAGGATCCGGCGGACGCGGTACGTTCATTGCGCACCCAAGCCGAGGCAAAGACCGCGTCAAGCGCATGGGCGTGCGGCCACTGAGCCACGGGAACGTGAACGCAGTCCCTCAGGGCTGATCGACCAGGCCGGATCTGCAAGGATGAGCGGCGTACCCAGTTTGTGAACAGCAGTGAGGAGAGCGCCGTGTCGGCCATGTCGGCGGGTCGGTCAGCCATGCGGATGGGACCCGCGGAGCTGGTGCAGGCGGCGGCCATGGCCCGCCGCTTCTACCTCGAGGGCAAGTCCAAGATCCAGATCGCCGAGGAGTTCGGCGTCAGCCGCTTCAAGGTGGCCCGGGTCCTTGAGACCGCCCTGGAGCGGGATCTCGTGCGCATCGAGATCAGGGTGCCCGCAGAGCTGGACGCGGAGCGCTCGGACGCGCTGCGCGCCCGCTACGGGCTGCGGCACGCCGTCGTCGTGGAGTCGCCGGCGCCCGCCGACGAGATCGACGAGTCGCCCGACCCCGAGAACCTCGGCGAGGTCGCGGCGGACCTGCTCGGCGAGCTGGTCGACGAGGGCGATGTCCTCGGCCTCGCCTGGGGCCGCTCCACCATCCACATGGCGGCCGCCCTCGCGCAGCTGCCGCCGTGCACCGTCGTGCAGCTCACGGGGGTGTACGACGCCGGGACCGCCGAGCGCGGTTCGGTCGAGGCCGTCCGCCGCGCCGCCCAGGTGTCCGGCGGCGAGGCCCACCCCATCTACGCGCCGATGCTGCTCCCCGACCCCGCGACCGCGGCGGCGCTGCGCAACCAGACGGGCATCGCCCGCGCTTTCGAGTACTTCGACAAGGTCACGGTCGCCTGCGTCTCCATCGGCTCCTGGGAGCCGGGCATCTCCACCGTCCACGACATGCTCAGCGACGAGGAGCGGGCGCATTACGCCTCGCTGGGAGTCGCCGCGGAGATGTCCGCCCATCTGTTCGACGCCGAGGGGCGCCGGGTGGGTCGGGATCTCGGGGAGCGGTGCATCACCGTCGAAGCGGACCGGCTTCGCCGGATTCCCGAGGTGGTCGCCATCGCCGGCGGGCAGCGCAAGGCCGCCGCGATCGACGCGGTGCTCCGGTCGGGGCTCGTCACCAGTCTGGTGACGGACACGGCTGCGGCTGATCAGCTTCTTGTCGCGGGGGCGGCGCCGCGGCCCGCGCTGAACCGGGCGGACCCGGACGGCAGCTGAGAGCCTGGGGGCGTGGGGGCCGATCGCGCCCACGCGGCGGAGCCGCACATGTCGCGGAGCCGCACACGTCGCGGAGCCGCACACGTCGTTGTCCCGCGCGCCCGAAGGGTTGCCATGGCAGGGTCTGATCCATGCTGAACCGGTTCGTTCCCCGCGCGCTGGGGGTGTTGCTGCTCTGTCTCGCGGTCCTGGTGGCCGGGTGCTCCTCGGGCGGCACCGGAGGAGACGCCCCCGACTGGGCCCACGGCATGGCCACCGTCCAGGTCGGCCGGCTGCCCGCCGAGGCCCGGCGCACGCTGGAGCGCATCGATGACGGGGGGCCCTTCCCGTACGGGAAGGACGGCGCCGTCTTCGGGAACTTCGAGCGGGAACTCCCGCGGCGCGCACGCGGCTACTACCACGAGTACACCGTCCGCACGCCGGGTGAGCGCGACCGCGGGGCGCGCCGCATCGTCACCGGGAGCGGCGGCGAGATCTACTACACCGATGACCACTACGCGTCCTTCAAGGCGGTGCTGAGGTAATGCCCGGCGGTACTGACAGCGCATCTGATCCGCTCGCGCCCGTGCTCGACGCCGCACGCGGCGCCGGCTGGACCACCGCGACGCTCTCCCTGGCAGGCGTGACGGACAAGGCCGCCTTCATGGAGCGCTGCGCCCGCGGCCTCGGCCTGCCCGACTGGTTCGGGCGCAACTGGGACGCCCTCGCCGACTGCCTCACCGACCTCTCGTGGGCACCCCGCGCGAACGGACGGCTGCTCGTCGTCTCCGGCTGGCAGGAGTACGCACGGGGGGCGCCGGGGGAGTGGCGGATCGCGCAGGAAGTGTTCTCGGCGGCCGTCGAGCACTGGCGGGGGGCAGAGACCGGTCTGGAGATCGTCCTCGCGCTCGGCCCCGCCCCGGCCGGTCCGGGACACCCCGGCACGGAGCGTCGCGAGGCGTGAACCGTTCGTTCCGTTTCCGGGTGCGTTTGGACGATCCGACCATCGCCCCCGTCGCCCGCCTGGGTGATCGTCCCAGGCGGCACAACCCCGGTGGCATGGGAGAATGAAGTACGTGCTTTTCCCTCGGGCTAACTGTCCGGGGGCCACCTCTGATCGACTGGGATGAGCAGCACGTGCGCTTCCTCAATGACATCCAGCCTGCGTACGACCTGACGTACGACGACGTCTTCATGGTCCCGAGGCGCTCCGCCGTCGGCTCCCGCCAGGGCGTCGACCTGGCCTCGCCCGACGGCACCGGCACCACGATCCCGCTGGTCGTCGCCAACATGACCGCGATCGCCGGCCGCCGCATGGCCGAGACCGTCGCCCGCAGGGGCGGCATCGTCGTCATCCCCCAGGACATCCCGATCGAGGTCGTCACCGACGTCGTCTCCTGGGTCAAGACGCGCCACCACGTCCTGGACACCCCGATCGTGCTGGCCCCCACGCAGACCGTCGCCGACGCGCTCGCGCTGCTGCCCAAGCGCGCGCACAACGCGGGCGTCGTCGTCGACGACGACCAGAAGCCCATCGGCGTCGTCACGGACACCGACCTGAGCGGCGTCGACCGCTTCACGCAGCTCTCCGAGGTCATGTCCAGGGACCTGGTGCTCCTGGACGCCGACATCGACCCGCGCGACGCGTTCAACAAGCTGGACGGCGCCAACCGCAGGTACGCCCCCGCCGTGGACAAGGACGGCCGCCTCGCGGGCATCCTCACCCGCACGGGCGCCCTGCGCGCGACGCTCTACACCCCGGCCGTCGACGCCAACGGCGGCCTGCGCATCGCCGCCGCCGTCGGCATCAACGGCGACGTGGCGGGCAAGGCCAAGCAGCTCCTCGACGCGGGCGTCGACACGCTCGTCGTGGACACCGCGCACGGCCACCAGGAGTCGATGATCGCCGCGGTCAAGGCCGTGCGCGGCCTGGACCCGCGGGTGCCGATCGTCGCGGGCAACATCGTCGCCGCCGAGGGTGTGCGCGACCTCATCGAGGCCGGCGCGGACATCATCAAGGTGGGTGTCGGTCCCGGTGCCATGTGCACCACGCGCATGATGACCGGCGTCGGCCGCCCGCAGTTCTCCGCGGTGCTCGAATGCGCCACCGAGGCCGCGAAGTTCGGCAAGCACGTCTGGGCCGACGGCGGTGTCCGTCACCCGCGCGACGTCGCCATGGCGCTGGCCGCCGGCGCGTCGAACGTCATGATCGGTTCTTGGTTCGCGGGTACGTACGAGTCCCCGGGCGACCTCCAGCAGGACGCCGACGGCCGCCTGTACAAGGAGTCGTTCGGCATGGCGTCGGCGCGTGCGGTGCGCAACCGCACCAGCGAGGAGTCGGCGTACGACCGCGCCCGCAAGGCGCTCTTCGAGGAGGGCATCTCCACCTCGCGGATGTTCCTCGACCCGATCCGGCCGGGCGTCGAGGACCTGATCGACTCGATCATCGCGGGCGTCCGCTCCTCCTGCACGTACGCGGGCGCGGCCTCCCTCGCGGAGTTCGCGGAGCGGGCCACGATCGGCGTCCAGAGTGCCGCGGGCTACGCGGAGGGCAAGCCGCTGCACGCCAGCTGGAGCTAGAGGCTCCCGCGTGGGGGTGCGGGGTTGTCGTGGCCCGGCGTGCCCGCGTGGTGGGGCCGTTCGTGTCGCTGTCCCGTGCCCCTGACGGTGGGTGGCCCCGCCGTCAGGGCTGCACCCCCGCCGTGTGCGGGCAAGCGCTGGGCGGAGGTGCCGTTTTCGCTGTGCGTTCGTCGTGGCTGGGCGCGCAGTTCCCCGCGCCCCTGAGGGGGCGTCCCGCCCCCTCAGCCCCGCACCGCCGCCACATACGCGTCGAGTGCCGGGCGGGGCTCCCTGCCCAGCAGGGTTCGCAGTGCGCTGCGGTCCTCGATGCCCGTGCCGTCCAGGAAGCCGGCTGCGATCGCTGAGTACGTGCTCAGGAGCATCGGGACCTGGAAGGGCAGGGCCTGGCCCGCCGTGGTGATCGCCTCGCGGGTCGCGGCGAGTGCGGCGGGCTCGTAGGAGGAACCTGTCGCGGCGGCCAACTCGGCGCCGCTCAGGGCTTGTTCGCCGACCAGCTCGTAGGTGCGGCCCGCGTGGGCGGCGGGGTCCTTCGCCACCCGTACCGCGACGTCGGCCAGGTCAGCGCGCGCCACGGCGGCGAGGCGGCCCGTCCCGAGCGGCGCGGCGATGGTCCCGTCGGGGCCCGGCGCTGCGACGGCGGCGAGGAACTCCGCGTACAGGCCGTTGCGCAGCACCGTCCAGTCGAGCGTGGAGCGGCGCAGCCTGCGCTCGGTCCAGCGGTGGGCGAGCGCGTACGTCAGATGGTCGCCGTCGCCGCTGAGGCTGGTGTAGACGAGGTGGCGCACCCCGCTCTTCTCGGCGGCGGATATCGCGGCCTCGTGGCGGGCCACGACGACGTCGTCCTCGGCGGCCCCGGCGGAGATAACCAGCAGCGTGTCGACGCCGGTGAAGTCCAGGGACGACGGGTCGTCGAAGTCGACGCGGCGCCCGCCGGGAGCGGGGCGGCGGGAGCCGATGACGACGTCGTCGTGGCCGGCGAGCCGGTCGGTGACGAGCGTGCCGAGTGCGCCCGTGGCGCCGGTGATCATGAGCATGGGATTCCCCCTGGTGAGCGGTGCCGGTCGGTGACCGGCTGCGCACTACTCTGATCCACGGCGCGCGGCCGCATAAGGAGGCACTCTCATGTCAGCAGGGCACACGGTGGTAACCACCCCACCGGCTTCCGCGGCGGACCCGGACACCGAGCCGGTGATCCGCTGCGACACTCCGCAGGACGAGTGCGGGGTGCGGGACGTCCTCGACCGGCTCGGCGACAAGTGGTCCGTGTACGTCGTGGTCGAACTGGCCTCGGGCGTCCTCAGGTTCAAGGAGTTGCAGCGCCGGATCCACGGCGACATCTCGCAGCGCATGCTCACCCTCACCGTGCGCCGCCTGGAGCGTGACGGCCTGGTCAAGCGCACGGTGTACCCGACGATCCCGCCGCAGGTGGAGTACGAGCTCACCGATCTCGGCCACAGCCTCACCCACCTCGTGAAGGCCCTCGCCGACTGGTCCATCGACCATCGCCCGGCCATCGCGGCCGCCCGCGAGCGCTACGACGCGGCCACGTCGGGCGTGGGGTAGGGGAACTTGACGCCGACCCCGCCGTCCACGACGAGCGTCTGCCCGGTGACGTAGGAGGAGAGCGGCGAGGCGAAGAAGAGCAGGGCGGACGCGATGTCCGAGGTCTCGGCGACCCGGCCGAGCGGCGCGTTGCGGGCGTTCCGCTCGCGGCCCTCCTCGCCGATCAGGCCCGCCACGCGCGGGGTCCACACCACGCCCGGTGCCACCGCGTTCACGCGTACCCCGCGCGGCCCGTACTCCACCGCCGCCGAGCGGACCAGGGAGATCAGGCCCGCCTTGGCCGCGCCGTACGCGGCGTGCCGGGGCGCCGCCGTCAGGCCCGACACCGACGCGACGAAGACCAGCGGGCCGCCGCCCGCCGCCGCGAGCGCCTCGCCGCCGTACTGGACGGCGAACCAGGCGTGCCGCAGGACCAGGGAGAAGTGCCAGTCCCAGGACTCGTCGGTGAGCCGCTCCAGGCTCTCGTAGCGGGCCATGCCCACGATGTCGACGATGCCGCCGATCCGCCCGAACTCTCCTTCCGCGTCGGCGAAGAGCTCGCGCACCGCTTCGCGCCGCGTGACGTCCGCGACGTACGCGAGGCCGCCCGTCTCGGCGGCGACGGCCTCCGCGCGGTTCTTGTCGAGGTCCACGCAGAGCACCCGTGCGCCCGCCGCAGTGAGGGCGTGCGCGCTCTGGCGGCCGATGCCGTTGCCCGCGCCGAGCACGACGAAGGCGCGGCCGTCCAGGCGGTGCAGGGCCGCGTAGTCGGGGACGGGGGAGGTGTCGAGGGGCTCGCTCACGGCGCCGCCCGCCGGGGCCGGTACGCCGCCAGTTCCGGGATGACTTCCTTGCCGAGGATCTCGATGGTGCGCAGGATCTCGCGGTGCTCCAGGTAGCCCCACTGGACGTAGCAGATGAGCTGGTCGATGCCGAGGTCGGCGTAGCGCTTGGCCTTGCGGACCACCGTCTCCGCGTCACCGATCAGGATCATGTCACCGTCGTCGAACTCCCTTACGGGGACGGTGCCTTCGATGATCGGGGTGAGCAGCGGGAACGCCGCCCCGCGCTCCTCGGGCGTCAGATGCGGCAGCTCCCAGTCCAGCGTGAACCGGGCGAGATTGCGGTACCACCAGGCGACCGAGGACCAGACCCGCCGCGAGGGCCGGTCCGCGACATGGACCAGCGTGTACGCGCTGACGCGGTCCGTGGTGACGTCCGTGAGCGGAGTGGGCGTGCGGGCGGCGGCGCGGTAGGCGGCGACCTGCCGGGCCATCGCCTCAAGGGGCTGCATGATCGAGAAGGAGAGCAGTCCGAGACCGGCGGCGCCCGCCACCTCCGCCGAACCGGGGGAGGTCGCCGCCATCCAGCACGGCGGGTGGGGGTCCTGGACGGGCTTCGGCGTGACCATGCGGCGCGGGAAGGTGAAGCGCTCCGAGGCGTAGCTGAAATACTCCTCGCGCCACATCCCGGTGACGATCTCGATCGCCTCGCGCCAGTCCGCCCGCGACTGCTCGCGGTCGACGCCGAAGGCCGTCTGCTCCATGGGCGTCGAGCGCCCCGTCCCCCACTCCACCCGGCCCCCCGAGAGCACGTCCACGGCCGCCACCTTCTCGGCGATCCGCTGCGGGGGAGTGAAGCCGAAGGGGGTGAGGGTGACGCCGAAGCCCAGGCGGATCCGCTCGGTCAAGGCCGCGAGGTGGCCGAGCAGGACCTCGGGCGCAGGGCAGTGCGAGCGGCCCTCGCGGAAGTGGTGCTCGACCGCCCAGACGGTACGGAAGCCGACCCGGTCCGCGAGCCGGATCTGCTCCACGGCCTCGCGGTAGGCGCGCTGCTCGGCGGCGCGCTGGCCGTGCGGATGGGGTCCGTCCCAGGGCTTCGGTACGTCGATCTCGTACAGCACATCGAGGTCCATGGCCTGTGCCTCCCTCTCGACCGGGGTGCACGATGAGGGAGATCTGACGAAGTGTCAACCGCCGGCCGGAAGGCTCGTCACGCAACGGACGAAACGGACGGCGCAATGAAGAGGCGTATATGCCGTAAGTGCGCAATGATCAACTGTCCATACGCAAGGTTGCTGCATTACGGTCGGGAAGGCGTGGACTTTAGAGTCTGCGCTGTACGTGGTGTGGCGGGGACTGCCTGCTCGGTGGTTCCCGTCCCTAGCGCGGGTGCCATGAGTCCTCGCCGCCCTGACCGGCAGCGATGAAGGAGCCAGCGCGTGCTCGAACAAGGCGCACCCCCGCAGAACCGCCCCAGTCCCCCGGGCAGCCCTGGCCTCGGCAGCCGCCTGATGCGGCGCAAGCCGGTCGAAAGCCTGGTCGCGGAGGGTGGCCAGGGTGAGGGTGGCTCGCTTCGGCGCTCCCTCGGAATGTGGCAGCTGACCATGATCAGCATCGGTGCCACGCTCGGCACCGGCATCTTCGTCGTCCTCGGCGCGAGCGTCCCCAAGGCCGGACCCGCCGTCACGGTCTCCTTCGTGCTCGCCGGCCTCACCGCCCTGTTCTCCGCGCTCTCCTACGCCGAGCTGGCCGGCTCCATCCCGGTCGCCGGATCCTCGTACTCGTACGCGTACGCAACGATGGGTGAACTCGTCGCCTGGGTCTGCGGCTGGTGTCTGGTCCTGGAGTACGGCGTCTCGGTCGCCGCGGTCGCGGTCGGCTGGGGCGAGTACCTCAACGAGCTGCTCGACGGGACCATCGGCGTCACCATCCCCGACGCGCTCTCCGCGGCGCCCGGCGAGGTCGACGGCGCCATCATCAACCTGCCGGGCCTCGTCGTCGTGCTGCTCGCGATGGTCTTCCTGCTCGGCGGCGCCAAGGAGTCGGCGCGCGCCAACACGATCATGGTCATCGTGAAGATCGTCGCACTCGCGCTCTTCTGCGCCATCGGCTTCATGGGCTTCAAGTCCGGCAACTACTCGGACTTCATGCCGCTCGGCACGGCAGGCGTCAGCGCCGCCGCCGCGAGCCTCTTCTTCTCCTACATCGGCTTCGACGCCGCCTCCACCGCGGGTGAGGAAGCGAAGAACCCGCAGCGCGACCTGCCCCGGGCGATCATGCTCTCGCTGGTCATCGTCACCGCGCTCTACGTCCTGGTCGCGGCCGTCGCCGTCGGCGCCTGGAACTGGAAGGACTTCGAGGGCTCCGAGGCCACGCTCGCCGCGATCATGAACGACGTCACCGGACAGACCATGTGGGGCACGATCCTCGCCGCCGGCGCCGTCATCTCCATCGCCTCCGTCGTCCTGACCGTCCTCTACGGCCAGACCCGCGTCCTGTTCGCCATGTCCCGCGACGGCCTGGTCCCCAAGGCGTTCGGCAGGGTCAGCGGGAAGACCGGCACGCCCCGCGTGAACACGGTCATCGTCTCGCTGTTCTGCGGCGCGCTGGCCTCCGTCATCCCGCTCGGCAAGCTCGTCGACGCCACCAGCATCGGCACGCTCTTCGCCTTCGGCCTGGTCAACATCGCCGTGATCGTGCTGCGCCGCACCCGCCCCGACATGCCGCGCACCTTCCGGGTGCCGCTCGGCTGGCTCTTCCCGGTGCTCGGCTTCGGGTTCTGCGCGTACAACATGTTCAGCCTCGACTCCATCACCTGGGTCGTGTTCGGTGTCTGGATGGCCGTCGGCCTCGTGTTCTACTTCCTGTACGGCGTGAGCCGCTCCCGATTGGCCACAGCAGAGAAGTGATCCACCCCCCGTGCGACTGAACGATCTCGACGAACGCATCGTGCACGCCCTCGCCGAGGACGCCCGCCGTTCCTACGCCGACATCGGCCAGCTGGTCGGACTCTCCGCGCCCGCCGTGAAGCGGCGCGTGGACCGGCTGCGGGCCACCGGAGCGATCACCGGGTTCACCGTGCGGGTGGATCCGGCGGCGCTCGGCTGGGAGACCGAGGGGTTCATCGAGATCTACTGTCGCAGGAACACCTCGCCCGAGGCGATCCAGCGGGGGCTGGAGCGGTATCCGGAGATCTCGTCCGCGTCCACCGTGACGGGGGACGCGGACGCGATCGTGCAGGTCTTCGCCGCCGATATGCGGCACTTCGAGCGGGTGCTCGAACGGATCGCGGGGGAGCCGTTCGTCGAGCGGACGAAGTCCGTGCTCGTGCTCTCGCCCCTGATGCGGCGCTATTCGTCGGGCTCGCCCGCGTAGCGTCCCGGCCGCCGGGGCGCTATGTCATCGGCAGTACGCGGAGATCGCCGCTGCCGGGCCTGGTCCTGTCGAACGGGGCCGCGCTCACGCACTTGGGCATGTCGTCCGGCAGGTCGTTCGGAATCCCGGCCATGGCCCAGCTGTAGCCGAAGCGGTCCTGCTTGCCCTGATCGTGGACGGTCATCCCGATGCGCTTGCCGACCGCCCCCTTGAGGCCGCCGTCCGCCTTCGTGACGACCGCCGACACGGTCGCGACCTTCCCGCCGGTCAGCAGGCAGTCCACCCGGGCCTCGGCGGAGCCGCCGAACTTGGGGTGCTCGATGTAGTGGCTGAACCTGATGGTGCCGTGCGCGGCCCCGGGGTCGTTCCGGTCCCGGGCGTCCAGATGGGCGTCGAAGGTGACGGTTCCTTCGTCTCCGGGGCCGCGGTCCAGTTGGGCGGTTCCGGTCAGGGCGGCGGCCTCGCGCCCGGGTCGTGGGCCGTCCCACGCGGTCGCGGGCCCCGAGGCCCCGGCGAGCGCGAGGAGCACGGCGCCCACGGCGACGACGCGGACGAGGGTGGAGCGGCGGTTCATGTTCATGGGGAGCCCCCCGGCTGGCTGCGGATCTGCGGTCTGCGGTCTGCGGTACGCCCGGTTCTCCCCGGGCGTGATCCACGATTCCGCGGGCCGGTGCGCGGCGCATCGTGCTCCAGGGGGTGACCGGCTCCGCCGTGCGGCGGGGTACGGGTGGTTCGTGAGGCGGAGACGCGGGGCCCGCCCGACCCCCGTACGGGCGGGCCCCGCCGCCGTCACCCGGTCGGGTACGTGACGTGCCAGGGCTTGACGCGGAAGTCGCCGGTGCCCTTCCTGACCTTCTCGAAGGGGGCCGAGCTGGTGCACTTGGTCAACTTCTTCGTCCCGTCGGGGCGGCCCACCGCCGCCCAGCTGTACCCCACCCGGTCCTGCCCGCTGCGGTCGTGGACGCTGAAGCCGACGCGGCCGCCCTTGATGCCCTTGAGGTTCGAGTCCGTGATGATGCCGGTGGCCGTGGCGACCTTGCCGCCCGTCATCAGGCAGTCGATACGGCCCTTCGCCCAGCCGCCCCTGCCGCCCGGCTTGTCGAGGTGGACGAAGCGGAAGGTGCCGGTCGCCCTGTCCGGGCGCCTGGTGTCGCGCTCGGCCAGATGGGCGTCGAAGGTGAACGTCACGTCTTCCGTGGTCTTGCGGTAGAGCTTCGCGGTGCCGGTGAGGGCTGCGGCTTCCCGGGCGTGGGCGGCCTTCGGCGCGGCCTCGCGGGGCCCGCCGCCGTCCGCCGCCACGGCCGCTCCCACCGCCCCGGCGGAGAGCAGCAGGGCGGCGCCGACGGCGATCACGCGCCGATGGGTGCGGGTCGGGCGGTCGGGGGTGCCGGTCGGGCGGCTGCCCGTGGCGGCCGAGTGGCTGTCAGCGATCCGGGTGTCTGTGTCGCGGCTCACGGGGAGCCTCCGTCCGAAGTGCCGTTCACCCGGTCCTTCCGGGCGAGATCACCGTCTCGCGGCAGGGGGTGCCGGCACGTCCGGCCACGGGCGGCAATCGGCCTCCGCCGCGCGGCGGAGAACGCCCCCGCGCCCCCTGCGCCCACCGGTGGACACCACTACGACCCCGGTCCCACCGCCACCACGCAACGAATCGCCGCCCCGGCCCCTCAGTGCGCAACGGATCAAGCGGCTGCCCGCAACGCTCGTGCCTTGTCCGCGCAGGGCAGCCGACCGTACGGTCTAACGGACCCCACCTGCCCCTCCGTACGCCCCGAGGTTCCGCCATGCCTGCGCTGCGCACCGCCCTGCTCCAGAGTTCCGGGCAGCTCGGATCCGTCGCCGAGAACCTCTCGGCGCTCGACAATGCCGCCGAGCGTGCCGCCGCCGCGGGCGCGGGGCTGCTCGTCGCACCCGAGCTCTACCTCACCGGGTACGCGATCGGCGACGACATCGCCCGGCTCGCCGAGACCGTCGACGGTGACTCCGCGAAGGCCGTCGCCGGGATCGCCTCGCGGCACGGGGTCGGCGTGGCGTACGGCTATCCGGAGCGCGAGGGAGACGTCGTCCACAACTCCGTCCAGCTGATCGGACCCGACGGCGCCCGCCTCGCGAACTACCGCAAGACCCACCTCTTCGGCGACTTCGAGCGCGACTCCTTCACCTCCGGTGAACAGACCGTCGTCCAGGCCGAGCTGGGCGGCGTCCGGGTCGGCCTCATGATCTGCTACGACGTGGAGTTCCCGGAGAACGTCCGGGCCCACGCCCTCGCTGGCACCGACCTGCTCGTGGTCCCCACCGCGCAGATGCACCCCTTCCAGTTCGTCGCCGAGTCCGTCGTGCCGGTGCGCGCCTTCGAGAACCAGATGTACGTCGCGTACGTCAACCGGGTCGGCCCCGAGGGCGAGTTCGAGTTCGTCGGGCTCTCCACCCTGGCCGGCCCCGACGGCGTGGCGCGCGCCCGCGCGGGCCGCGGCGAGGAACTGGTCATCGGCGACGTCGACCCGGAGTTCCTCGCCGCGTCCCGCGAGCACAACCCGTACCTGCGCGACCGCCGCCCCGGCCTGTACGCGTCCCTCGGCTGACCCCGCCAAGCCCCCCTCACCTGTCTTTCAGTTCCGTGCAAGGAGTCCGTACCCCATGACGTCCACGGTGCCCACCGCCGTCCAGCACACCGACGCGCAGCCCCCGATCACCATGTTCGGCCCGGACTTCCCCTACGCGTACGACGATTTCCTCGCGCACCCCGCGGGCCTCGGCCAGATACCCGCGACCGAGCACGGCACCGAGGTCGCCGTCATCGGCGGCGGCCTCTCCGGCATCATCGCCGCGTACGAACTGATGAAGATGGGCCTCAAGCCCGTCGTCTACGAGGCCGACCAGATCGGCGGCCGGCTGCGTACCGTCGGCTTCGAGGGCTGCGACGCCGACCTGACCGCCGAGATGGGCGCGATGCGCTTCCCGCCGTCCTCCACGGCGCTGCAGCACTACATCGACCTGGTGGGCCTGAAGACCCGCGCGTTCCCCAACCCGCTCGCCGAGGCGACCCCCTCGACGGTCGTGGACCTCAAGGGCGAGTCGCACTACGCCGAGACGGTGGAGGACCTGCCGCAGGTCTACCGCGACGTCGCGAAGGCGTGGGCCGACTGCCTCGACGAGGGCGCGGACTTCTCCGACATGAACCGCGCCCTGCGCGAGCGCGACGTGCCGAAGATCCGCGAGATCTGGTCCAGGCTCGTCGAGAAGCTCGACAACCAGACCTTCTACGGCTTCCTCTGCGAGTCCGAGGCGTTCAAGTCCTTCCGGCACCGCGAGATCTTCGGCCAGGTCGGCTTCGGCACGGGCGGCTGGGACACCGACTTCCCCAACTCCATCCTGGAGATCCTGCGCGTCGTCTACACCGAGGCCGACGACCACCACCGCGGCATCGTCGGCGGCAGCCAGCAGCTGCCGCTGCGCCTGTGGGACCGCGAGCCGCAGAAGATCGTGCACTGGGAGGCCGGGACTTCCCTGTCCTCGCTGCACGAGGGCGGTGTGCCGAAGCCCGCCGTGACGCGCCTCAACCGGACCGCAGGGAACCGTGTCACGGTCACCGACGCCTCCGGTGACATCCGTACGTACCAGGCCGCGATATTCACCGCCCAGTCGTGGATGCTGCTCTCGAAGATCGAGTGCGACGACTCGCTCTTCCCCATCGACCACTGGACGGCGATGGAGCGGACCCACTACATGGAGTCCTCCAAGCTCTTCGTGCCGGTCGACCGGCCGTTCTGGCTCGACAAGGCCGTCGACGACAGGGGGAACCCGACCGGGCGTGACGTCATGTCGATGACGCTCACCGACCGCATGACGCGCGGCACCTACCTGCTCGACGACGGGCCGGACAAGCCCGCCGTCATCTGCCTCTCCTACACCTGGTGCGACGACAGCCTGAAGTGGCTGCCGCTGTCGGCGAACGAGCGGATGGAGGTCATGCTCAAGTCGCTCGGCGAGATCTACCCGAAGGTCGACATCAGGAAGCACATCATCGGTAACCCGGTGACCGTGTCCTGGGAGAACGAGCCCTACTTCATGGGCGCCTTCAAGGCGAACCTGCCGGGGCACTACCGGTATCAGCGGCGGCTCTTCACCCACTTCATGCAGGATCGCCTTCCGGCGGACAAGCGGGGGATCTTCCTCGCGGGGGATGACATCTCGTGGACGGCGGGGTGGGCCGAGGGTGCCGTGCAGACCGCTCTGAACGCGGTGTGGGGCGTGATGCGGCACTTTGGTGGGGCGACCGATGCGAGCAATCCTGGGCCTGGGGATGTGTTCGACGAGATTGCTCCCGTCGAGCTGCCTGAGGACTGAGCGCGATTCGGGCGGGGTGCGCAGGGATCTGCCGGTCGGCCGTGGCTGGTCGCGCAGTTCCCCGCGCCCCTGGGACTGCGCCCCTTCGGGGCGCCCGTCCTATACCCCGGCCGCCCGTGCCGCCTCGTACACCTCTGCCGCCACGTCCTTCAGTTCCTCCGCGTCCCTCGTGCTGCCTGCCAGTTCGATGAGGATCTCCTGCACCGCGCCCGTCGCGGCGTGCGCCGCGAGGTCCTCGGTGATCTGGGCGACGTTGCCCTGGAAGGGGGCGCGGCGCTCGCCCTCGTACGGCTTCGCCGTGTAGCTCGCGTTGGCCCGCATGACGCTCTGGACCGGCTCGGTGCGGCCCCGCCCGGCGGCCAGTTCCTTCAGGGCCTGGGCCTGCTCGGTCAGCTTCCGGGCGCCCAGGCCCACCGGCATCCAGCCGTCCGCGCGGTCCACCAGCCTGCGCAGGGCCCGCGGACTGTTGGCGGGCAGCAGGATCGGGATGGGGCGCGCGGGCTTGGGGCCGACGACCGAGGGGGCGATCGTCGTCAGTTCCCCTTCGTACGCCACCGGGTCCGGGCCCCACACCGCGTGGCAGACGTCGATCACCTCGTCCAGGACCTTGCCGCGCCTGTCGAAGGGGGCGACCGACGCGGCGGCGTACTCGTCGTGGGACCAGCCCGTGCCGAGGCCCGCGACGACGCGGCCGCCGCTCGCCGCGTCCAACGAGGCCAGTGAGCGCGCGAGTTGGAACGGCACGTGCAGCGGGGCGACCAGCACGCTGGTGCCGAGGCGGGCGCGGTCGGTGGCCGCGGCGGCGAGTGTCAGGGTGACGAGGGGATCGGCGACCGAGCGGTACGAGTCGGGCCAGGGCAGGCCCGGGATTCCGTAGAGCCCCTGGGTGGCGGGCTCGGGGTACAGGACGCGCTCGAAGACCCACAGGCTCTCGTAACCGATGTCCTCGGCGGCCCGGGCCACCGCGGGGACGTCGCGTCCGATGGCGTACTGCCCGCCCTGCGGCAGGCTCAGTCCCAGTCGGATGGCCATTGTGCTGCTCCTTCGCGTCGGAGGCGGACGGTCATTTCAACGTACAGCGATCGTGCGGGAGTTGTGGGGGAGAGGGGTGGGGCGTGGCTGGAAGGGGCCGGTGGGCCCAGTGGCCGGGGCCGGACCCGGCCACTCAGTCCGGCAGCGGCGTCAGCAGGATCCGCCCCACCAGGCCCACCGCCCCGTCGAGCCGCTCCCCGAACTCCTCGGCGAGCCCCGGCAGACCGCGCAGCGCCCACAGCGCCCGCGCCGCCGCCCACGCGCCCTCCCTGGCTCGCTCCAGACTCCACGAACCGGCCAGGTGCGTCAGCGGGTCGCCGACCTGGAGGAGGTCGGGGCCGGGCATCAGCTCCTCGCGGATGTGCTCCTCCAGCGCCACGAGGACATCGCCCACCCGCTCGAACTCGTCCTCAAGATCGGTCGGTTCGCAGCCGAGCAGACGGCAGGCGTCCACCAGGGCCCGCGCCAGATCGTGCCCGATGTGCGCGTTGATGCCCGCGAGCGCGAACTGCAGGGGCCGTACGCCCGGATGGCGGCGGTACTGGAACAGCGGACGCCAGCAGGCGGGCGTCTGCCGCCCGTCCGCCGCCGCGTCGACGGCCGCGAGATAGCGCTCGGCGAAACAGACGTCCAGCGTGGCCGCGGAGCGGGTGTCGGAGAAGACTCCGCGGCCCAGGTGCCGGGCCACCTCCTCGGTCACCGACAGGTAGACGCGGTTGAAGACGGCGACGCCGTCACGCGGCGGCCAGTCGTCGCCGAGCGCACGCATCCGTGCCACCACGCCCTCGACCCCGTACGACGGGGCCCCGAACTCCGCGAACCGTTCCAACTGCGCCATGGGGGCAGGGTGCCAGCCCCGGGCGGGCCCGGACGTCAGCGCACCGGACGCTTCCCCGAAACGAGGGAACGCCCGGCGGCGGCAGCCCCGCGGCGCAGGCCGGCCGCGACCGCCCCGGTGACCAGGGCCGCCGCCACCAGAAGCGCGCTGAGCCAGAGCGGCGAGCGGTAGCCGAGCCCCGCGGAGATCGCCAGGCCGCCGAGGTAGGGCCCGGCCGCGCCGCCCACGTTGAAGGCGGCCGTAGCGAGGCCGCCCGCCAGGTGGGGCGCGTCGGCCGCCGCGTACAGCGCCTGCGAGATGAGCGTGGACCCGACGCCGAACGACAGCGCGCCCTGGACCAGGACCAGCGCGATCACCGCCACCGGCCGCGCCGCGGTCGCCGCGAGCAGGAGCCAGCCCGTGAGCAGCGCGAGCGACCCGTACACCAGGAGCGGCACGGGCCGTACGTCGGCGATACGGCCACCCGCGGTGACGCCGGCGAAGGAGCCGATGCCGAACAGGGCGAGCACCACCGGAACCCAACCGGGGCCGAGGCCCGTGACGTTGGTGACCAGTGGCGCGAGGTAGGTGAACGTGCAGAACGTCGCGCCGTTCACCAGCGCGCCGAGCAGCAGTGTCACCTGGAGCCGCGGAGCGCGCAGGGCCCGCAGCTCGCCGAGCACACCGGGTCCTGCGGGGTCCGGCCCACCGGCGGGCACCGCACGCGCGATGGCGAACACGGCGGGCAGCGAGACCAGGGCCACGGCCCAGAACGCCGAGCGCCAGCCCCACACCTCGCCGAGCAGCGCCCCCGCGGGCACGCCCGCGACACAGGCGACGGTCACGCCGCCGAGCAGCGTCGACGTGGCACGCCCCTTGGCGTCGGGCCCGACCATGCCCGTGGCGGTGACCAGGGCGACGGCGAGGAACCCGGCGTTGGCCAGGGCGCCGACGACCCGGCTCGCGAGCAGCACCGCGAAGCTCGTGGTCAGCGCGCCGACGACATGGACGAGCAGGAAGACGGTCAGCAGGACGAGCAGCGCGCTCCGGCGGTCGAAGCGACGGCTCACGGCGGCCATCAGCGGCGCGCCGACGACCATGCCGAGAGCGAACGCCGAGGTCAGATGGCCCGCGGCGGGAATCGGTACGGCCAGGTCGCGCGCGATGTCGGGGACCAGGCCGGACAGCATGAACTCGGAGGTGCCTTGGGCGAACACGGCGAGCCCGAGCAGGTAGAGGGAGAAGGGCACAGCGAAAACTCCGCAACCACAGTGTGGATCAAGGATGATCAGGACACGGGTGCGGTGATCCGGGGCGGTGCGACGCTCGCGCACGGCCGCGGAAGGCGGCGGAGAACGTCAGGGCGACAGCACGGGAAGCCACCGGAGCACCGGTGGCCGGAGTCTGTCGGACTCGGGACTCGACATGGTGCGCACCCTAATCAGCGGACACGCACCACGTCCAACGCTTTGAGCGGAGGAGATCCGCTATGAACCGGGCATCTTCCGGCAGGATCGGTCGTGATCAGGCGTCGGTGTGTCCATCCGCCGCCACATTCCGCGGGGCCGCCGCACCGTGCGGTATCGGCGGCTAGCGTATGGCCCGCACGTGACGTCGACCCGTTACCGTCGGGCCCACGACCCTGGAGGTGAGAGATGGCGGCTGCCGAACCGGCGTCGGTCGGCACGATTCCGGTTCAGCACCTCCGGACGGGCGACCACGCTTTCGTCAGCTACGCCGACGACGACGCGGGCCGTGACGTGGTGTCCGCCTTCGCGTGGGCGGGGCTGGTGCGAGAAGAGAAGGTGATGGTCTTCGCCGCTCCGCAGCTCGCCGAGGACGAGGTCTGGAACCGGCTTGAGGGACCGGGAGCGCTGCTGCGGTCCGCCCGCGAACAGGGCCAGTTGGTGCTCAGCAGCATGCGCGCCCTCATCCACCCCCAGGCCGGATTCACCCCCGACCGGCAGTGGCAGCGCATCACGGAGGAGACCGACCGCGCCCTGGCCGAGGGGTACAGCGGACTGCGCACCTACATCGACATGCACTGGGTGGGCGACCTGGACGCCGATGTCGAGGTGATGATGCACCGGGAGTCCCACGCAGAGCATCTGTTCACCGGCCGCCCGTACACCGAGATCTGCGCCTACGACAGCCGC
This sequence comes from Streptomyces sp. NPDC058284, assembly GCF_042881135.1. Classification (NCBI taxonomy): domain Bacteria; kingdom Bacillati; phylum Actinomycetota; class Actinomycetes; order Kitasatosporales; family Streptomycetaceae; genus Streptomyces; species Streptomyces sp. NPDC058284. The sequence continues at coordinate 49,608 of NZ_JBHVYE010000022.1, forward strand.
TGGTTCGACCCCGGCGTGCTGGACGCCATGCACCGGGCCCACCCCTGCCGACTGCTCTCGGGTCTCGGAGTGCTGCACGTCGAACACGCCGCGGGGACGGTGCGGCTCGTCGGCGAGGCGGACCTGGCCACCAGGGAGCAGTTCATCGGCGCCGTGCGCGAGGGACTCAGACGCGGTGCGGCCGCCCCGCGCCCGACCGTGGACCTGTCCCGGCTCGTCTTCCTCGGCCTGTCCTGCGCGGTGGACCTGTTGCAGCTGGTCCTGGCGCACGACCGCGGCCCGGTCCATGTCCACTGTCCACCGGCCGCGGCCCGCGTACTGCGCCGGGCAGGCGCCGATCAGGTACCGCACCTGGTGATCAGTGAGGTGGGCCACCGATGACGACGGCACCAGAGCCCCACGAGGCCCCGCCCGTCACGCTGCTCGAAACCCCTTTCACCCGGGACGACCTGCCACGCCTGCGGATGCTCGTCGAGCAGTACGCCGACCACCACGGGCTGCCCGAGCCGCGCCGAGGCGATTTCATCGTCGCCCTGGACGCCGTGGCGGTGAACGCCGTCGAGCACGCGGGCGGCGGCGGCACGCTGGTCCTTGAGCGCGGCACCGGGCACCTGGCCTGCCACATCCACGACCGGGGCCCCGGGTTCAGCGCCCCCGCCGCCACCGGGACCGCTCCCGGACTCGACGGCAGGCCGGGCGGGCGCGGACTGCGGCTCGCAGGACTGCTCACCGACGAGCTCACCGTCTGTGCGGGGCCCGGCGGCACCAGGGTGACGCTGTCCGTGCGGCTGCCGGCCCAGCGGTGCGAGCCCCGGCGGTCGCAGTCCTGACCCGACCCGGCCGTGTGCCCGTTGCGCCCGTGTGCCCGTACGCCCTCACACCTTGGCGCCGGGACCGCTCTCCTCGTCGTACGTGGAGGTGCCCGAGTCCAGCAGCGGTTCCTGGGACTTGAGGTGCGCGGGGGCGAAGGCGCGCAGCACGTGGTAGCCGGTGATGACGACGATGGTGCCGAGCGCGATGCCGCTCAGCTGGAAGGTGTCGGTGAACTTCAGCGAGACGCCGCCGACGCCGATGATGATGCCCGCGGCGGCCGGCACGAGGTTCAGCGGGTTGCGCAGGTCGACCTTGGCGTTGATCCAGATCTGCGCGCCGAGCAGGCCGATCATGCCGTACAGGATGACGGTGATGCCGCCGAGCACGCCGCCCGGGATCGCCGCGACGATCGCGCCGAACTTGGGGCAGAGCCCGAAGAGCAGGGCGAAGCACGCCGCCGCCCAGTAGGCGGCCGTGGAGTAGACGCGGGTCGCCGCCATCACGCCGATGTTCTCGGAGTACGTCGTGTTGGGCGGGCCGCCGACCGCGGTGGACAGCACGGAGGCCGCGCCGTCGGCGGAGATCGCCGTGCCGAGCTTGTCGTCGAGGTTGTCGCCGGTCATCTCGCCCACGGCCTTCACGTGCCCCGCGTTCTCCGCGATCAGCGCGATGACGACGGGCAGCGCCACGAGGATCGCCGACCACTCGAAGCTCGGCCCGTGGAATGAGGGCAGGCCGACCCAGTCGGCCTTGCCGACGGCCGACAGGTCGAGGCGCAGGTGGTCGACGACCTTGCCGGAACCGTCCGCCGAGTGGATTTTGCCGAAGACCTGGTCGAAGACCCAGGAGATGCCGTAGCCGAAGATCAGCCCGAGGAAGATCGCGATGCGCGAGAAGAAGCCGCGCAGGCACACCACGGCCAGCCCGGTGAAGAGCATGACCAGCAGCGCGGTCCACTGGTCCTGCGGCCAGTACGTGGAGGCGGTGACCGGCGCCAGGTTGAACCCGATCAGCATGACGACCGCGCCGGTCACGATCGGCGGCATCGCGGCGTGGATGATCTGCGCCCCGAACCTCTGCACCGCGAGCCCCACCACGAACAGCGCGGCGCCGACGACGAGGACCGCGCCGGTCACCGTCGCGCTGGAGCCGCCCTGCGCCCTGATGACGGCGGCGACGCCCACGAAGGAGAGCGAGCAGCCCAGGTAGCTGGGCACCCGGCCGCGCGTGGCGAGCAGGAAGATGACGGTCGCGACGCCCGACATCATGATGGCCAGATTCGGGTCGAGACCCATGAGGACGGGCGCGACGAAGGACGCCCCGAACATCGCCACCACGTGCTGGGCGCCGAGCCCGAACGTCCGCGGCCACGAGAGCCGCTCGTCGGGCCGGACGACCGCGCCGGGGGCGGGCGTACGGCCGTCCCCGTGAAGTTTCCAGCGCACGCCGAGATCCATGGTGAGTGTCGCTTTCTGTGCGCCGAGCCGGGCCGAGCAGGGCCGTGATGTGGCCCGAAATGATCGACGCCATGTTAGTGCGACATCAGTGCTGCTTCGTTCCGGCGCGGAGACGGCCGCCCCCGCACCCGCGGCGTCAGGTCCGCGGGCCGGGCGCCGCCGCGTCCGCGGGGGCGGCCTGCGCCGCCTTGCGGCCGTCCGTGCGCAGGACGCCCGCGAAGACCGTGAGGCCGCAGGCGAGCAGCGTCACCAGGCCGAAGGAGGCCACCAGGCTCGTCGCGTCCGCGAGCGTGCCGATCGCCGACGGCGCGATCAGGCCGGAGGTGTACGTGATGGTGGCCACGCCCGCGATGGCCTGGCTCGGGTTGGGACCGCTGCGCCCGGCCGCGGCGAAGGCCAGCGGCACCACCACCGCGATGCCGAGGCCGAGGAGCGCGAAGCCGCCCATCGCCATGGCCGGGTGGGACGCGACGACCACGAGGAGGCCGCCGAGTACCGCGAGCACCCCGCCCGCCCGCACCGTGCGCACCGCGCCGAACCGGTTCACGACCGCGTCGCCCGCGAGCCGCGCGACGGCCATGGTGAGCGTGAAGCCGGTGGTGCACGCGGCGGCGGCACCGGCGGACGTGTCCAGGACGTCCCGCAGGTAGACCGCCGACCAGTCCAGGCTCGCGCCCTCCGCGAAGACCGCGCAGAAGCCGACGGCGCCGATCAGCAGCGCCGACTTCGGCGGGAGCGAGAACCGCGGCGGCGTCTCCGCCTCCGGTTCCGCCTGGAGGTCGAGGACGCGCCGGCAGGCGACGAAGCCGATCGTGGTGAGCGCCAGGGCGGCGAGCGCGTGGTGCAGGCGGGCGTCGGAGCCCAGGTGCGCGGCGACGGTGCCTGCCGCGGAGCCGATCAGGGCGCCGACGCTCCACATGCCGTGCAGCCCCGACATGATCGACTTCCGCATCAGTGTCTCGGTCTCGACGCCGATCGCGTTCATCGTCACGTCCGACATGCCCGAGGTCGCGCCGTACACGAACAGTGCCAGGCAGAGCGTGAGCAGGTTCGGCGCGAGCGAGGGCAGGATCAGGGCCGTCGTCCACATCGCGAGCAGAGCGCGCAGCGCGTTGCGAGCGCCGAAGCGGTGGCTGATCCGGCTCGCGAGCGGCATCGCGAGGGAGGCGCCGATCGCCGGGAAGGCGAGGGCGAGACCGAGCATGCCCGCGCTGACCGAGGCGTGCTCCTGGATCCAGGGCACCCGGGTCGCGAAGGAGCCCGTCACCGCTCCGTGCACGCAGAAGACGGCCGCCACGGCGATCCTGGCCTGCCTCAACCGGTGCTTGTCGTACACCACTTCACTCATCCTGCTCCGCCCCTCGCGAGTGCTGCCCCGATACGGCGACGTAAACTATCAGGAACCCTGCCTGATAAATAGAACGTTTCTGTGGGAGGATCCGGCCATGTCTGTCTCGCCTGCCTCACCGAGTACCGCCCGGGCCATCAACGACCGGCTGGCGCTGGGTCTCCTGCAGAGCGAAGGGCCCCTCACGGCCAACCAGTTGAAGCAGCTCACCGGCCTGTCGCGGCCCTCGGTGGCCGACCTCGTCGAGCGCCTCCAGGGCTCCGGACTCATCACCGTCGTCGGGGAGGCGGGTGCCCAGCGGCGCGGCCCGAACGCCCGGCTGTACGGGATAGTCGCCGACCGCGCCCACCTCGCCGCGCTCGACGTGCGCACCGACGGCGTCGCCGTCGTCGTGACCGATCTGCTCGGCGCGGTGCTGGCCGAGGCCTCCGCGCCCATCGGTGACGACACCGGCACGGACCCCGCCGTCGAGCGCGCCGTCACCCTCGTCGAGCGGACGGCCCGCGAGGGCGGCGTCCAGCGGCTGCACACCGTCGGCATCGGCGCCCCGGGCCTCATCGACCCCGCCACCGGCGACCTGCACGACACCACCGCCCTGCCGGCCTGGCACCGCCGCCTCGCCGGAACCCTCACGGAACGGCTCGGCGCCCGCGTCCTCGTGGAGAACGAGACCAACCTCGCGGCCCGCGCCGAACGGCGCGACGGCGCCGCGCACGACCGGGACACCTTCGTCCTGCTCTGGCTCGGCGACGGCGTCGGCGCGGCCGTCGTCCTCGACGGCGTGCTGCGCCGGGGCTCCTCCGGAGGCGCGGGCGAGATCGGCTTCCTGCCGGTCCCCGGCACCGGCTCGCTGCCCTCCGCCACCGGCTGCGAGGGCGGCTTCCACTCGCTGGCCTGCGCCGCCGCGCTCCGCGAACTCGGCGAGGAGCACGGCCTGTGCCCGCCCGGCAGGTCCGCCGCCGACCTGCTGCGGCACGCGGTGGAGACCGATGAGGGCGGCTTCCTCGACGCCGTCGCCGACCGCATCGCCGTCGGCGCCGCCGCGGTGGCCGCGATCCTGGACCCCGGCTGCGTCGTCCTCGGCGGCGAGCTGGGCCGCGCGGGCGGCACCGCGCTCGCCACCCGCGTGGGCGCCCGGGTCACCGCCATGTCGCCCCTGCGCACCGAGGTGCGCGCGAGCACGCTCGGCGGCGCCGCGGTACTGCGGGGCGCGCTGCTCGCCGCGCGGGACGCGGCGCAGGACGACCTGTTCGGACCACGCCCGGGGCGGTGAGACCAGGGGCGCGCCGAGCGCTCCGAGGACGCGGAGTTCCTGGCGGGACTACCGCCGCCCGCCCGACCGCACCGCCAGGTACTCCTCGAACGTGCCCTTGCCCACGGCCCGGTCCGGGGCCAGATGGCCGCCCGCCCGCGCCGCCCGGTACGTCGCGCCCGCGAGCCGCACCGGAAGCAGCCTGCGCCGCTTGCCGCTCGCCCGCAGATAGGCGCGGGCCAGCTCGGGGAAGGTGCGGACCTCGGGGCCTCCCATGTCATCGACCCGCCCGGCCGGCGGCGCCGCGGCCAGCTCCGCGAGGCGGGCCGCCACTTCGGCGACCTCGATCGGCTGGTCGCTGACCCCCGCGGGCAGCAGCATGACGGGGAGCTTCGCCGAGACCTCCATGATCCTCAGCACCAGATCGTGGAACTGCGTGGTCCGCAGCACCGTCCAGCCGAGCCCGGAGTCCTCGATCAGCCGCTCCACCGCGAGCTTCGACTTGTAGTAGCCGAGCGGTACCCGGTCGATGCCGACGATCGAGATGTAGACCAGATGCGCGACACCGGCCTTCCGTGCCGCCGCGAGCAGGTTCCGGGCGGCCTGCTCGTCGCCGCCGCGCGGAGTGGTCGCGCAGTGCACGATCACGTCGACGCCCGCCACCGCCGCGTCGAGACCCGCGCCGTCGCGCAGGTCGACGGCGTACGGCCGGGTGTTCCTGCTGAGCACCCGCACCTCGTGGCCGTCCGTCCGCAACCGCTCGGTCACGAGGCGGCCGAGGGTGCCGGTGCCGCCGGTCACCAGGATCGTGGTCATCTCACAGCTCCTTCGCAGTACGGGCGCCGCGGGCGCTACGCGGCGGCCAGTTGGCGCTCCACGAACACCAGCTTGTCCGGATTGACCACCGAACGTACTCCGGTCACCACCCCGTCGCCGCCTTCGAACGCGGCGATGGCCGTAATCCGCCCCGCCGTACGCATGACCAGCGCGGGCGCGCCGTTGACCTCCGCGTACGAGATGTCCGAGGCGGCGCCGATCCGCCCGACCACGCCGACCAGGAAGCGCAGGACGTTCTCGCGCCCGAGGATCGGTGTGCGGGCCGCGGCCGCCTTGCCGCCGCCGTCGCCCCACCACGTCACGTCGCGGGCCAGTATCCGCTCCAGGCCCGCGACATCCCCCTCGCGGGCCGCCGCGATGAACGACTCGACGAATCTCTGCCGCAGCTCGTGCCCCGGCTCGAAGCGGGGCCGCGCGTCGGCGACCGCACGGGCCGCCCTGCGGTACAGCTGACGGCAGTTGCTCTCGCTCGTCGCCAGGACGTCCGCGATCTCCCGGTGGCTGTACCCGAACGCCTCCCGCAGCACGTACACGGCGCGCTCCTTGGGCGTGAGCCGCTCAAGGAGGACGAGCAGCGCCATCGACACCGCCTCCCGCTGCTCCGCCGACTCCAGCGGCCCGAGCGTGCCGCCGGAGGTGACGACCGGCTCGGGCAGCCACGTCCCCACGTACTGCTCGCGGCGGGCGCGGGCCGAGGTGAGCCTGGTCAGGCAGAGGTTGGTGACGGTCTTGGCGAGCCAGGCGGCCGGCTGCGCGATGTCGGCGCGCCGCGCGCCGTTCCAGCGCAGGTACGCGTCCTGCACGGCGTCCTCCGCCTCCTGCGCGGAGCCGAGTATCCGGTAGGCGAGGCCGAACATCCGGGGGCGGTGGGATTCAAACTCCTCGGCCAGTGCCGTTGCGGTGCTCACGCCCACAGGGTGCCAAATCCCCGCGGCGTGAGCACTCGACAAGGCCCAAGGAGGCTCAGCAGGCGCCGAGATCCTGCCAGACGCCCCAGGCGCCGCCGGCCCCGGGCTCCTCGCCCTTCGTCCACCACTTCGCCTTCCAGGTGTGCGACTTGTGGGAGACGGAGGTCCCGCTGCCGTACTCGGCCGATGCACTCCACGCGGGGGCCGTGCACGTGCCGGGACCCGGCGGGTCGGTCGGCCCTGGCGGGTCGGTCGGACCGGTGCCGCCCGGCTCGACGGTGGTGGTGCCGCGCGCCAGGTCACCGGCGAGCGCGTACGTCGTGCCGCTGATGTTCACCGTCCAGTTCCACGGCGTGGACGTCGGCAGGTAGTAGTTGAAGGAGAGGTCCACGGAGGCGCCGGGTGCCAGCGACTGCCAGGCGGGCAGCTTCAGCGAGACGCGGTGGAAGTCGCCCTTCAGCCCGCCCGCGTTGCTGCCGGTGTGGTCGCTGCTGATCACCTTGGTGCCGAAGCCCGACTGGTCGGAGGCGTTGCCGGGGGCCGAGGTGGAGTAGTCGAACTGGAACTCCGTGCCGCCGGGCAGCGCGGTCTTCGTGTTGTTGGTGATCTTCACCTTGGGCGTGATCGGGTAGTTGGAGTCGCCCAGCTTGAAGTCCCCGAACTCCACCCCGATGTCGACGGCCTTGGTGGGCAGTTCCTTGTTCGAGACCTTGGCGCCGTACGGCTTCGCGGCCTTGAACTTGTCGTGCATCAGCGAGGTGAGCGTGTCACCCATCTCGTACTGGCCCTTGGCGGCGTTCCACCGGTAGTCGCCCGCCATCTCCCAGACCATCGTGCCGCCGATGCCCCGGTCGACGACGTAGTCGGCCTTCTTCGCCACCGACTCCTCGTCCTCCGTGGAGAGGAAGACCTTCTTGTCGGCGTTCCACAGCCAGGGCGCGACGAGCGAGGAGCTGTACTTGCGGGCGTAGGTGCCGGTCAGCCTGGTGTCGGCGGGAAAGCCGTACTTGGTGACGTAGTCGCCGACGATCCCCTTCTCCAGGTTCTTGGCGTGCCACATCGGGTTGGAGCCCGCCGGGGACTCCTTGCCGTTGTCGTCCTTGTCGTGCCAGAGGTTGTCGATGCCGACCGCGCCGTCACCGCACTTGGTCAGGCCCGATCCCGCGGGACAGCTCGTCGCGGCGGCCTTGCCCCACAGCCCGTCGGTACCGCCCTGCACGTTCTTGAAGCCGCGGGTGTAGTACGGCAGGCCGATGTTGATGCGTCCCGCGGGCATCGAGCCGCGGAAGTAGTGGTACGCCCAGTCGGTGTTGAGGTACCCGATGCCGCCGTACTGCTGGGAGCCGTACACGTTCGCGGCCGCGAGCTCGGCGTCCTTGCCGTCGTCGAAGAGCGAGGCGTTGGGGCCGACGTACTCGTTCCAGGCGCCGTGCAGGTCGTAGGACATGATGTTGACGTAGTCCAGATACTTCTGGACCTGGAAGGTCTCCATGCCGCGCAGCAGATAGCCGGACGAGGGGGCCGCGACGGTCAGCATGTAGTGCTTGCCGTCGGCCGCGCCCGCCCTGTCGAGCTTCTGGCGCAGGGACTTCATGAGCGCCGCGTAGCCCTTGACGAGCCCACCGCGGCGGGCGTTGGAGAGGGAGTAGTCGAGCGGGTTGCCCGCGTCCTTCATCGAGGTGGGGTACTCGTAGTCGATGTCGACGCCGTTGAAGCCGTACTTCTTGATGAAGGAGACCGCCGAGTCGGCGAAGGTGTCGATGCCCGCCTGGTTCACCGAGCCGTCGGCGTTGGTGGCCATCGAGTAGAAGCCGCCGGAGTTCACCCGCTTGCCGTCGTCGCCGAAGTACCCGCCGGTCTCGGCCCAGCCGCCCACGGATATCAGCGTCTTGACGTTCGGGTGCTGCTTCTTGAACTTGTTGAGCAGGTTGAAGTGGCCCTTGTAGGGCAGCGCCGGGTCCATCTCGGCGCCCGCGACGCCGGGCCAGGTCATGCCGGTGGCGGCGTTCGTGGCGCTGTCGGAGCCGACGGAGAGCTTGTTGTCCTTGTCGACGTGGCCGAAGGCGTAGTTGACGTGGGTGACCTTGTCCCACGGGATGTCGGAGGCGAGGTAGGCGGGCTCGCCGTTCTTGCCGGTGCGCCAGCCGGTGAAGTAGCCGATGACGCGCCGCTGGTGGTCGGCGCCCATCTTCTCGCGTCCTTCGCCGTCGTAGACGGAGCAGTAGGGGACGTTCACGCCGGGCGTCCGGTAGAGGCCGTCGGGGCGGCAGGACGCGTCGTCGGCGGCGGAGGCGGGCGAGGCGCCGCCGGAGACCAGCCCGAGCAGCATCCCGGCGACGGCGGCGCCGGACGCGAGCAACGTGGGTCTCGCGCGGTTGGGGGACGGCAAGGGGGCCTCCTGAGATGGTGCGGAGTGCGAACGGGGCGGAACAACACAACTGGCAAAGATGTGAATCGTTCCGGGGCCCGGTGTGCGCACACCGTTGGCTCCGGCTCCCTCTGAGGTGACGCAGAGATTAAGAGGACTAGACCAGTGCGTCAATAGGTCTGGACCAAGTTGGTTGAATGATGATTCTGTGATCCAGGCCACAGGCGGTCGCCCGTATGGCCCGCTACCGGCCATGGCACACTGGCCTCGTACCAGAAGCAGCGCACTCCGGGGTCGGTGTAATTCCGAACCGGCGGTTACAGTCCGCGACCCGGCCGCCTCCAGCGGCCGGTTGACCAGGTGAAATTCCTGGACCGACGGTGAAAGTCCGGATGGGAGGCAGTGCGCGGCGGGCGGGCATCTCTGCACGCCGTCGTAGTTGGCTCGTTCCTGGCGTTCCCAGGAACGGTTCCCGGATTTTCCCGGGACACGTGTCCATTCGGCGTCGGCGTTGCCACAGGTGTCGTCGCCCGTACGTTCTGTCGTCATCGACAGGCCCCGGAGTCCGTGCCCGAAGAGGCAGGAGGACCCGGTGGCGACCGCCGCAGCCGAAACAGCCGCGATGCAGCGTGCCATCACGCTGGCCGCGCACGGACTCGGCTCCACCAGCCCCAACCCCGTCGTCGGCTGTGTCGTCCTCGACGCCGCGGGCGAACCCGTCGGCGAGGGCTGGCACCAGCGCGCGGGCGGCCCGCACGCCGAGGTGAACGCGCTGCGCGCGGCCGGCGAACGGGCCCGCGGCGGCACCGCACTCGTCACCCTCGAACCCTGCAACCACACCGGCCGCACCGGTCCCTGCGCGCAGGCCCTCATCGACGCCGGAATCGCCCGCGTCCGCTACGCCGTCGCCGATCCGAACCCCGCCGCGACCGGCGGCGCGCAGACCCTGCGGGCGGCCGGGATCTCCGTGGAGCAGGGCCTCCTGGAGGCCGAGGCCGCCGAGGGGAACGCCGCCTGGCTGACCTCCGTACGGCTCGGCCGTCCCCACGTCACCTGGAAGTACGCCGCCACGCTCGACGGCCGCACCGCCGCCGTCGACGGCACGAGCCGCTGGATCACCTCCGCAGAGGCCCGCGCCGACGTGCACCGGCTGCGCGCCGAGTGCGACGCCGTCGTCGTCGGCTCCGGCACCCAGCACGCCGACGACCCGCACCTCGCCGCGCGGGGCGTCGACGGCGCCGTACAGCCGCTGCGGGTCGTCGTCGACACCAACGGCACGGCCGTCGCGCCCGGCGCCCGCGTCCTGGACGACGCGGCGCCCACGCTGATCGCCGTCGCCGAGGACGTCACTCCCGTGCACCAAGAGGCGCAGACCGTCCGGCTGCCCCGCGCCGAGGGAGGGTTGGCGATCCCGGCCCTCCTCGACGCGCTCCACGCGCGCGGCGTGCGCTCCGTCCTCCTCGAAGGCGGCCCGACGCTCGCCGGGGCCTTCGTCGCCGCGGGCGCCGTCGACCGCGTCGTCGGCTACCTCGCCCCCGTCCTGCTCGGCGCGGGCCCCGCCGCCCTGACCGGCGGCGGAATCACCACCATCACCGAAGCGTTGCGGCTCGACGTGCGCGACACCGTCCGCCTCGGCCCCGACCTGCGCATCACCGCGACCCCCGCAACGAAGGAGCACTGAAGTGTTCACCGGAATCGTCGAAGAGCTGGGCGAGATCACCGCCGTCGAGAACCTCCCCGACGCCTCCCGCTTCCGGCTGCGCGGCCCCGTCGTCACCGAGGGCGCGCGGCACGGCGACTCCATCGCCGTCAACGGCGTCTGCCTGACCGTCGTGGAGCACGAGGGCGAGGAGTTCACCGCCGACGTGATGGCCGAGACCCTGAACCGCTCCAGCCTCGGCGCGCTCACCGTCGGCTCCCGCGTCAACCTGGAGCGACCCACCTCGGTCGGCGCGCGCCTCGGCGGCCACATCGTGCAGGGCCACGTCGACGGAACGGGCGAGATCGTCGAGCGCAAGCCCTCCGAGAACTGGGAGATCGTCAAGATCTCGCTCCCCGCCGACCTGTCCCGCTACGTCGTCGAGAAGGGTTCCATCACCGTCGACGGCGTCAGCCTCACCGTCGTCGACGCGGGCCCCGACTACTTCACCATCAGCCTCATCCCCACCACCCTCGCGCTGACCACGCTCGGCATCAAGCAGCCCGGCGACCCGGTCAACCTCGAGGTCGACATCATTGCCAAGTACGTCGAGCGCCTGCTCGGCGACCGGGTCCCGGCTCAGGAGGCCGCCAAGTGAACTGGCTCAACGCCGAAGCCTTCACGGCCTTCGACCAGCACATCCTGTGGTCCGACATGATCGGCAACACCGTCGGCCTGATCGCCCTCGCGCTCGGCTGGCGGCGCTCGATATGGACCTGGCCCGCCCAGTTCCTCTCCGGCGTCATCCTCGTCGCCGCGTACGCGTCCGCCCAGCTGTCCGGCGGTGTCGGCAAGCAGCTCCTCGTCATCGGCGTCGCGGTGTGGGGCTGGCGGCAGTGGACGCGCGGCAGGCAGCAGGCGCAGGACGGCTCCATCGCCATCCGCTTCGCCACCTGGAAGGAGCGGGGCGTCCTGCTCGCGGGCACCGCCGTCGGCACGCTCGCGGTCGGCGCGCTGTTCAGCGCCGTCCCCGACCTGTCCTGGAACCCCTGGCCGGACGCCTACATCTTCGTCGGCACGCTCGCCGCGATGGTCGCCCAGGCCCGCGGGCTCGTCGAGTTCTGGTTCGCCTGGCTGCTCGTCGACGTGGTGGGCGTACCGCTCGCCTTCAGCAGCGGCCTGGCCTTCTCCGGCCTCGTGTACGTCGTCTACCTCGCCCTCGTCCTCTGGGGCATGCGCGACTGGTGGCTGCGCTCCCGCGCGGCGGCCTCGCGGCCCGTCATGGAAGGAGCCCCGGCATGAGCGCGGCACCGATCTGGTACACCACCGACCCGACCGAAGACCTCTCCCTCGACCCGGTGGAGCTGGCCATCCGCGACATCGCGGCAGGCCGCCCCGTCGTGGTCGTCGACGACGAGGACCGCGAGAACGAGGGCGACCTCGTCATCGCCGCCGAGAAGGCGACCCCCGAGATCGTCGCGTTCATGATGAGCGAGTGCCGCGGCCTGATCTGCGCGCCGATGGAGCCCCTCGAACTCGACCGGCTCCGCCTCCCGCAGATGGTCGAGCACAACACCGAGTCGATGAGCACCGCCTTCACCGTCTCCGTCGACGCGACCGCCGCGCATGGCGTCAGCACCGGCATCTCCGCCGCCGACCGCGCCACCACCCTCCAGCTACTCGCCTCGGGCGGCGCCGAAGCCGACGACTTCGTGCGCCCCGGCCACATCTTCCCGCTGCGCGCCAAGCCCGGCGGCGTCCTTGCGCGCAACGGCCACACCGAGGCCGCCGTCGACCTCGCCCGCCTCGCGGGCCTGCGCCCCGCCGGTGCCATCGTGGAGATCGCCGGCGAGGACGGGAAGATGCTCCGCCTGCCCGAGCTGGTCCCCTTCGCCCGCAAGCACGGCCTGACGATCATCTCCATCGAGGACCTGATCGCCTACCGCCGCTCCTCGGAGCCCACCGTCCGCCGCGAGGCGGAGGTCCGCCTTCCGACCGCCTTCGGCGACTTCACCGCCTACGGCTACCGCTCCACCGTCGACGGCGTCGAGCACGTCGCGCTCGTCCACGGCGACCTCGGCGACGGCGAGGACGTCCTCGCCCGCCTCCACTCCGAATGCCTGACCGGCGACGTCTTCCACTCCCTGCGCTGCGACTGCGGCCCGCAGCTGGAGGCGTCCATGCGGCGCATCACCGACGAGGGGCGCGGCGTCGTGGTCTACCTGCGCGGCCACGAGGGACGCGGCATCGGCCTGCTCTCCAAGCTGCGCGCGTACGAACTCCAGGAGCGCGGCAGCGACACCCTCGACGCCAACCTGGAGCTCGGCCTGCCCGCCGACTCCCGGGACTACGGCGCGGGCGCGCAGATCCTGCGCGACCTCGGCGTACGCGGCGTACGGCTGATGACCAACAACCCCGACAAGACCGACGCGGTCCTGCGGCACGGCCTGAAGGTCACCGGGCGCGAGCCCATGCCCGTCGAGGCCGGCGAACACAATCTCCGGTACCTGCGCACCAAGCGGGACCGGATGGGGCACGACCTGCCCTGGCTGGACGCCACCGAAGTGTCCGCCTGCGGCAACCAGTAACACCGACACGGCCAGAGGATCTGAAGGAGAAGCGCGTGAGCGGCAAGGGTGCACCCGAACTGAGCGTGAAGAACTGCGGCGACCTGCGGGTCGCGGTGATCGCCGCACAGTGGCACGAGAAGGTCATGGACGGCCTGGTCGACGGCGCCCTGCGCGCCCTGACCGAACTCGGCATCAGCGAGCCCACCGTGCTCCGCGTGCCCGGCAGCTTCGAGCTGCCCGTAGTCGCCAAGGTCCTCGCGGGCCGCGGCTACGACGCGATCGTCGCGCTCGGCGTCGTCATCCGCGGCGGCACCCCGCACTTCGAGTACGTGTGCCAGGGCGTCACGCAGGGCCTCACCCAGGTCTCCGTCGACACCGGGGTCCCGATCGGCTTCGGCGTGCTGACCTGCGACACCGAGGACCAGGCACTGGACCGCGCGGGCATCGAGGGCTCCCGCGAGGACAAGGGCCACGAGGCGGTCACCGCGGCCGTGGCCACCGCCACCACGCTGCGGTCCGTCTCCGAACCCTGGCGCTGAGGGGGACCGTCCTGCCGCGTAGAGTGGCGACCATCATGTCCAAGAAGACTTTCGAGGAGCTCTTCACCGAGCTCCAGCACAAGGCCGCCAACGGCGACCCCGCGTCCTCCCGCACCGCCGAGCTGGTCGGCAAGGGCGTCCATGCCATCGGCAAGAAGGTCGTCGAGGAGGCCGCCGAGGTCTGGATGGCCGCCGAGTACGAGGGCAAGGAAGCCGCCGCCGAGGAGATCTCGCAGCTGCTCTACCACGTGCAGGTGATGATGGTCGCCCGCGGCATCTCCCTCGACGACGTCTACGCCCACCTCTGAGCCGTACGCTCGACTCGTCCCCGTAACCCACCAGTTAAGGAAGCTGACCTCATGCTGCGCATCGCCGTCCCCAACAAGGGTTCACTGTCCGGACCTGCGTCGGCGATGCTCCATGAGGCCGGATACCAGCAGCGCAAGGAGTCCAAGGAGCTCGTCCTCGTCGACCCCGTGAACGAGGTCGAGTTCTTCTACCTGCGGCCCAAGGACATCGCGATCTACGTCGCGACCGGCCGCCTCGACATCGGCATCACCGGCCAGGACCTGCTGATCGACTCCGGCGCCGACGCCGAGACGATCCTGCCGCTCGGCTTCGCCCGCTCCACCTTCCGCTTCGCCGCGAAGCCGGGCACGGCGAGCGGCATCGAGGACCTGTCGGGCAAGACCGTCGCCACCTCCTACGAGGGCATCGTCGCCAAGCACCTCGCCGAGAAGGGCGTCGACGCCGCCGTCGTGCACCTGGACGGCGCCGTCGAGACCGCCATCGAGCTGGGCGTCGCCCAGGTCATCGCGGACGTCGTGGAGACCGGCACCTCCCTGCGCAACGCCGGTCTCGAAGTCTTCGGCGAGCCGATCATGCGCTCCGAGGCGGTCGTCATCCGGCGCACCGGCGCGGACGGCGACGACCCGAAGGTCCAGCAGTTCCTGCGCCGCCTCCAGGGCGTCCTGGTCGCCAGGGCGTACGTGATGATGGACTACGACTGCCGCGCCGAGCACCTGGAGCAGGCCGTCGCCCTCACCCCCGGCCTCGAGTCGCCGACGATCTCCCCGCTGCACAACGAGGGCTGGGTCGCCGTCCGCTCCATGGTCCCCGCCAAGGAGGCCCAGCGGATCATGGACGACCTGTACGCCATCGGCGCGCGGGCCATCCTGACCACGGCCATCCACGCCTGCCGCCTCTGACCCGGCCGGAGCCCCCGCCTCATGTCTGACGTTCCCGCTCTCCCCGCCCTGCCCGTCACCTTCCGGCCGACGCGGACCCGGGCCGTCCTGCTCACCGCGGGCGTCGCGATCTTCGTGGTGATCACGGCGATCGCGTTCCTGCTGCCCGCGCTCAGCCCGGGGGAGCGGTCCAGCTTCGTCTTCACCGGCGCGCTGCTCCTCGGCGTCCTCGTGCTGCTCAGCAGGCCCAAGGTCGTCGCCGACGAGTCCGGCGTCACCGTCGTCAACATCGCGACCAGCCGCCGCCTCGCCTGGGCCGAGATCGTGCAGGTCAACCTCCGCCCCGGCGACCCCTGGGTGTTCCTGAACCTCAGCGACGGCACCAGCCTGCCCGCCATGGGCATCCAGCCCGGCATCGCCAAGCGGCAGGCCGTCGCCGACGCCCGCGCCCTGAGCGCGCTCGCCGACGCCCGTACGGCCCAGGACAAGTAGGCCCTGGACGTTCCGCCGCCGGTCTTGATTAATCTGGTTGCGGGACGCGCACGGTGCGCCGCCCCGCCCCCTACGGGCCCGCCCGGCCCGGGGCTCCTGCTACCCGAGGAGTGACTCCCTCCGGCGATGGACGGATCGTCCTGTAGTACCTGCGCCGCCCCCTCCCGGCACACCGGGACCGGCACGACCGGAGAGGCGGCGGCATGACAGTGCCCCTGCTGCTTCTCGGGGCGGCATTCCTGCTGATTCTCGCCAACGGCTTCTTCGTGGCGGCCGAGTTCGGTCTCGTCACCGTCGAGCGGCCGGAGGCGGAGAAGGCCGCGGCCGACGGCGACCGACGGGCCCGTACGGTCGTCAGCGCCCTCAAGGAGCTGTCCTTCCAGCTCTCCGGCACCCAGCTCGGCATCACCATCACCTCGCTCGTCGTCGGCATGCTCGCCGAACCGGCCCTCGCGCGCCTGCTCGCGGGCCCCTTCGAGGCGGCCGGCGTCCCCGAGGGCGGCGTCGGCGGTGTCTCCGTGGTGGTCGGCATGCTGCTCGCGTCCGCCGTGCAGATGGTGATCGGCGAGCTCGTGCCCAAGAACTGGGCGGTGTCGAGGCCGCTGCAGGTCGCGCGGTTCGTCGCGGGCCCGCAGCACGCCTTCGCGCGGCTCTTCCGGCCCGTGATCGCCCTCCTGAACGCCGTGGCCAACCGGCTGGTGCGCACCCTCGGCGTCGAACCCGCGGAGGAGCTCGCCTCGGCCCGCACCCCCGGCGAACTGGTCTCCCTTGCCCGGCACTCGGCCCAGGCCGGCGCCCTGGAGCAGGACACCGCCGACCTGTTCGTGCGCACCCTCTCGCTGGGCGAGCTGACCGCGCAGCACGTCATGACGCCGCGCGTGAAGGTCAGCGCGCTGCAGTCCTCGGCGACCGCCGAGGACGTGGTGAACCTGACCCGCGCCACCGGCCTGTCCCGCTTCCCGGTCTACAACGAGCGGATCGACGAAATCGTCGGCATGGTGCACCTCAAGGACGCCCTCGCGGTGGCCGCCCACGAGCGGCTCAGGACGCCCGTGCGCCGCATCGCGCGCTCCCCCCTGCTCGTCCCCGAGACGCTGCCCGTGCAGCCCCTCCTGGAGCGGCTGCGCAGCGAGCAGCCGATAGCCGTGGTCGTCGACGAGTACGGCGGCACGGCGGGCGTCGTCACCCTGGAGGACATCGTCGAGGAACTCGTCGGCGAGGTCCGCGACGAGCACGACCGCTTCGACCTGCCCGAGCTCTGCGCGGCGCCGGCCGAGGACGGCGGGCCCGCGTGGGACGCCGACGGCAGCTGCCGGGTCGACACGCTCCAGCGCATCGGCCTCGACGTGCCCGAGGGCCCGTACGAGACCGTGGCGGGACTCGTCGCCGATCTGCTCGGCCGCATCCCGGCCCCCGGCGACCGGGCCGAACTCCCGGGCTGGCGGCTCTCGGTGCGCCAGGTCGGGCACTACCGCGCGGAGCGGGTGCGTCTCGTACGCGTCCAGGAGGCCGGTGCCGTCCGGGCCGCGGGCGCGACGGCCGCGGAGGCCGTGCGATGAGCCTGCTGCAACTCCTCTTCGCCCTCCTGCTGGTGCTCGCCAACGGCTTCTTCGTGGGCGCGGAGTTCGCGCTCGTCTCCGTGCGCCGCAGCCAGATCGAGCCCCTGGAGACCAAGCGGGCCCGCCAGGTCCTCTACGGTCTTGAGCACCTGCCGCAGATGATGGCGGCGGCCCAGTTCGGCATCACCGTCTGCTCGCTGACGCTCGGCGCCGTCGCCGAACCGACCGTCGCCCATCTCCTGGAGCCGGTCTTCGAGGCGGCCCGCCTGCCCGAGGGCATGATCCACCCGCTCGGCTACGTGATCGCGCTCGCTGTCGTCGTCTCCCTCCACCTCGTGATCGGCGAGATGGTCCCGAAGAACCTCGCGATGGCGGCCCCCGAGAAGACCGCTCTCTGGTTCAGCCCCGGCCTGGTCGCCTTCGCGCGGTTGTGCCGTCCGGTGACCGTGGCGCTCGGGGCGTGCGCCCGGGTCGTCCTGCGGCTCTTCAAGGTGGAGCCCAAGGACGAGGTCGAGGCGGTGTTCACCAGCGTGCAGCTGGGCCGCCTCGTCGAGGACTCCGGCCAGGCGGGACTGCTCGACCCCGTCGAGCAGGAGCGCCTGGAGGACGCCCTGGAGCTCGGCTCGCGCCCGGTCACCGACGTCCTGCTCGACCGGGCGTCCCTGGTGACCGTGGGCCCCTCGGTGACCCCGGCCCGCGTCATCGAGCTCACCGGCCGCACCGGCTACTCCCGCTTCCCGGTCCGCGCGGAGAACGGCGCCTTCATGGGCTACCTCCACGTCAAGGACGTACTGGACCTGGAGGACACCGACCGCGCCGTGCCGCAGCAGGTGTGGCGGCCGATGACCACGCTGCGGTCGGAGCTCCCGCTGGACGACGCCCTGACCGTGATGCGGCACGCCGCGACGCATCTGGCGCAGGTCGCCGACGCGTCCGGCAGGGTGCTCGGCCTGGTCGCCCTGGAGGACGTCCTGGAGCTCCTGGTCGGCGAGGTCCGCGACCCGGCGCACCGGATCACGGTGCAGCGGACACCACCGGAGGAGAGCCGGGGCGCCTCGCTGGCGGCCAGCCCGGTGGGCTGAGAGCCTGAGCGGGGAGCGGTACGTGTGTCGGTGCGGGGCGGCGCCGCGCGGGTCGCAGGCCGGGCCGCGCGGGTCAGAGGCCCGGGGTGTCCGGCCCCCGCCCCGACAGCACCTCCCCGTACGCCTGCATCAGGTCGGGCAGCCGCAGCGTCGACAGATCGGTGCGGCTCGGCTCGCCGGGGTAGCCGGAGAGCCGCAGGTCGCGGTAGGCGCAGCTCTTCTCGTACAGCGTGCGCAGGAAGCGGCCGTTGCCGAGCTCGTCGATCCAGGCCTGGTCGACGACGTGCCCGCTGATGGAGCGCAGCTCCTCAAGGGCCTCCTCGTCCCACACGTCGCCGTTGTCGGCCGCCAGGACCTCGCCGATGGCGGTCAGTTCGAGCGGGCGGTACGAGGGGAAGTCGACGCGGGTCGTGAAGCGCGAGGAGAGTCCGGGGTTGGCGGCGAGCAGCCGGTCCATGCCCTCGGGGTAGCCCGCGAGGATCACGACGAGGTGGTCGCGGTTGTCCTCGGCGCGCTTGAGGAGGACCTGCAGGGCCTCGTCGCCGTACGCGTCGCCCTTGCCGTAGCCGGAGTTGGAGAGCGAGTACGCCTCGTCGACGAAGAGGACGCCGCCGATCGCCGAGTCGATCAGCTCGTTGGCCTTCACGGCGGTCTGGCCCAGGTACTCACCGACCAGATCGGCGCGTTGCGCCTCGACCAGGTGGTCGCCGCCGAGCAGGCCGAGCGCGTAGAAGACGCGGCCGAGGATGCGGGCCACGGTCGTCTTGCCGGTGCCCGAGGGGCCCGAGAAGACGAAGTGTCGTTTCGGCGGCTGCACGGGAAGGCCCCGGGCGGCGCGCAGGCGCGCCATGTTCAGCTGCGCGGAGAGCGCCTTGACCTGGCGCTTCACCGGCTCCATGCCCACCATGCCCTCCAGCTCGGAGAGCGCGGCCTCAAGGAGCGCGGGATCGGTGGGGCCCGGCGGCAACTGCGCGGGGCCCGGCTTGACCGGGATGATCGCCTTCTCGCGCACGGCGTCGGTCTCGGAGGGGCCGGAGGCGCCGGGAGCCCCCGGGGTACCTGGAGCGCCGGGGCCGCCGGGCGCCGAAGGGCCGCCGGCGGAGGGCGTTTCGGGTCCGGTGACCCGTACGTCGCGCCCCTCCGTGCCGAACAGCGTGTCGATGCCGTCGGGCCCCTCCAGCATGTCCTGGCCCGCCCCGGTCAGACTGATCGCGGCGGCGAGATCGGCCGCCTCGTCGTACCCGTCGCCCTCGGCGATGGCCGCGAGCCGCGCCGAGGTGTCCATGAAGGAGGCGTCGACCCGGTGCACCGCGCGGTACAGCGGCAGGGCCGCCGCCGAGCGTCCTGTGCCCTCGTGCGCGCGGGCCAGCCAGTAGCGCAGCTCCTTGCGCTGCGGCTGCTCGCTGCGGCAGCGCATCAGGGCGGCGGACAGAAGCGGCTCGGCCTGGCCGTACGTCTCCAGGCGCACCCGTGCCATGCCGCCGAAGAGCCCGGCCTCGATGCCCAGCATCGGATCGTCGATCAGCGGGTCCGTGTGCCGCACCAACTGCTCCCAGTCCTTGACCAGGTAGGAGCGGCAGGCGTGCAGGAAGCGCACCTGCGGATCGGCGTCGACCGGCGGCAGGCCCGCCAACGCCCGGTCCAGCTCGGGGACATGACGGCCGTCCAGCCAGTGCGAGGCGTGCGCGAGCAGCAGGTCGCGGGTGCTCTCCAGGACGGGCTGTACCCACCAGCCCAGCCAGTACCAGGAGTTGAGGGCGCGCGCGTGCCGGGTGCGCTGCTCGCCGAAGCGGTCCCGGTGCTGGAACATCCGCAGCAGCGCCGTCGTCGTGTCGATGCGCAGCGCGTGCAGCCCAAGCCAGCCGTCGGCCATCCCGGGATCCATCCGCACCGCCGTCCGGAACTCGTCCTCCGCCTGCGGATAGGCGCCCATCGTGTAGGCGTCGACGCCCCGCAGCCAGGCGAGGTCGGCCGGGGCGGGTGAACCCACCGCGTCGAAGTCCATCAGGTCCCCCACAAACCGTGCCCCCGTTTGCGTACCGCCGGACCGGTGCCCGCCGGCGACTGCGCTGAACCACTGCGCTGAACCACTGTGCTGCGGACGGGAGTTGCCTCGATGCGCAGAGCAGCCGTCCGAAAAGGCGCACCGATACGCATCGTACCTGCGAAGGAGCGGTCGGCCGTAGGGTGCCGCACCGGGAGATCGGCCGGAAAGCACCGGCAGGGGGCCGGCCCGGTGGTGACCGACTGTGAGCGAATGGCGGCTCGCAGCGGTCGGAAATCGGACGCGCAGGGCAGAACGAAGCCCCCGATCACGGGGGAACAACCGGGGGCTTCGCGTCTGCGGGCGGTCTCGAACGACCGCACAATCAGAACGTAAGTCCTGTAAGGGCCCTGGGTCAAGCGGAGTTGGGGCACTCGCGCAAACTTGTGGGGCCGCGCGGAAGCGGTTTCCCGCAGGTTCAGCGGACCGCCAACGGTCCTTCACTCTGTGTGACATCCGGGCCGCCCGTGAGTGCCCCACCCGGCCCGGGAAACACCTCATATCCCTCTGGACACTGACGCACCAGAAGGTGGGCGAAGGGGCGGGAGGGGTCGCGGGTGAAATGCCGGAGCTCCGCCGGCTCCCAGCCGTCCCAGAAGTCACTCTGGACCGCCCCGTCCCGTCGGCGTCCCCGCTGCCACGCCTCCTCCCGCGGCACGTCCATCCACAGCACCGCGGCGATGTGCGGGCGCAGCGCCCGGCGGCCCGCGCCGACCCCCTCGACGATCACCACGGGCGCGGGCGGCAGCGGGGTGCGGGCGGGGCCGAAGCGGCGCTCGGTCCAGTCGTACGTCGCGTAGTGCGCGCTCTCGCCGTGGGAGAGCGGCACCACGACCTGCCGCCGCAGCCGCTCCGTCCAGTCGAACAGTTCCTCGTGGCTCGCGATGTCGTCCAGCCGCAGGACGGGCGCGTCGCCGAACGCCTCGGCCAGCCGCCGGGCGAACGTCGACTTGCCCGAACCCGCGTGGCCGTCCACGGCGAGCAGCCGCACGGGCCCGCAGGAGGGCGGCAGTCGGCGCAGGGTGTCGGCGAGGCGGGGGAGCGGGGTGGGCGGGCGCTGTCCGGTCATCATCGGTAAGGGTACGACCGCGGAAGGATGTGTTCCGCGCGCCGTCGCAGGTCATGCCATTGGTTGAGGCCAATATTGGTGTGCGCGACAGTGGCCGGACTGCTGGCAGAAGTCGGCCGGGAACCGCCATAGTTGGCCCACTTCCGTGCACCTGACCCGACCTTCCGGCTCTTGCCGGGAACCACGTCGACTGGGGGTCCCTCATGGACCGAGCTGGCAGAACCGACAGCACAGAGAGCACAGACAGCACAGACAGCGCAGACAGCACCTGTAGCACCGGCGGCGGCCACCGCACCGACCGCGCCGACGGCATGTCCCGCAGATCCGTCCTCGCCACGGCCGCCGCCGTGACCGCTCTCGCGGCGACCGCCGCTCCCGCCCTGGCCCTCGGGACCGCCGCTGACCGGGGCCGGGCCCCGCGCGCGGAGCGCCCGGTGGACAACCGCTTCTGGGTCTCGCTCAAGGACTGGCACACCGGCACCGCCGAGGGCGCCGTGCCTGTCCCCGGAGCCCGCGCCGGCCTGCGGATCGAGCGGCCCGCGGGCAGCACCGACTACACCGACCCGCACACCGGCAAGAAGGCCACCTGGGAGTACGCCCGCTGGACCTCGCCCACGCACCGCTCCACCGTCCCGGCGACGGAGCTCATCGCGTCCTGGAACGCCGACACCCCGGCCGGCACCTGGCTCCAGGTCGAGCTGCTCGGCACGTACGCCGACGGTACGGACACGCCCTGGTACGTGATGGGCCGCTGGACCTCGGGCGACGACAAGGAGGCCGACATCCGGCGGACCTCCGTCGACGACCAGACCGACGGCAGGTCCACGGTCTGGACCGACACGCTCTCCGTGGACGACGCCGCCGCGGGCCCGCGGATCGTCGCGTACCGGCTGCGCCTGACGCTGTACCGCAGGCCCGGTGCCTTCGTGACCCCCACGGTGTGGCGGCTCGGCGCGATGGCCTCGGCGGTTCCCGACCGCTTCACGGTGCCCGCATCGAAGCCGGGCCTCGCCAAGGAGCTGAGGGTCCCGCGCTACTCGCAGGAGATCCACGCGGGCCAGTACCCGGAGTACGACAACGGAGGCGAGGCCTGGTGCAGCCCGACCTCCTCGCAGATGATCATCGAGTACTGGGGACGCAGGCCGACGCCCGAGCAGCTGGCCTGGGTCGATCCCTCGTACGCCGACCCCCAGGTGTGCCACGCGGCCCGCTTCACCTTCGACTACCAGTACGACGGCTGCGGCAACTGGCCCTTCAACGCCGCGTACGCCTCGACGTACAAGGGCCTCCAGGGAGTCGTCACCCGGCTCGCCTCGCTCACGGAGCTGGAGTCGCTGATCGCCGCGGGCATCCCGGCCATAACGTCCCAGTCCTTCCTCAAGGGGGAGCTGACGGGCGCGGGGTACGGCACGGCGGGCCACCTGATGACCGTCATCGGCTTCACGGCGGACGGCGATGTGATCGCCAACGATCCGGCGTCGCCGAGCGATGCGGCGGTGCGCCGCGTCTACAAGCGGCGTGAGTTCGAGAACGTGTGGCTGCGTACGAAGCGCTACAACGCCGCGGGCAAGGTCGTCTCGGGTACCGGCGGCGTCTGCTACCTGTACTTCCCCACCAGGCTGTCCGCGCGGCAACGGTCCGCGCTGGCCGCGGTCGGGGTGCGCTGAGAGGGGAGGGGAGGGCCGGGGCGCACGGCTGCCCCGGCCCGCGCTCCGACTCGTACGCCTTCCGGGAGCAACACACGCATTTCGCGCACCCAACCCGGCGGCGCCGCGTTCTACGGTCACGTCATACCTGATCGAGGAATGCGGGAACCTTATGGATGTGCAGCACCCCCCTGCCCTGTCGGCACTGAGCGAACTGCAGCGCCGAGGCCGCGCGTGCGTCTCGTGCGGCGTCACGCTCGACAATGCCACCGCCGTCGACCTGGGCAGCCGCCCGGACGCGGGCGTCGACCACCGCGCCGACGTGTTTCCCCGCGCCTGCCCGTCCTGTGCCGCGGGGGGCGGGGCATGACGCTCGCGACAGTCGCCGAGAGGCAGGGAAAGCTTCTCGACCATCTCGACCGGTGCGATCCCTGCCGGCGTCTCAAGTACTGCCCCAAGGGCAGACGGCTGCGGCAGCAGGTGCGGGAGGCCCGTGATGATCTGCGCCCGCTGTGACCGCGCCATCCTGCCGGGCCAGCCGTACACCACCCATGACATCCACGGCGCGTCGGCGGGCGGCGCCACGGTCCGTCTCCACGTCGTCTGCCCGCGCGCCGGGACACGGGGATGACGCGGGCGGCCGGTGAGGGATTCGAAGACAGGCGCTGAGGGCACACGGGTGCCCGCCCTTCCCTGCGGAAGAGCGGGCACCCGCGTCGGGTCAGCGGTCGTCGCGGTTCTCGCGGAGCGAGTCGCGGACGCCCTCGGCCTTGTCGCGCATGTCGTCCGCGGCGCCCTTGGCCTTGCCCTTGGTCTTGTCGGTCTTGCCCTCGGCGGCCATGCGGTCGTTGCCCGAGGCCTTGCCCATCATCTCTTTTGCCTTGTCCATGGCGCTGTCGCCCATGACGGCTCCTCTGGTCGGGGATGCCACCACGCTATGAGGTGTGCACGAAGAGCGCATGTCGGGCGCGGCGGCGCCGCGGATCACACGGGCGGGGTCACCACCCAGTCCGGGTGCCCCGGCATCGGCGGGGTCGTGGAACCGTACAGCCAGGGGTGCAGGAAGCCCTCCAGGTCCTCGCCCGCGACCTTCGACGCCAGACCGACGAAGTCCTCCGTGCCCGCCGCGCGGCCCTTGAAGCCGGTCAGCCAGGCCCGCTCGATCCGCTGGAACGCCGCGTCGCCGACCCGCTCGCGCAGCGCGTAAAGGACCAGGGCCGAGCCGTCGTACCGCATGCGCTTGAAGAGGTTCGGCTCGGTCGGCTCGGCGGGGGCGCCGTAGTCCCTGCGCCACTGGTCGTGGGCCTGATAGGCCGTCTTCATGGCGGCCTCGAAGCTGTCCCCGCCGTGCTGCTCGGAGTACTCGCGCTCGTAGAAGCGGGCGTGCCCCTCGCTCAGCCACAGGTCGGACCAGCTCTTGAGGGCCACGCTGTCGCCGAACCACTGGTGGGTCAGCTCGTGCACCATGTTCCGCTCGGCGTCGACCCGCGTGCCGAGCAGATCCGCCTTCGGGACGAGTGACAGCGTCTGCGTCTCCAGGGCCACGCCGAGGTCCGTGTCGCCGACCAGGAGGCCGTAGCGGTCGAAGGGGTAGGGGCCGAGCTTCTTCTCCAGCCACGTCAGATGGTCCGGGGTGAGTCCCCGGTACGCGGCCGTCGGTTCGACCAGCGCGTCCGGGACGACGTCGCGCAGCGGGAGGCCGCCGGGGCCCTCGCCGTCGATCAGCCGGAACTTGCCGACGGCCAGCTGCACGAGCTGCGTGGAGAGCGGCTGTTCGGAGTCGTACGTCCAGCGGACCCGGCCGTCGGGGCGCTCGGCGCGCGAGACCAGCCTGCCGTTGGCGACGGCCGTGCGGTCGGCGGGCGTCGTGATGCGGAAGGTGATCGGCGCGCGCCGGCTCGGGTGGTCGTCGGCCGGGAAGATCAGCCGGGCGCCGTTCGGCTGCGGGTAGACCACCGTGCCGTCGGGCGTGGGGATCCAGCCGTAGTCCTCGATCGCGTCGTCGCGGTGGCGTGTCTGTGTCGGGTCGGCGGTGTAGGTGACCTTGACCGTGAACGAACTCCCCCTGGCTATGGGGGACTTGGGTGTGACCGTCAGCTCGTCGCCCTCGCGTGCGGCGCCCGCCGCCGAGCCGTTCACGGTGACGGCGTGCAGGGTGTTGCCGCCGAAATCGAGATTGAAGCGGGAGAGCGCCTGCGTCGAGTGTGCCCTGATCGTCGTCGTCGCCTCGAACGGGGTCTTCGGCGCCTGCCAGTCGAAGTCCAGGTAGTAGTGGTCCACCCGGTACCCGCCGTTCCCGTCCAGCGGGAACATCGGGTCGCCGAGGCCGGGCGCGCCCGGCGACGGCTTCTCGGTGGTGGCCGGTGCGGCCTGCGAGACCGGTGCGGTGAGGGCGGCCGCCGCGGTGACCGCGGCGGCGAGGACGAGCCGCCCTCTGCGGCGTGGGCGGGGCGTCGTCCGTTTCGTGCTCATCGGGAACCTCTCGGTCGTGCGGTGCGCGGGCGAACGGGCGGGGAGGTCGCCCCGTCGTGAGTGGTTAGACGCGCGCCACCGCGTCGTAGTTGTGGCGTGATGAAGGTCTCTCCCGCGAAAGCGCGATCGGCTGGCATGGTGGAGAGCGGTCCCGCCCCGCGTCCCGGACGCGAGGGGACCGCCCTGGGGGAAGTCACCTGCCGCACGAAGTCAGCGAGAACACCATGACTGCCACCTCTGCCACCGTCCTCCCCGCGAAGGCCCGCACCGGCGGCCCCGAGGAGGACGGCTCGAGGATCCTTGAGCACCTCGCGGGCTGGACCCTCGTCGTGGTCCTCGCGATGCTCGTCACCCAGGCCGGTCTGCTGTGACGTCGCTCTCCTGACCGTCGGCGCCGACGCCGTGGCCCGTGGGTGGCGCGGGCTCGTCGAGGCCCGCCCGCCAGTGCCGCCCCGGCACGCCCACGAGGCCGTACAGCCACCGCACCGGTGAGCGTCCGTGCAGCAGCGTCACGCCCGCCACCACGGCGAACAGCGGCAGGCCGAGCGGGCCGCCGACGAGCCGCACGAGGACGCTCGCGACGAGCGCGCCCACGAACGGCAGCCCGTAGATCCCGGCCCCCGCGATGGCGATGCCGAGCAGCCTCGGCACCTTGCGCTCCTCGTCGGCGCCCGGCAGCGCCCAGCCCTCCATGAGCCAGCCGATCTCGGTCACCAGCATGGTGCCGATCACCGCGGCCCCGAAGAGCAGCAGCGCGAGGAACGTCCCGGACGTCAGGAAGTCCAGTACGTGATTGACGACGCTGTCCCGCGGCCAGTCGGCGAAATCCTGCGCGCCCGGGGAGAGGAAGCGCTCGTACCCGCTGCCGTCCCAGCCGTGGATCAACGTCCCGAACAGCAGGAAGTACCCGCCGACGCAACTCAGGTACGCCCAGTAGCCCGCGCCCACGAGCACCAGGGCCTGCGCCATCAGGAAGCCGATGATCGCGGCCACCGGGATCCCGCCCGCGTAGAACAGCACGAACCCCGCCCACACGTCTTCGTGGCCGCCGGCCACGTGCATGGTCGCCCAGGACGGGTTCTGCCAGAGCAGGAAGAGTCCGGTGGGCACCAGCAGGACGGCGGCGAAGAGCGCGGTGAGCGACAGGTAGGGGTTGGCGGCCCGGCTGCGGGTGCGCGGCCCCTCGCCCGCGTTGATCCGCTCCCACACCTGGAGCTGCCGCCCGGCCGAGAGGGCGAAGGTCGCGCCGATCGCGTACGCCCAGAAGAGCGCTGCCTGAATCTGGATCATGCCGAGCCCTTCATGCCGAGCCCCTCACGCCGAGGCCTTGAGACTGAGCCCGCCCGCCACGATCGAGTCCGAGGTGACCAGGGCCTGCTCGGCGCTCACGTCCGTCATGAAGACGAACGGCGGCACCAGGGGCGGCACCGGCAGCCTGTCGGGCGTGAAGGTGAGGCAGAGGATGCCCTCCAGGCACCCCTTGAACTTGGTCAGATAGAGCGTGACCGAACCGCTCAGGTCCAACGTGTCGGCGCCCAGGGCGAGTTCACCGCCGGCGCCGTCGCGCGTCGTGAGCGCGTAGTCCGTGAGCGAGGCCGCCTTCATCCGCAGCACCATGACCTTCAAAGGACCGTCCGCGGTGGGGATCTCGCGGACGCCCGCCACGATGAAGCCCTGCGGGGCGAAGAGCGTCGTGGTGATGGTCGGCGGCACGCGCGTCGCCACGACCGCCTCGGCCGCGGCCGGCTCGCCCGGGGCCGCCCGCGCCGGACTCCCGTGCACCACGAGCCCGGCGACGATCGCCACCGGAAGCAGCACGCCGAGCGTCCGGGTGCCCTGTCCGTCGCGCACCCTGGGGCGCGCCGGATCCTCCTCGGCGTCCTGGGGCACCGGCGTCCAGCCGAACCCCATGGCGCTTCCCGCGATCCCGAGCAGCATGCCGACCAGGAACCCGCCGAGGTTGGTGGCCGCGAACGACAGCACCGAAAGGATCAGGGCGTTGACGCTCACGTAGTGGTGGGTGTGCGGCAGCAGCCAGAGGAAGAGCCCCGCCACGATCAGCGCGATCCCGATGCCGAGCGCCGCGATCCCGCCGAGCCCCAGGCTGACGAGCACGCTCAGCGGCGAGAGCGGGGTCAGGATCAGCTCGGCGCCGCCGAGGATCAGCAGCAGGCCGCCCCAGAACGGCCGGGTCCGCCGCCACCTGCGCATGATCCGGCGCGGGCCGGGCCACGGGAGGCGGCGGTCGAGCCAGCCGCCGCCGTCCGCGCGGAAGGGTCTGACCCCGCCCCTGCCGCCGCCGGTCAGAAGCACTTCTTGCCGCCGAGGCTGACGTCCACCCGCATGCCCTTGAGCCGGAAGTTGCCGCCGGTCGCCGACCAGGCGTGCGACTTCACCCCGGCGACCTCGATGTCCCCGGCCTGCAGCCCGAACTTGCCCTTCGGACCCTTGACCCCGGGCACCTCGTCGAGCGTGGAGGCGTCCCGGCCGATCTCCGCGGTGCCGAAGCGGGCGTCGCCGACCAGGTCCTCGCCGTCGATGACGAGGTTGCTGGCTGTGACGTTGCCGGCGTCGCCGCCCGCGGTCAGCTTGAACACGACGGTCCCGACCGGTGTCTTCACCGCGGCGGCCTGGCAGATGTCGGTGAGGGTCGCGTCGCCGATCCCGAGGAGTGCCACGGGGTGCCCCTTGCCGTCGGCGTCCCGGTCCGTCTGGACGTAGGAGGACAGCCCTTCACTGGTCAGTTTGCCGGACGACACCTGGAAGCTGGTGCCCGAGACCGCGAAGGACGCGGCGAGTGCGCCCTCGGCCATCACGGAGGCCATCACGCCGACGGCCAGGACCGCGGGCAGGGCCACCACGGCCGTCTTCTTCCAGGAAGTCCTGCCCTCGCGTAACGCGCTGCGTGCTGCGCCCACTGTTCTTCCTCCCGTACGTCGTTTCGCGTCGTCGAGCGTGCGTAAGGGGAGTGCGTGAAGCGCCTTCGGGAGGCGGCCGACGGGTGGTGCCGGTCTGCCATACTGCGGACTTCCCGAGGCAGTTGGAGACTAGGGCCGAAATTGAATAATAGTCAACAGCGCGGTACCGGCCGCTCCGTGGCGCGCCGCGCCGAACTCATCGCCATCGGCCGCAAGCTGTTCGCCGACACGTCCTACGACGCCCTCTCGATGGACGACATCGCGAAGCAGGCGGGCGTCGCCAAAGGGCTGATCTACTACTACTTCAAGTCCAAGCGCGGCTACTACCTCGCGATCATCGAGGAGTCCGTGACCGAACTGGTGGCGCGTGCGGGGCGGCACGACAACCTGCCGCCCGTGGAGCGGGTGCAGCGCACCATCGACGGCTACCTGCGCTACGCCGAGCACCACCAGGCCGCGTACCGCACGATCATCAGCGGCGGCGTCGGCTTCGACGCCGAGGTGCACGCCATACGCGACGGCGTGCGCGAGGCGCTGATCGCGGCGATCGCCGAGGGCGCGTACGGCCGCACGGACATACCGCAGCTGGCCCGCACCGCGCTGCTCGGCTGGCTGTGCAGCGTGGAGGGCATCACGCTCGACTGGATCGGCCGCAGGGGGCTCACCCGAGAGAGCGTCGGCGCACTCCTGGTGCGCACGCTCGGCGACACGATGCGGGTCATCGAGGACTTCGAGCCCTCGTATCCGGCGCCGGCGCGCCCCTGAGGGGGCGTATCCGAGCGGCAGTACGCCCCGACCGCAAGCGGAAGGGCGGGAGCCCGCCGGCTCCCGCCCCCCCCGTTCACCGTGTACGCGACGTCAGTTGATCGCCTTGATCAGCTCACCGTTGGACGTGTCCCCGCTCAGCTCCCAGAAGAAGGTGCCGCCGAGGCCCTGCTGGTTCTTGTAGCCCATCTTTCCCGCGATGGTCGCCGGGGTGTCGTAGCTCCACCAGTTGTTGCCGCAGTACGCGTACGCCGTTCCGCCGACCGTGCCGTTGGCCGGGCACTTGGTCTTGAGGATCTTGTAGTCCTCGATGCCCTGCTCGTACTTGCCCGCCGCCGGGCCCGTCGCGGTGCCGCCCGGCTCCTTCTGCGTGACGCCGGTCCAGCCGCGGCCGTAGAAGCCGATGCCGAGCAGCAGCTTCTGGGACGGAATGCCGAGCGCCTTCAGCTTCTTGATCGTCGCGTCGGAGTTCCAGGACGCCTTGGGGATGCCGCTGTACGAGGTGAGCGGCGAGTGCGGGGCCGTCGGGCCCTTCGCGTCCCAGGCGCCGAAGAAGTCGTACGTCATCGGGTTGTACCAGTCGACGTACTGGGCCGCGCCCGCGTAGTCGGCGGCGTCGATCTTGCCGCCGTCCGAGGCGTCCGCGGGGATCGCCGCGGTCACCAGGTTCTTGCTCCCGAATTTCGAACGGACCGCGGACATCAGGTTCTTGTACGCCGCGCGCCCGCTCGTGTCGCACGTCAGGCCGCAGGCGTTGGGGTACTCCCAGTCGATGTCGATGCCGTCGAAGACATCGGCCCACTTGGAGTTCTCGACCAGGTCGTAGCAGGACTGGGCGAAGGCGGCGGGGTTCTTCGCCGCCTCGGTGAAGCCGCCCGACCAGGTCCAGCCCCCGAAGGACCAGAGGACCTTGAGGTCGGGGTGCTTCTTCTTCAGCTTGCGCAGCTGGTTGAAGTTGCCGCGCAGGGGCTGGTCCCAGGTGTCGGCGACGCCGTCCACGGACTGGTCGGCGGTGTACGCCTTGTCGGTCGCCGCGTAGGCGTCGCCCATCGCGCACTTGCCGCCCTGGACGTTGCCGAAGGAGTAGTTGATGTGCGTGAGCTTGTTGGCCGAACCGGACGTCTCGATGTTCTTGACGTGGTAATTCCGGTCGTAGACGCCCCATTCGGTGAAGTAGCCGACGACCTTGGAGCCGGCGGAGACCTTCGAATCGGCCGTCGCCTTCGCCGGGGCGCCCTTGTCCTGCTCGGCGGCGGCGCTGCCCGCGCCGGCCAGCAGACCGGCGCCGAGAACGGCGCAACAGGTGGTGGCGAGGAGCGCCCGCAGGGAGGCGCGGGGGGTGTGCGGTCTGAGCATCTTGTCTCCTTGTGGGGGGAACCAGGGAGGGGGAAGTGGTGCTGTGGACCTGCTGGTAAGGCTTGGCATGAACGCGTTAAGTCGTTCGGGGGAACAGTAGGAGGACTAGACCAGTGCGTCAATGGTTCGTACCAATCGGACCGCCGACGGCGATCTTCGGCTGTCTTTCGAGTAAGCGGTCGTTAACTAGTGACTGGCCGCCATCGATCGGGCATACTCAACGCGCCACAGCCGCTGGTCAGCTGCTTCCGTGACCCGGAGGGAGACCCTGGCTGGGCAACGTTTCCCGGCGGCGCCGCCCCACCCAGCGCGGGCGTCCGCCGCAGCCCCACAGGGAGGAGAGCGTCATGCCCGACCACATCGCGCCGTCGGTGGAGCGTCAACTGCCCACGGACGAGGCCAGGGATCTGCTCTCGCTGGTCCGGGACATCGCCCAGCGCGAGATCGCCCCGAAGGCGGCCGAGGAAGAGGACGCCGGGCGCTTCCCCCGCGAGATCTTCACGCTGCTCTCCGAATCCGGCCTCCTCGGACTGCCGTACGCGGAGGAGTTCGGCGGCGGCGACCAGCCGTACGAGGTCTATCTGCAGGTTCTGGAGGAGCTCGCCGCCGCGCGCCTGACCGTCGGTCTCGGCGTCAGCGTCCACACCCTCTCCTGCCACGCGCTCGCCGGTTACGGCACCAAGGAGCAGCAGGCCGAGCACCTGCCGGACATGCTCGGCGGCGGCCTCCTCGGGGCGTACTGCCTGTCCGAGCCCGCGGCGGGATCCGACGCCGCGTCGCTGCGCACGAAGGCCGTCGCGGACGACGGCGACTGGGGCGTCACCGGCACCAAGGCGTGGATCACCCACGGCGGCATCGCCGACTTCTACACCGTCATGGCCAGGACCGGCGTCGACGGCCCGCGCGGCGTCACGGCCTTCCTGGTCCCTGGCGACGCCGAGGGCCTGAGCGCCGCGGTGCCCGAGAAGAAGATGGGCATGAAGGGCTCGCCCACCGCCCAGATCCACTTCGACGGCGTCCGCGTTCCCGACTCACGCCGCATCGGCGACGAGGGGCAGGGCTTCGCCATCGCGCTCTCCGCGCTGGACTCGGGGCGGCTCGGCATCGCGGCCTGCGCGATCGGCGTGGCCCAGGCGGCGCTCGACGAGGCCGTCGCGTACGCCACCGAGCGCAAGCAGTTCGGCCGGCCCATCGCCGACTTCCAGGGCCTGCGCTTCATGCTCGCGGACATGGCGACCCAGATCGAGGCGGGCCGGGCGCTCTATCTGGCCGCGGCGAGGCTCCGCGACGCGGGACGGCCGTTCGCCAAGCAGGCGGCCATGGCCAAGCTGCTGTGCACGGACGCCGCGATGAAGGTGACCACGGACGCCGTGCAGGTCCTCGGGGGGTACGGCTACACCGCGGACTTCCCCGTGGAGCGCCTCATGCGCGAGGCCAAGGTGCTGCAGATCGTCGAGGGCACCAATCAGATCCAGCGCATGGTCATCGCGCGTCACCTCGCGGGTCCCGACTCGCGGCGCTGAACTGGCCGAGGCGCACCGGCGAAGCCACGAGCCGCGCCCACTCGGGGTCGTGGCGCCCCGGCAGCGTCCGGCCGCGGTCGGCCCAGTGGCGGATCAGCGCGCCGTAGATCGGCGGATCCTGAGCCTGAGCCTGCTGAGCCTGTGGCTGCGGCTGCATCTGCTGGTACGGCTGCTGATATGCCTGCTGGTGGGGCCGGCTCGGGTGCTGGTACATGTACGGGTTCGGGTTCGGCTGCTGGTACACGTGCTGGTGCGGCTGGGGCGGACGCGCCGACTGGTGCGCCGACTGCTGTGGTGCCTGGTGCTGCGGCGGGTACTGCGCCTGGTGCGCCGACGGGTCCTGCGACCGCCGGGGAACCGATTCTGCGGAGGCGGGCAACGCCACCAGAGTGCGCCGCCGGCGGCCGTTGGGGAGGTGCGCCGGGCCCGTGTCGATGCCCGTGTCCGTGCCCATGTCCGTGGGGGTCATACACGGCCAACGCCCGGTGCCGGGCGGAAGTCACCGCCCCGGGGAATCGAGCGTCTGTGCATGGGCTGCCCGGGCGGCGCGGTGGCGGTGCGGGAGGCGCACGTACGGCATGCCGCGCGCCCGGCGCGGGACGCGCCGCGCGATCCGCGAACGGCCTGCCGCCTCTCTGGCTCCGTTCCGCGAACTGACGTACCGTCAACTCCGCGTCGGCGGTCCGCACCGCTCCCGCCGCCCTGAACTGCCGTGCTACCAGGGAGGTCTGACGTGGCAGACGACCGTCCGGTCCCGCTCGACGAATACCCCGTGCACCAGGTTCCCCTGTCGATGAAGCACGTCGCGACAGGCGACCGCAACGCCTACGACCGATGCATCTTCCACCTCTTCGACCATCAGGGCCGCGCCCTGCTCATCCTCGGCCTCGGCGTCTATCCGAACACCGGTGTCATCGACGCGTACGCCACGCTGCGTACCGGGAACACCCTCCACGCCGTACGCGCGAGCGACGCGCTCGGCGAGGACCGGATGAACCTCCGTGTCGGCCCGCTGCGCATCACCGTCGAGGAGCCGCTGCGCCGCATCCGCCTGGAGTGCGCCGCCGACCCCGAGGACCCCGCGTCCCTCTCCTGCGACCTCACCTGGACCGCCGACTTCCCCGCCCTGTGGGAGCCGCACCACATCCAGCGCCGCGGCGACCGGCTCACCCTCGAAGGGCGCCGCTTCGTGCAGGCGGGGCGGCCCTCGGGGGTGATCCGGGCGGGGGGCGAAGAGACGGCCGTGACGGCGGGGGAGTGGACCGCGACCCGTGACCGCAGCTGGGGCGTGCGGCCCATTCCCGGCGAGGAACGCGGCCTCCTGGAGGAGGAGTTCGCCACCGAGGGCTTCCACTGGATCTGGTGCCCGGTGCGCTTCGACGACCGCTTCCTCATGGTCATCGCGCAGGAGGACGCGGACGGCTACCGCACCCTCAACGACGCCACCCTCGTCCGCCCCGGCCTGCGCGACCGCCAACTCGGCTGGCCCCAGGCCGACATCGCCTACCGTTCCGGCACCCGCCACCCCGAGAGCGCCGTCATCCACCTCACCGATCCCGAGGGCCGCAAGCCCCTGGAACTCGGCGTGACGGTCCTGGGCTCGCTGCCCCTGGCCGTCGGCGCAGGCTATCCGCCCGCCGACGACTGGCAGCACGGCACCTGGCGCGGCCGCGACTGGACCGACCGCCGCGCCTACGACCTGTCGGACCCCGCGGCCCACCCGCTCGCCGCGTACGGAGTCATCGACCACGCCGCGCGCTTCACCCTCAACGGGCGTACCGGATACGGCATCTTCGAGCACGGCAGCTTCGGCCGCCACGACCCGAGCGGCTTCACGGGCTTCGACTCCGTGGCGCCCTGAGGCACGTCCTGCAGGAAGGAGGACGCACGTGGCAACGGCACCCCGCCCCCGCACCACCACCCGAGAACCGGCAGACCTCGCCCGCCGCCTCACCGCCTGGCTCGGCGCCCGGCTGCCCGGCGCCGAGGCCGTCGACGTCAGCGTGCCCGAGTCCAACGGCATGTCCAGCGAGACACTGCTCTTCACCGTCGAGCACCCCGAACCGCCGTTCAGGCACTGTGCGTTGCGGGTGGCGGCCGACCCGGCGGCGTACACGGTCTTCCCCGTCTACGACATGCCGCGCCAGTACCGCACGATGCGGCTCGTCGCCGAGCATACCGACGTGCCGGTGCCGCGCGTGATGTGGCTGGAAGAGGACCCCGGCCCGCTCGGTGCCCCCTTCTTCGTCATGGAGCGGGTCGACGGCCGCGTCCCGCCGGACGTCATGCCCTACACGTACGAGGGCAACTGGCTGTACGAGGCGACCGACGCCGAACGCGCCCGCCTCGAAGAGGAATCGGTCCGCGTCGTCGCCCGCCTGCACGACCAAGTGCCGCCCAGTGCCGCGCATTTCCTCGCGCTGCCGGGCGAGGGCGACGGCCTGCGACGGCATGTCGCGGCCCAACGCGCGTACTACGAATGGGTGGTGGCAGGTCTGCCGCGCTCACCCGTGATCGAGAGTGCCTTCGACCGGCTGGCGGACATATGGCCGCGGACCGTCGGCGAGACCGTCCTCAACTGGGGTGACGCGCGCATCGGGAACATCATCTACGACGGCTTCGAGCCCGTCGCCGTCCTCGACTGGGAGATGGCCGCACTCGCGCCGCGGGAGGTCGACCTCGGCTGGCTCGTCTACCTGCACCGCTTCTTCCAGGACTTGACGGTGAGTTTCGGCCAGCCGGGGCTGCCCGAGTTCCTGTGCAGGGACCGCGTCGAGGAGGCGTACGCCCGCTTCACCGGGCACACGCCGCGCGACATGGACTTCTACACGCTGTACGCGGCGCTGCGGCACGCGATCGTCATGCTGCGCATCGCCTACCGCCAAGTGCACTTCGGCGAGGCCGCGGTGCCCGGGAGCGCGGAAGTCGCGGACAGGCTGATCCTGCACCACGGCAGCCTCGCCGCCATGGTGCAGGGCAGCTACTGGTGAATCAGGCGGCGGGCCGGTCCTGTCGCGGCACCCGGATCGGGCGCGAGCCCGGCCCGTCCACGTGCGAGAAGGGCTGGGTCCGCCAGTCGAGCCCCTGAGGGAGCGTCAACAGCAGGGCGGTGTCCTGCTCCTGAACCTCCATCGACTCGTCCGCCGGCGCCGCGTCGGTGGCCGCGCGGCCGGTGCCGGCGCAGACCGTCAGGCCGAACGGGTTCCACGGAGTGGGGCACAGCGCGTGCTCGGGCAGCACGTCCTCGTCCGCGAGGAGCGCGATGGGCTGCCCGCAGTCGGGGCAGTGCACCCGGTACATCTCAAAGGTGTCGTAGGAGTCGAGGAAGTCGTCGGCCGGTTCGACGCCCTCCGGCTCGGGCTCGACGGCCGGCTGCTGCTTGGCGCGGGCAGACCGGCCGGGGCGCTTCAAATTCTGCATGGAAATCTCCCCCTCGGGTGGGCCGACAAGGCGCTGCGGCCTCGACCACAGCAAGCACTTCCCGTCCCGTCGTAGAGGTAATCGTTGCATCTTCGCGGACACGGTCACAGGGCTGTGGCATTCGTCACATGCCGCGTGGAGTTGCCAGGTCGCGGGGAGGCGAGTGGGCCGCTCGCACCGAGGCCCGCGCTGGCGCGGACTTCACCGATGTGCGCCGCGTTCAGCCGCTCAGGTATCCGAGGGGATCAAGAGCCCTGTAGGTTCGGCGCATGGAGGAGCTGGACCGACAGATCGTGCAGCTGCTCGTCAAGGACGGGCGGATGAGCTACACCGACCTGGGCAAGGCCACGGGCCTGTCCACGTCGGCCGTGCACCAGCGCGTGCGCCGCCTGGAGCAGCGGGGCGTCATCCGCGGTTACGCCGCGGTCGTCGACCCCGAGGCGGTCGGGCTGCCGCTCACCGCGTTCATCTCGGTGAAGCCGTTCGACCCGAGCGCCCCCGACGACATCGCCGAACGGCTCGCGGGCGTCCCGGAGATCGAGGCGTGCCACAGCGTCGCCGGCGACGAGAACTACATCCTCAAGGTCCGCGTCGCCACCCCGCTGGAGCTGGAGCACCTGCTCAGCCGCCTGCGGGCGCTCGCCGGTGTCTCCACCCGCACGACGGTCGTCCTCTCCACCCCGTACGAGGCGCGCCCGCCCCAGGTGTGACCCGCGCGCCGGCCGCCCGCCCGCAGGGGCGAGACTGGTCCCCATGAGCCAGAGCACCGCCCCCGGGAACGACCTCCCGGATCCCCAGCATCCCTCCCACCACCGCACCGTGCTGCTGCGCGGCGGCGACGTCCACAGCCCCGCCGACCCGTTCGCGACCGCGATGGTCGTCGAGCGCGGCCATGTCGCCTGGGTCGGCTCCGAGGGCGCGGCGGACGCCTTCGCCGACGGGGTCGACGAGGTGGTCGATCTGGCGGGGGCCCTGGTCACCCCGGCGTTCACGGACGCCCACGTGCACACCACCGCCACCGGACTCGCGCTGACGGGCCTCGACCTGACGGGCGCCCGCTCGCTGGCCGACGCACTCGTTCTCGTGCGCGAACACGCCGCCGCACACCCGCAGGACACCGTCCTCCTGGGCCACGGCTGGGACGCCGCGCGCTGGCCCGGCGGACGGCCGCCCACGCGCGCGGAACTCGACGAGGCGACCGGCGGCCGTCCCCTGTACCTCTCGCGCATCGACGTCCACTCCGCGGTGGTCACCACCGCACTGCTCGACCTCGTGCCCGGCGTCACCGACCGGACCGGCTACCGCCCGGACGCCCCGCTGACCGGCGACGCCCACCACGGGGTGCGCGCCGCGGCCCTCGCCGCCGTCACCCCGCGGC
Organism: Streptomyces sp. NPDC058284; assembly: GCF_042881135.1. Lineage (NCBI taxonomy): Bacteria > Bacillati > Actinomycetota > Actinomycetes > Kitasatosporales > Streptomycetaceae > Streptomyces > Streptomyces sp. NPDC058284. The sequence goes on from NZ_JBHVYE010000022.1 coordinate 86,250, forward strand.
AGCGCACACAGGCCCAGCGCGCCGCGCTCGCGCACGCCGCCTCGCTCGGCATCGGCTCCGTGCACGAGTGCGCGGGCCCCGAGATCTCCGACGAGGACGACTTCACCGGGCTGCTGCGGCTCGCCGCCGAGGAACCGGGCCCGCGCGTCGTCGGCTACTGGGCCGACCAGGACGTCCGGCGGGCCCGCGAACTGGGCGCGGCGGGCGCGGCGGGCGACCTCTTCGTCGACGGCGCCCTCGGCTCGCACACCGCCTGCCTGCACGAGCCGTACGCGGACGCACACGGCGCCGGCACGGGCACCGCCTACCTGGACGCCGCGGCCGTCGCCGCCCACGTCGTGGCGTGCACCGAGATGGGCCTCCAGGCGGGCTTCCACGCCATCGGGGACGCCGCCGTGGCCTCGGTGGTCGACGGCATCCGCGCAGCCGCGGAGAAGGTCGGCCCGGCCCGTGTCCGCGCCGCCCGCCACCGTGTCGAGCACGCCGAGATGCTCACGCCCGAGACGATCGCCGCCTTCGCCGAGTTCGGCCTCACCGCGTCCGTGCAGCCCGCCTTCGACGCGCTCTGGGGCGGCGAGGACGGCATGTATGTCCAGCGCCTGGGCGCGGAGCGGGCCCGCACCCTCAACCCGTTCGCGGCCCTCCTGCGCGTCGGCGTGCCCCTCGCCTTCGGCTCCGACAGCCCCGTCACCCCACTGGACCCGTGGGGCACCGTCCGCGCCGCCGCCTTCCACCGGACGCCCGAGCACCGCGTCTCGGTGCGCGCCGCGTTCACCGCCCACACCCGGGGCGGCTGGCGGGCCGCCGGCCGCGACGACGCGGGCGTCCTGGTGCCGGGCGCGCCCGCGGACTACGCCGTGTGGCGCGCCGACGACCTCGTGGTGCAGGCCCCCGACGACCGCGTGGCCCGCTGGTCGACCGACCCCCGCTCCGGCACGCCCGGCCTGCCCGACCTGTCGCCGGGGGCCGAACTCCCCGTCTGCCTGCGCACGGTGGTGGGCGGTCAGCCGGTGTTCGTGCGGCCGGACGAGTGATGTACCGGCGGTGCGCGCCGCCGATCGCGCCCCGCCACGCCGTCGCACGACCTGGGAATCCTCGGCGCTGACCTGGCGGTCTTCGAAGTCGCCGCAGATCAGCGGGGTATTGACAGAGAGCAGCCGTGGGCCGGTAGGTTCGGCCGGGTCCACCACAGGACGTCCGACCGGCGAACCTTCACGCAAGTGTCGAACGCCGCTGGGTCACGGGTGGTGTGCCGCACCGGCGCACCACCACTGGGAGCCAGGTCCAGCGCCCGCGACGCGGAGGCGAGGGAACGTATCAGCCGGTCGGCAGGTGTGACCCGGGTGGGGCCCGGACGCTCAGTAGACAACGGCTTTCGGTCGATCCGCAGCCAGCGGGTCCCAGGCCGGCCCGAAGGGCGCCGGGCCCCGATCCGCAGTACTTCCCGCCTCTCTCGGCGGCTCTTGTCCCGTGCGCCCGGCGGGCGCACGCGCCCCCGACCTCCGTGCCGTCGCTGCGCCCCTGGCCGGGGCCACTATGGTGGTCCTCTGCGTACGAACGAAGGGGCAGTAGTGAACGACGGCGGTCGGGTCTCCGAAGCAGGGGACCAGGGGAGGCAGTTCGGCTCGCTCGGCACGGCCTTGGTGATCATTCCGACCTACAACGAGGCGGAGAACATCCAGTCCATCGTCGGCCGGGTGCGCGCCGCCGTACCGGACGCGCACATCCTGGTCGCCGACGACAACAGCCCCGACGGCACCGGCAAGATCGCCGATGAGCTCGCGGCCGACGACGACCGGATCCACGTGCTGCACCGCAAGGGCAAGGAAGGGCTCGGCGCCGCCTACCTCGCGGGCTTCCGCTGGGGCCTGGACAACGACTACGGCGTGCTCGTCGAGATGGACGCCGACGGCTCCCACCAGCCGGAGGAGCTGCCCCGCCTGCTCACCGCGCTGAAGGGCGCCGACCTCGTGCTCGGCTCGCGCTGGGTGCCGGGCGGCCGGGTCGTCAACTGGCCCAAGCACCGCGAGTTCATCTCGCGCGGCGGCAGCACGTACTCGCGTCTGCTGCTCGACGTGCCCATCCGCGACGTGACGGGCGGCTACCGCGCCTTCCGCCGCGAGACCCTCGAAGGGCTCGGCCTCGGCGAGGTCGAGTCGCAGGGCTACTGCTTCCAGGTCGATCTCGCGCGCCGCGCCGTCAAGGCGGGCTACCACGTCGTCGAGGTGCCCATCACTTTCGTCGAGCGTGAGCTCGGGGACAGCAAGATGAGCCAGAACATCGTGGTCGAGGCGCTGTGGCGGGTCACCGCCTGGGGCGTGGGGGAGCGCGTCGGCAAGGTCATGGGCCGCAAGCAGCCCTGAAGCCGGTGTCCTGCCCCGGCCGGGCGGCCGGTACCGGCGGGGACCGGTCTTCTTGATCATCCCCTTTTCCCGGCCTGAGGCGCCGCCAGGCACACTGGGAGCATGACGACTGGCGCACCGCCTCCCATCCGACCCGCCCGGCCCCGGCGCTCCGGGCCCCTCAGGTTCCTGCCGCTCGGTATCGCTGCGTGGCTGGTCCTGGAGATTTGGCTGCTCACCGTCGTGGCGGGCGCCACGAACGGGCTCGTGGTCTTCCTGCTCCTGGTGGGCGGCCTCGTGCTCGGCTCCGCGGTGATCAAGCGTGCGGGGCGCCGGGCGTTCCGCAAGCTCAGCGAGGCGGTGCAACGGCAGCAGAGGGGTGAGACGCCCGCCGCGGAGAGCGGGGGCGGCGGCGCCCTGACGATGCTGGGCGGCCTGTTGATCATCCTGCCGGGGCTCATCTCGGACGCCCTGGGGCTCGTCCTGCTGATCCCGCCGGTCCAGAAGGCGCTGGGGCGGTATGCGGAGCGGACCTTCGAGCGCAAGGTGCGCGAGGCGACGCCAGGCGGCCTCGGGGACGCCTTCCAGCAGGCGCGCATGCACCGCCCCGACGGCAACATCGTCCAGGGTGAGGTCATCAGGGACGACGAGCCGCGGACACGGGGCGCGCACCCGGACGATCCGCAGCTGCCGCGCTGACTTCGGGGGGCGGAGAGAACCGGGAGCGGACAGCAAAGGGACGGGGCCACTGCTGAGCAGTGGCCCCGTCCCTCTGTGCTGTACTACGGCGCGCGGTAGGCGCGGAAGGCCGCCGTCAGGCGGACTTCCGGCTGTCCCGCGGGTGCACCGCGATGTTCATGGCGCCCGACCGGAGGACCGCGAGGCGCTCCTCCAGGACCTCTTCGAGTTCCTCTCGGGTACGGCGCTCCATGAGCATGTCCCAGTGCGTACGCGCCGGCTTGCCCTTCTTCTCCTCAGGTCCGTCGCCGTCTACGAGGAGTGCCTGGGCCCCGCAGACCTTGCACTCCCACTCCGGCGGGATCTCCGCCTCAACCGAGAACGGCATCTCGAAACGATGTCCGTTCTGGCATGCGTACTCCACGGCCTGGCGCGGAGCCAGGTCGATGCCGCGGTCGGTCTCGTAGCTTGTCACCACGAGACGCGTGCCGCGAAGAGCTCGCTCACTCATGAATCGTGCCTCCCGGGCTTGTCGCCCACAGGACAGGTGTCGCTGTCGTCGTCATCCGGTCAACGTCCGGTCGGCGGTAAAGATTCCCGTTCAGGGTCATGCGTCGCCGTCGTATGCCGCCCCTTGTTGTACCCACCAGTGCCCGGTTTGTCACATCTGGCAGCAGATGTCACCCAGCGTTTCTGAATTGTCAGCTCGCAGTAACGGTCCGCCTGGCAGGCCAAACGCGTACACTACCGGCCTTTGGCTCCAGTTGCTAAATCCGGGGCGGCACGGGATTGCCCGCGTCGCGTACCGCACGCCGCACGGGTACCCGTGAGAGCAGGACGAAACCGAGCAAAAAGAACGCCACGAGTGAGACGATCGCGTCCCGGTAGCTCCCCGTGAGCTGATAGGTGAGGCCGAAGATCAACGGTCCGAGCCAGGCCATCCCCCGGTCGCTGATCTCGTACGCGGAGAAGTACTCGGCCTCCTTCCCGCGCGGCACCAGGTGCGAGAAGAGCGAGCGGGACAGCGCCTGCGTGCCGCCGAGGACCAGGCCGATCCCCGCGGCCAGGACGAAGAACCACCCGGGCGCGCCGGCGGGCAGGAAGTAGCCGGCGCCGATCGTGGCCGTCCAGGCGGCGAGCGAGCCGAGAATGGTGCGCTTCGCGCCGTACGTACGGGCGAGCCGTCCCATGCCGAGCGCACCGGCGACCGCGAGCAGCTGGACGAGCAGCACCGCGACGATCAGCGTGGACTGGTCGAGGCCGAGCTCCTGCGACCCGTAGACGGAAGCCTGCGAGATCACCGTCTGCACGCCGTCGTTGTAGACGAGGTACGCCAGCAGGAACGCCAGGGTGTGGGGGTGGCGGCGCATGTCCCGCACCGTCTCCCGCAGCTGGTCGAGGCCCCCGCGCGCAGCCGTACCGCCCGCGCCCGCCGGACTCTCGCGGTCCCGCAGCCGCTTCAGGGGTACGAGGGTGAAGGCGCCCCACCACACGCCCGCCGACGCCAGGCAGATCCGCACCGCGGCCGACTCCGAGACGCCGAAGCTCTCATGGCCCAGGAACAGCACGAGGTTCGCCACCAGGACGAGCGCCCCCGACGCGTAGCCGAAGGCCCAGCCGCGCGAGGAGACCGCGTCGCGCTCCTCGGGAGGGGCGATCTGCGGCAGATAGGCGTTGTAGAGCACCATCGAGACGGCGAGCGAGGCATTGGCGACGATCAGCAGGAAGCCGCCGAGCAGGTAGCGGTCGCCGTCCAGGAAGAACATGCCCGCAGTGGCGGCCGCCCCCAGGTACGCGGCCACGGCGAGGAGCGGCTTCTTGCGCCCGGTGCGGTCGGCGGCCGCGGCCGCCGGCGGCATCACGAACACCGACACGAGCACGGACGCGGACACCGTGTACGCGAAGAAGGAGCCTGCCCGCACCGGGATGCCCAGCGGATGGACGTAACCCGCCGGATCCGCGGCGGCCTTGGCGATCTCCGTCAGATAGGGCCCGAGGAACACAGTCAGGACGCTCGTCGAATAGACCGAGCATGCCCAGTCGTAGAAGTACCAGCCCCGCTGTTCGTGCCGTCGTGCCGCGGCTGCGGCTCCGGCGTCGCGCGCCGGTGCCTTCACGGTGTCGGTGCCCACCCGTGACCTCGCTGTTCCCCGTGGTGCGACGCTGCCGTCGGGCGGTCAGACCCAGGTCCCCCGGTCCTTGAGCACCCCGCGCAGCGTCTCGATGTGATCGGAAACTATGCCATCCACGCCCAGGTCGAGCAGGGCGGTCATCCGCTCGGCGTCGTTGACGGTCCACACGTGGACCTGCAGCCCGCGCGCGTGGGCTGCCTTTACGAAGCGGTGGTCGACCACCCGGATCCCGCCGTGCGTCTCGGGCACCTGGGCGCAGACCGCGGAGCGGCGCAGGGCGGCGGGCACGCCGTAGGACTGCAGGCGCAGCGCCGCCACGCCCCGGGTGCCGAGCGAGGTGGCCAGGCGCGGGCCCGCCAGGCGCTGGGCCCTGGCCACGCGTGCCTCCGAGAACGACCCGACGCAGACGCGGTCCCAGCAGGAGGTGCGGCGCATCAGCTCGAGCAGCGGCAGGAGCGCGGACTCCGCCTTGACGTCCACGTTCCAGCGCACCTCGGGGAACGCCTCCAGAAGCTCTTCGAAGAGGGGCACCGGCTCGCTGCCCGCCACGCGCGCCCGGCGCACCTCCCGCCAGGGGAGGTCGATGATGCGCCCCGCCGCGTCCGTCACCCGGTCCAGCGTCGTGTCGTGGAAGGCGACGAGCCGGCCGTCGGCCGTGGCGTGCACATCGGTCTCGATGTAGCGGTAGCCGAGGTCGACGGCGCGTCGGAAGGCCGCCGCGGTGTTCTCCAGACCGTCCGCCGCGCCACCGCGGTGGGCGAGCGCGAGCGGCCCCGGATGATCGAGGTAGGGGTGGCGTACGTGCGTGGTCACCGCCGCAGTATCGCCTGCTCCGAGGGGCCGTCGCTGGTCACGGTCTGCACGGTGGCGGGCGCGGGGACGGCGAAGAGCCGCAGGAAGAACTGGGCCAGCGGACCGATGGCGAGGGCGTAGACGACCGTGCCGACGCCCACGGTGCCGCCCAGCGCGAAACCGGTGGCGACGACCGCCACCTCGACGAGCGTCCGCATCAGCCGGATGGAGCGTCCGGTGCGCCCGTGCAGGCCCGTCATCAGGCCGTCGCGGGGGCCGGGGCCGAACGCGGCCGCGATGTAGAGGCCTGTAGCCGCGCCGTTCAGGAGGATCCCGGACACCATGAGGAGGCCACGCGTGAGCGGGCCGTGCGCGTCGGGGAGCAGCGAGAGCGCGGCGTCCATCGCCAGACCGACGACGAAGACGTTCGAGACCGTGCCGAGTCCAGGACGCTGCCTGAGCGGGATCCACAGCAGCAGCACGGCGGCGCCCACGATGATGGAGACGACGCCGATCGAGAGGCCGCTGAGCTCCGCGAGCCCTTGGTGCAGCACGTTCCACGGCTCCAGGCCGAGACCCGACACCACGAGGAGCGCGGAGCTCACGCCGTACAGGGTGAGGCCCGCGTACAGCTGGAGCAGCCTTCGCGGCAGGTGCCGCCGTGCCGCCGTCGGTGTCGTCCCGGACATGTGATGCCCCCCGCTGTAGTGATAGTGGCCTGGTGCGTGTCACTCTGTGGCTTGTACGGTGCGGCCAACCATGGCCAATTCGAGGAAGGTGGACTGGAAATCATGGCTCAGTGGACTTCAGCGATGGGTTCGACGCAGCTCGCCCGTCTCCTGGCCTCCCAGCAGGACCGCCCGGCGGGCACCGGCACCCGCCGCCCGCCCGCCTACCGCGCCCTGGCCGACGGCATCCGGCTCCTCGTGCTCGAAGGCCGCGTACCGGTCGCCGCGCGCCTGCCCGCCGAGCGCGAACTCGCCCTCGCGCTCGCCGTCAGCCGTACCACCGTGGCCGCCGCCTACGAGGCGCTGCGCACCGAGGGCTTCCTGGAGTCCCGCAGGGGTGCGGGCAGCTGGACGGCCGTCCCGGCCGGAAACCCCCTCCCCGCGCGCGGGCTCGAACCGCTGCCGCCCGAGGCGCTCGGCTCCATGATCGACCTGGGCTGCGCCGCGCTGCCCGCGCCCGAGCCCTGGCTCACCCGCTCCGTCCAGGGCGCCCTCGAAGCGCTGCCGCCGTACGCCCACACGCACGGCGACTACCCGGCGGGGCTGCCCGCGCTGCGCGAGATGCTCGCCGAGCGCTACACCGCGCGCGGGATCCCCACCATGCCCGAACAGATCATGGTGACCACCGGCGCGATGGGTGCCATCGACGCCATCTGTCACCTCTTCGCGGGCCGCGGCGAACGCATCGCCGTGGAGTCCCCCTCGTACGCCAACATCCTGCAGCTGATGCGCGAGGCGGGCGCCCGTCTCGTCCCCGTCGCCATGGCGGAGGGGCTGCGGGGCTGGGACATGGACCGCTGGCGCCAGGTGCTGCGCGACGCGGCGCCCCGGCTCGCGTACGTCGTCGCGGACTTCCACAACCCGACGGGCGCGCTCGCCGACGAGGACCAGCGCAGGCAGCTCGTCGAGGCGGCCCGGTCCGCGGGCACGGTCCTCGTCGTCGACGAGACGATGAGCGAACTCGGACTCGACGCCGACCTCGCCATGCCGCGGCCCGTCTGCGGGTTCGACCCCGCGGGCTCGACCGTCGTCACCGTCGGCTCGGCGAGCAAGGCCTTCTGGGCGGGCATGCGGATCGGCTGGGTGCGGGCCGCCCCCGACGTGATCCGCAGCCTCGTGGCGGCGCGCGCCTACGCCGACCTCGGCACCCCCGTCCTCGAGCAGCTCGCCGTGAACTGGCTCCTCAACACCGGGGGCTGGCAGGCCGCCGTGGACGTGCGCAGGGAGCAGGCCAGGGAGAACCGCGACGCGCTGGTCGCCGCCGTCCGCCGCGAGTTGCCCGACTGGGAGTTCGACGTGCCGCGGGGCGGTCTGACGCTGTGGGTGCGCACCGGAGGCCTTTCGGGGTCCCGGCTCGCCGAAGTGGGTGAGCGGGTGGGCGTACGGGTCCCGTCGGGGCCGCGCTTCGGAGTGGACGGAGCCTTCGAGGGGTATGTGCGGCTGCCCTTCACCGTCGGGGGAGCGGTGGCCGAGGAGGCGGCGGTGCGGCTGGCCGCGGCGGCCCGGCTCGTGGAGACGGGCGCCGGCGCGGGTGCGCAGGCCGCCCACCCCTTCGTCGCCTGACGCCCGCCGGGCGGGTCAGCTCTCCGCGGGTACCGGGCGCGCCCCCGCGGCCTCCGGAGCGGCTTCCACGGGTGCGGGGACCGGGACCGTCTCCGGCGTCTGTGGGGCCGTCTCCGTCGCTTCCGCCGCCTCGGGGAGCGGCTCCGTCGCGGTGGTGTCCGCCGGGTCCGGCTCGGCGATCGGCTCAGGGAGCAGCTCCATGACCGCACGGCGGTGTGCCTCGCTGGTCGCGTCGTCGTAGGGGTCGGGCGTCGCGGGCACCTGGAGGCGGTGCACGGGCCCCCTGCCGAGCCGGGCGTAGCCACGGCCGGGCGGCACGTCCGACGTGGGCGTCGTGTGGGGCGGCGCCCCGAGAACCTCCTCCAGCTGGTCGACGGTGGCGGGCCCGAGCAGCACGCGCGCGCGTGTGTGCTGGTGCACGGCTTCGCTGAGCGCGTCCAGGGTGTCCAGCTGATCGGCCACCACGACCGTCACGTTGGCCGCCCTGCCGTGCCGCAACGGCACCTGAAGGAGCGACTGGGGGTCCCTGCGCCCGTCGGCCGCGGCGAGGTGGCCGAGGATGCTCGGGCGGTCGAGGAGGATCCACAGGGGGCGCTTGGTGTCCTCGGGCGGCGGGTGGCCCGCCTGGCGTGCGCGGTTCGCCGAGATGAGGCGGCGCTCGGTCTCATGGGCGGCCCATTCGAGGCTGGCGAGGGCGCCGGTGAGCCCGCACTCGACGGCGAGGACGCCGCCGCGCCCTGTCAGGCAGGCGTAGTCGCCGGTGCCGCTGCCCTCGACGATGAGGACGTCGCCGTACTGCAGGGCCTGCAGGGCGATGGAGCGCAGCAGCGTCGTCGTGCCGCTGCCCGGCTGCCCGGCGATGAGCAGGTGCGGCTCGGTGGAGCGGAAACCGGTGCGCCACACGACGGGGGGCACGTCGCGGTGCTCCTCGCCGTCGGTCACCGGCAGGGTGCGCTGGACGCCGGTCTCGTCGGTGAAGCCGAGCACGGCCTCTCCGGGGGCGGTGACGAAGCGCTGGGCGGCGATGTCGGTGGGCAGCGGGGAGAGCACCGAGACGGTCAGCTGGTTGCCCTCCTCGTCCCATGCGAAGTGGTACTCGCGGCCGCGCCCCGACTTGGCGTGCAGCAACTGCTCGATCCGCGCGCGGGACTCGGCCTCGCCGTCCGTGAAGTATGCGGGGTAGCGCACCACGAGCCGGGAGATCCGCCCGGTGTCGTCGAAGTCGTACTCGGTGAAGGCCTTGTCCCATTCGCCGCCGTGCGCGAAGAGCGGGGCGGGGTCCTCGGGGACCGAGAAGTACGGGACGAGCGCTTCGTAGAGGGACTGCAGCCGCTGTGTCTGCGCGTCGTCCGGGCCCTCCGGCTCCGGAGCGGTGCGCTCGCGGCCCGTCCACGCGGCGGCCGCCATCAGGCAGATGGCGGCGAGCAGCGGTCCGAAGGGGACGAGCGCCACGACCAGGACCACGGAGGCCACCAGGAACAGCAGGGGACTGCGCTTGTCCTTGGGGGTCTCGGTCCATCTGCGCCGGCCGGCGGCCGCCAGCCGGCGCAGCCCGCGCGTGATCGTGATCAGCGGGTGGAGGACGTCGGTGGCGCTGTCGGCCGCGGACCGGGCGAGCTCCCGGCTCCTTGCGATGGATGCGGTGCCGTTGCTCAGAATGCGGGGGAGGGGGCGCCTGGCCACGTCTGTCTCCTGGAGGTGCGTACGAGAGGCGAAAGCGTCAGAACTTGATCCCGCCGAGGAGGCTCGCCAGGCTCGCGCTGCCGGCCTTGATGCTCGGGGCGATGGCGGTGCCCGCGAGGAAGAAGCCGAAGAGCGCGCAGACCATCGCGTGGGACCCCTTGAGCCCGTCCTTGCGGAAGAAGAGGAAGACGATGATGCCGAGCAGCACGACACCCGAAATGGAAAGAATCATGACGGTTCTCCTGGTTGGTGGGGACAGTCACCATGAGTTCTTCCAGGTTCACAGCATGTATCCATACGACAAAAGGTGCAAAAGGGTTAATTAGCAGCCATTTCACCTGAATGGCGGAGTCCGGGCGGCTGTGCGGGAGCGGGCCCGGCCGGCCTGCCGCTCCGGTCGCGCCCCAGGCGTGATCTTTGCCGCGGGCGGGCCGCGTCATGTGCCCGCGAGGGCAGTACCCTGTCGATTCACTCGTACGGCTGCACCGGCGGCACACCCAGAAAGGCGGACGCCCCCATGAGCGAAGCCCCCGACCCCGAGGTCGTGGAGCTGGCGACCAAGATCTTCGATCTGGCACGTCAGGGCGATGCCGCCGCGCTCGCCGCCTACGTCGACGCGGGCGTCCCCGCGAACCTCACCAACGACAGCGGGGACTCGCTGGTGATGCTTGCGGCCTACCACGGGCACGCCGACGCGGTCCGCTCCCTGGTGGAGCGCGGCGCGGACACCAACCGCGCCAACGACCGGGGCCAGACGCCGCTCGCCGGCGCGGTCTTCAAGGGCGCGGACGCGGTGATCCGAGCCCTCCTGGAGGGCGGCGCGGATCCGGCCGCGGGGACGCCCTCGGCGATCGACACCGCCCGCATGTTCGAAAAGGCGGAGCTGCTCAAGCTGTTCGGGGCTGCCTGAACGGGGTAGCTGACCAGCAATAACGGGGGCGCTGGAAATGTGGTCGCGGCGGACCTGACCGCCGGGTCATCATGACGACGTGATTCACGGACGCGACGGCGGGGCGGTTGGTGCCGCGCCGCGTGGACCGTGAGCGGCCCGCCCCCGGACCTCCCGTCCGGGACCCCTGGGCCATGGACGAGAGGCAGAGGAAGATGGTCTTCGACAAGCAAGAGACGGCGGGCGGCCCGACGTGTTGGCGCACGGCCAGGTAATGCGTGATTCCCGGTTGCGTCGACGCTTGATGTGAGGCTGTTTCCCATGTTCGATCCGGTCATAGCGCCCAGCGGTACGCTGCTCGGCCTGCTGCAGAGGGGCCGCGGCGACGGCACGCTGCACGCGCTCACCGCCCCACGCTCCGAGGCGCTCGCCGCCCTCGACCAGTGCGTGCTCAGCGACCCCCGCCACGACTGGCAGGTGGAGAACCGCTCGCTGTACTACGCCCGGCTCTACCTCGACCTGCACGGCGGGCTCGGTGAGATCGAGCGGCACCTCTTCGCCGCCGAGGACGTCCTGAACACGGACGACTCGCGCACCGGCCTCGCCCTGGCCGTCCTCGGGCACCTCGCCTCGTACGGCAGGCAGGACGCCCTCGAACTGCTGCGGAGGTACGCGGCGTTCGGCTCCAACTGGGCGTGGGCCCTCGACGAGCTGGCGCTGCGCGACGACGACGGGGGCCTGCGCGCCCTCGCCGCCCCCGTGCTCGCCAGGTTCGCCCCCGACGCCGAGGGTGAGGCCGAACTGGCCGCCGCCGTCCGCGACGCCTACGAACCGAGGCCCTGGCGCCTCTGGGAAGAGGACCCCCGCGCCGATATCGGCGCCCGCGTGCGCGCCGCGCGGGAACAGGGCTCCTTCGACCGCTGGCAGCGCCAGATGTGGCCCGCGGGACCGCGCCCCGGATGGAGCGTCCAGGCCGTCTTCGACTGGGCGCAGGAGGGCCTCGAACGGGGCGCCGTGCTGTACGTGCCCGCGGCCCGCTGCCTGTCCGCCGTCGCGGGCCCCGACGACCGGCCCGAGATCCTCGAGGCCGCGCGGTCGGGCTCGGACGGGGCGCGCGGCACCGCCCTGCGCTACCTCGCCGACATCCACGACCCCGCCGTTCTCGACCTCATCGAGTACGCCGCACAGGGCCCGTCCCAAGCGGTGACCGACGCCGCGACCGACGCCTTCGAGCGGATGCGGAGCGTCGCCGCCGTGGAGCGCGCCCGGCGCTGGGCCTACCGCCCCGACGCCCTGGGCGCCGCCGCCGGGCGGATGCTCGCCTGCCGGGGCGGCGCGCAGGACAGCAAGCTCGTGCTCGCCGCGCTCCGTGAGGCCGTCCGCGGCGAAGGCCCCGACGCGCCGACGCTGTGGACCCTCGTCGACGGCGCGGGACGCCTCGGCATCGCCTGCGCCGCACCCGTGCTGCGGCACGTCTACAGAGAGACCGCCTCCTCCCACCTCCGCGGTCGCGCCGCCCGCGCGCTGGCCGCCACCGACCCCTCCTTCGCCGCCGGATTCGCCGTCGAGTGCCTGTGGGACTGCGAGGAGTCCACCCGCGAGGTCGCCGCACGGCACGCCGAGACCGGTGACGCCCGGGTGGTCAACCGGCTCCGCAGGCTCGCCTCCGACCCAGCCGAGGAGGACGACGTACAGACGGCGGTACGCAGCAGGATCGGGCCGGACGCGCCCGCCGTGTAGACGCGGTCGGGCGCGCGAGGGGTCAGCCACAGGCGCTCAGCGCCGCCCGGTGCCGACGAAACGCAGCGGCGTGCCCGGGCGTGCCTGGGCCGCCGCGGCCAGATCGGCCTCCCGGACCACCGCCACCACCGGATAGCCCCCGGTGGTCGGGTGATCGGCCAGGAAGACGACGGGCCTGCCGTCCGGCGGCACCTGGACCGCGCCGAGAACCATCCCCTCGCTCGGCAGTTCGCCCTGGAACGCCCGCTCCAGGGCGGGGCCCTCGGTACGCAGGCCGATGCGGTTGCTCGCCGCGGACACCCGGTACGTGCGCGTGGTGAGCGTCCGCAGAGCCGCCGGCGTGAACCAGTCGGACCGCGGCCCGAGCGTCACCCGCAGCACCAGCTCCTGGGGCGGCGCGGGCTGCGGAACGGTGTCCACGCGTGCGTGCGTGCCGCTCGGGTCCCCCAGCGGCAGCACCGCGCCGGCCGCGAGAGGCGGAGGGCCGAGCCCGGACAGCAGGTCCGTGGAGCGGCTGCCGAGCACAGGGCGCACGGCCACGCCGCCGTCGAAGGCCACGTAGCACCGCACTCCGAAGAGGGCGGGTCCGATCTCCAGGAGCGCTCCGGCGGGTACCCGTACCGGCGCCCCCCAGGGCGCGGGACGGCCGTTCACGCTCACCGGGCAGGGCGCGCCGCCGACCGCGACCGTCACGGGGCGGCGCGGGCGCACGGCGCAGCCGTCGAGAGTGGTCTCCAGGACGGCGGCGTCGGGCGGATTGCCGACCAGGCGGTTGACCAGGCGGGCCGTGGGCGGGTCGAGAGCCCCCGAGCGCGGCACCCCGAGATGGGCGTGGCCGGGGCGCCCGAGGTCCTGCACGGTGGTCAGCGCCCCGGCCCGCACGACGGCGAAGGCACGGCCGGTCATCGAGCCTCCGGTGCGGTACTGGGTGTGTCCGAGGGGGCTTTCGGTACGAAGCGGACGCGGACGCCGGGGGAGAGGAGCGCGGCGGGCACGCGCGCGTGGTCCCACAGCACGGCGTCCGTCGAGCCGATCAGCTGCCAGCCGCCGGGCGAGGCGCGGGGGTAGACGCCCGTGTACGGACCGGCCAGGGCGACGCTGCCCGCGGGGACGGAGGTGCGGGGCGTGGCCCGGCGCGGCACCGCGTAGCGCTCCGGCAGTCCGGTCAGGTAGCCGAAGCCGGGCGCGAACCCGCAGAAGGCCACGCGGAACGCGGTCGCCGAGTGGATCCGCGCCACCTCGGCCGCGGGCACGCCCCAGTGCGCCGCCACGTCCGCGAGATCCGGCCCGTCGTACCGCACCGGGAGTTCCAGGACGTCCCCCGCGCGCGCGGGCAGCGGCGGGATCTCCCAGCCGGGCAGCTCCGCCCCGACGCGGCCGGGCTCGTCGAGGCCGTCGAGGAGCACCGTGCGGGCCGCAGGGACGATCTCCCCTACCCGCAGGGAGCCCGCCGCGCGGCGGCGCAGCAGCTCGGCGTGGAGCGCCTGGGCCTCGGTGCCGTCGGCGAGTTCGACCAGGAGCGCCCGGTCCCCGACGGGCAGCACCCTCATGCGAAGGCCTCCACCCGCACGCCCGCGCCCTCCAGCGCCGCCCGCACCCGACGGGCCAGATCCACCGCGCCCGGGGTGTCGCCGTGCAGGCAGAGCGAGCGTGCGCGGACCGCGATCTCGCGGCCTCCGTGGGAGGTGACGACCCCGGCCCCGGCGATGCCGACGGACCGCGCGACGACGGCGTCCGCGTCCATGACGACCGCACCCGCGCTGGACCGTGGCACCAGAGTGCCCTCGTCGGTGTAGGCGCGGTCCGCGAACGCCTCGGTGACGACCGGGAGCCCGGCCTTCCCCGCGGTCGCCAGGAGGCGCGATCCGGGCAGCCCCAGGAGAGGCAGGGACGCGTCGGCGAGGAGCACCCCTTCGACGACCGCGTGGGCCTGCTCCTCGTCGTGGACGACGCGGTTGTAGAGCGCGCCGTGCGGCTTCACGTACGACACGCGCGTGCCCGCCGCGCGGGCGAACACCGCCAGGGCGCCGATCTGGTACGCCACTTCGGCGGCCAGCTCCGCGGCCGGCACCTCCATGGCGCGCCGCCCGAAGCCCGCCAGGTCGCGGTAGGAGACCTGCGCGCCGATCCGCACCCCGCGTTCGGCGGCGCGGTCGCAGACCCTGCGCATGGTCACCGGGTCCCCGGCGTGGAACCCGCACGCCACGTTGGCGCTGGTGACGACGGACAGGAGCGCCTCGTCGTCGGTCAGGTGCCAGCGGCCGAAGCCCTCGCCGAGGTCGGCGTTGAGGTCGATCGATGTGGTGCTCATCTGCGGAGGTCTCCAGGGGGTTCTCGACGGTCGGACCCGGTGGTCAGACCACGCGGTACTGCTCGTCGCGGGCGTCGGTGAGGAACATCCTGCCCGGCGCGTGCGTGATCGCGAACGGTGGCCGCGACGCCATCACCGCGGCCTGCGGCGTCACGCCGCACGCCCAGAACACCGGGATGTCGTCGGGGCCGACGGCCACCGCGTCGCCGAAGTCGGGGCGGTCCAGATGGTCGATGCCGAGCCCGGCGGGGTCGCCGCAGTGCACCGGACTGCCGTGCACCGCGGGCATCAGGGCGCTCTCCATGATGGCGTCGGAGAGACACCGGGGCGGCACGGGACGCATCGACACCACCAGGGGGCCGTGCAGGCGGCCCGCGGGGCGGCACGGGCGCGCGGTCACGTACATCGGGACGTTGCGGCCCTGTTCGATGTGGCGCAGCGGGACGCCGGCCTCGGCGAGCGCCCACTCGAAGGTGAAGCTGCAGCCGATGAGGAAGGTCACCAGGTCCTCGCGCCAGCGGCCGACGACGTCCGTGGGCTCGTCGAGAAGTTCACCGTCCTCCCAGACGCGGTAGAGCGGCAGATCGGTGCGGAGGTCGGCGCCCGGGGCGAGCGGGGTCGACCAGGAGCCCGCGTCCGTGACGTCGAGGACCGGGCAGGGCTTCGGGTTGCGCTGGCAGAAGAGCAGCATCTCGTACGCCCAGTCGGCGGGGACGGAGATGAGGTTGGCCTGGGTGAAGCCCGCCGCCCAGCCCGCGGTGGGGCCCGTCTCGCCCGAGCGGAACGCCGCGCGGGCCTCCTTGGCGCTGTGGACCGCCCCGGTGGTCACAGGAGCTCCCTCCCCCGGGTCTCGGGCAGGCCGAGCAGCGCGACGACGGCGAGGCCGTAACCGATCGCTCCGAAGACCAGCGCCCCGCCGACGCCCCAGCTGTCGGCCAGGAAGCCGACCATGGTCGGGAAGACGGCGCCGACCGCGCGGCCCGTGTTGTACGTGAAGCCCTGTCCCGTACCGCGCACGGCGGCCGGGTACAGCTCGCTGAGGAACGAACCGAAGCCGCTGAAGATCGCCGACATGCAGAAGCCCAGCGGGAAACCGAGCACGAGGAGCAGGCCGTTGGCCCCGTCCGGGATGTGTGTGTACGCGAGGACGCTGGCCGCGGAGAGGAACGCGAAGAGCGTGATGTTCCGTTTGCGGCCGAGCCTGTCGGTGAGGTAGCCGCCGGTCAGATAGCCGATGAAGGCGCCCGAGATCAGGAAGGCCAGATAGCCGCCGGTGCCGACGACGGTCAGGCCCCGGTCCTCCTTCAGATACGTGGGCACCCAGGTGGCCAGCGTGTAGTAGCCGCCCTGCACACCCGTGGACAGCAGCACCGCGAAGCACGTGACGCGCAGCAGTCCCGGCTTGAAGATGGCCGTGAACGACCCCTTGTGGGAACTCTTGCGGCGCTCCTCGGCAGCCTCGGGGGCGTCGTGCACGTTGCGGCGCACGTAGATCACGAGCAGTGCGGGCAGCGCGCCGGTCCAGAACATCACGCGCCAGGCGACGTCGTCGTCCAGGAACTGGAACACCAGGGTGTAAACGATCACCGCGAGCCCCCAGCCCACGGCCCAGGAGCTCTGGATCGCCCCCAGCGTGCGTCCGCGGTTCCTGGCGGTCGCGTACTCGGCGACGAGGATCGCGCCGACCGCCCACTCGCCGCCGAAACCGAGCCCCTGGAGGGCGCGGAAGACCAGCAGCGTCTCGTAGTTGGGCGCGAAACCGCAGGCGACGGTGAAGACTGCGTACGTGACGACCGTGATCATCAGCGCCTTGACGCGGCCGATCCGGTCGGCGACCACACCCGCGATGGCGCCGCCCACGGCGGAGACGACGAGCGTGACGGTGGTGAACAGGCCCGTCTGACCGCTGTCGAGGCCGAAGTAGGCGGAGAGCGCCACCATGCTCAGCGGCAGCGTGAAGTAGTCGTACGAGTCGAGCGCGTAGCCCCCGAAGGCGCCGGCGAAGGCGCGCCGACCGCGCGGCCCGAGGGCGCGCAGCCAGCCGAAGGCGCCGCTGTCGTCGGGGAGTTCGCCCTGTTCGGGGCGGAGTCCGGGCGGAGCGGTGCGGGCGGGTGGGGGCGGTGGGGTCGTGCTCATGGGCACCTCGCGGGAGAGGGGGACGGAGGGTGCTGGAGCCTGCGGTCGCGGCCCGTCGGAACGAGCCGTGCCCGACAACGTAGAGGATCGTTGAACGATCCCTCAATACCCGTGTTGTTTCGTTCTCCGCTCTGCGATTGAATCCGGGCATGGCTGAGGCGATGGCTGACGTGAGCGGACTGGCCGACGACCGTGTGCTCCTGGGGCGCACGAGCACCGCGGAGCGGGTCTCGGACATCCTCAGGGCCCGCATCGCCGAGGGCTACTTCCCGCCCGGGACCCGCCTCTCCGAAGACAGCATCGGCGGCGCGCTCGGCGTCTCCCGCAACACCCTGCGGGAGGCCTTCCGGCTGCTCACGCACGAACGGCTCCTTGAGCACCAGCTCAACCGGGGCGTTTTCGTGCGAGTCCTCACGATCGAGGACGTAAAAGACATCTACCGCATGCGCCGGCTCGTCGAGTGCGCGGTCGTCCGCGGCCTCGGCGAGCCCCCGTACGCCCTCGACGCGGTGGCGGATGCCGTCGCGGACGGCGTACGCGCGGCGGCGGAACAGGAGTGGCGGAGCGTCTCCACCGCCAACATCCACTTCCACCGGGAGCTCGTCGCCCTCGCGGGCAGCGCCCGCACCGACGAGCTCATGCGCAGCGTCCTGGCCGAACTCCGCCTGGCCTTCCACGTCGTGGACGACCCGCGCCGCCTCCACGAGCCCTACCTCGAACGCAACAAGCAGATCCTCGCCGCCCTGCTGACGGGAGACGCCGGACGGGCCGAACGACTGCTCGCCGACTACCTGGAGGATTCCCTCGAAGGCCTCGTCGAGGTGTACGGGCGCCGGGTCGGCGCGGGCGGCTGAGCCGGTCGCTTCTGCGCCGTTTCGACCGTTGTCAGACCGAGGACCTAGTCTGTGCACCGTGACTTCGCCTGCCGTTACGGACACTGCTCCGCCCCAGCTCAGCGCGGGGCCGCGGCCCGCTCAGGGCCCGGCCGCCGACGAGGGCCTGGCGCGCCGCCTGCGCGCGCTCGCCTGCACCGCTCCGCTGCACGACCTCGACGTGCGCAAGGCCAATCTCGCGGGCGAGTACTCGGTGTACGCGATGGCGGAGGTGGCCCTCGCCGCCATCGACCTCGTCACGCTGAACATGGACTTCGACACCGGCGCCGACCACGAGCAGATCGTCGCCAGGCTGCTGCCGCGCGTCGCAGCCCAGGCCCCGCGCCGCCCGGCCGCCGAGCACGAGCGGGTGGCCCGCTGGGTCCTGGAGAACCTGATCAACGTCGGCAGCGTCGACCGCGGCTTCCGCGCCGTGTACGGCACGTTCACCCCCGACGGCACCTATGTCCGCAGGGACTACGACTTCAAGCTCCTCGAAGAGGTCCCCGGCTACGGCGGCGGTGTCTTCCTGCGCACGACCGACGAAGCGGTCAACGTCCTGGTCGGAGCCCTGGACACCGACGTCACCAGCGCCCAGATCGCCGCCGAGGTGAAGCTGGAGGTCCTGATCAGGCGCGGCCGGCTCGCCGACGCCCAGCTCGCCGCCGAGCAGGCCCGCTACCGGACCGTGCAGTACTCGGAATCCCTGCGCAAGGCCCTCGACGCCACCCGGCGCAACGTCCGCGCGGTGGACTGGCTCCAGGCCGTCCCCGACATGATCGCGGAAGCCCTCGACCACGTCGCCGACCGCTACCGCCACGAGAATGCCATCCTGACCAACATCCGCAAGGTGCGCGACGAGTCCGAGGCCGCCTCCGACTCCAAGGCGGGCGAGCACAAGCGCCGCGCCGCCGAGCTGGTCGACATCGTCAAGGACTGCATCCGCCGCCATACGCAGCTGCAGTCCCGACTCCTCGAAGCGGGCCCGCTGTTCCGCGCCGAGCAGGACCGGCAGGCCTTCGCCGCCCCCACCGCGCGCGCGGGCCTCGATCTGTACGGCCAGCTGCTCGCGCCCCTCCTGCCGCTCCCCGCCGAGCAGGCGACCCGCGTGACGGACGCCTTCTTCGCGCGCGGGACCGGGCTGCGCACACCGGTCTCCGTCCGCGTGGGCGACCTCGTCGACATACTGCTCACGCCGCCCGTGGAGCGCGAGCACCTCGGCGCCGAGATGCCCGAGCCCGACCTCATCGCCACCCCGGACGACAGCCGCTTCAGCGAGGAGCAGCTCGCGAGCGCCATGGACCTGCTCGACCTGCCCGCCGACGCGCCCCGCAGGCTCTCCGGCCTCCTTGCCGACGCCCGCCGCCGCGACCCCGAACTGCCCTACCTGGTCGCCCTGCTGGCCGTCCACGCGGCAAGCCCGCCGGTCGGCACCGCCTACCGCCAGGGCGAGGAGAAGCTGCTCTTCGCCGTGGACGACGGCACCGAGCTCGACGACGAGGAGTTCGGCGGCGCCGACCTCGTCGTCGGCACGGCCCTCCTGGACGCCGCCGGCATGGCGGCAGGACGGACGGAGGCGGCCTGATGCCCACGACAGAGCACGCCACGCCGCCGGGCACCCCCGAGCGCGTACGCCCCGTCCACCACGACGTACGACCCGCTCACCACGACGTACGACCCGCTCACCACGACGTACGACCCGTTCACCGCCGCAAGGAGCACACGCCGTGACCGACCACCCCGCAGAGCACGCCGCGTGGGGCGAGCCGGACTCCGCGGCGGCGCCCTCCGCCCCCGCGCCCGTCACCCCGGCCGACGCCGCCGACGCCGCCCGGCTCGTCTCCTTCGGCCTGCAGCCCAAGCTCCAGCCCGCCCGCGACCAGGAGTACGGCGACCTGCTCCGCCGCTACCGCGAGGACCCGCCCTTCGCGCGGCTCGCCGACGCCGTCGCCACCGGGCTCGGCCTCGTCGTCCTGGAGGTGTCCCCGCGCGCGGGGATGGCCGTGACCGCCGAGGAGGACTCCGTCTTCGCCGTCCGCATGGGCGACTACGCCCGCCGCGCGGCGACCGACTCCACCGACCGCTTCCTGCACGGCCTCGCCCACCTCGCCGTCGCCGCCATGGCCTTCCCGCGCCCCGAGGACCTCGCCGACGACGGCTACATCGGCCGGGTCACGGTCAACGGCGTCGACGCGTTCGTGCGCCAGGCCTGCCACCGCCTGGAGGAGCGCGCCGAGGAGCAGGGCGAGAACACCGACCCGGCCACCGACGCTCCCGGTCTCGAAGCCGCCTGGCGGATCTGGGCGCGCCGCAGTTCGACCGGCGCCACCAAGGACGCCCGCCGCCTCGCCGGTTCCACCACCGGCATCGTCGCCAAGGCCGTCGCCTTCCTCACCGAATCCGGCTTCCTGCAGCGGACGGGCGACGACTCCGGAGGCACCTACCGCACCACGGCCCGCTACCAGCTCCAGGTCCGCGACATGGCGGGCAGCGCGGCCATGGCGGAACTCCTGGAGCTCGGCGTCGTACCGGTCACGGACGGTTCGGCGACACTGCTGCCGCCCGAAGACACCGACGACCTGGAGCTGGCCGCCGACGCGGGGCTGCCGTTCCACTCCTGACCCCGCCCCGTCCCACCCCTGCCACCTTCCCGCCGTCCCGCACGACTTACGACGAGAGTCCGCCGCCATGTACGAGCTGTCCCGGGTCCGCCTCTACTCCATCGGTCCGGCCGGTGCGCGCTACGCCGACACGGTGCTCGACCTGCGCGGCGTCGGCGCGGAGGTGCCCAACCCCGCGCCCACCCAGGCGGAGTTCTTCGAGGACGAGCCGGTCGGCCCGCCGCGCCGCCCCGCGCCCGCGGGCGTCCTCTTCCTGGAGAACGGCGGCGGCAAGTCCGTCCTGCTCAAGCTGATCTTCTCGGTGATGCTGCCCGGCCACCGGAACACGCTCGGCGGCGCCAGCTCCGGCGTGCTGCGCAAGTTCCTGCTCGCCGACGACTGCGGCCACGTGGCCCTGGAGTGGCAGCACACCCTGACCGGCGAGTGCGTCGTGGTCGGCAAGGTCAGCGAATGGCGGGGCAGGCAGGTCTCCAACGACCCGCGGAAGTTCGCCGAGGCCTGGTACTCCTTCCGGCCGGGACCCGGCCTCAGCCTGGACTCGCTGCCCGTCGCCGAGTCCACCGCCGTGCGGCCCTCGGCGGAGGGCGCGTCGGGCGCGCAGGGGCGCCGGCGCACCATGAAGGGCTTCCGCGACGCCATGACCGAAGCGGTCAAGGCGTACCCCCACCTCGAAGTGCACTGGGAAGAGATCCACGACCGCTGGAACGAACACCTCACCGACCTCGGCCTCGACCCCGAACTCTTCCGCTACCAGCGGGAGATGAACGCCGACGAAGGCGAGGCCGCGGGCCTCTTCGCGGTCAAGAAGGACTCCGACTTCACCGACCTGCTGCTGCGCGCCGTCACCGACACACGCGACACGGACGGCCTCGCCGACCTCGTCCACGGCTTCGGCAACAAGCTGGGCCGGCGCGCCGAGCTGATGGCCGAACGCGACTTCACCGCGGGCTCCGTCGACCTCCTCGGACGCATCGTCGAGGCCGCCGGGACCCGGGCACGCGCGCGTGACGTGCACGCGGGAGCCGAGCGCCGCACGCGGACCCTGGCGCGCAGGCTCTCCGCGCGCGCCGTCGAGGAGCGCGGTCGCGCCGCCGAACTGGCCGAGCAGGTCACCGCCGCGGCCCACACCGTCACCGAGGCCGAGCGGGCGCGCGGCACAAGCGCCCTGATCTCCGCCGAACTGGCCTACCGGCACGCCTCCCTGGCGCTCACCGTCGCCGAGAAGGCCGCCGCCGCACAGCGCCGCGAGCTCGCCGACGCGCGCACCCTGCACGCCGCCTGGCAGGCCGCCGAAGCCGTCCTGCGGCACCGTGCCGCCGCCGACCGCTCCGCGCGCGTGGCCGTCGCGATCCGCGAGGCCGAACGCGACGCGGCGCCCGCGCTCGCCGCCCGCGCCAAGGCCGCCGCCGATCTCGTCCGCGCCCTGCACACCGCCGCCGAAGGCGCGGAGAACCTCGCGAACGAGGAGGAGGAGCGCTCCGCGGCCCTCCAGGAGACCGGCGAGACCGCACACCGCGACGCCACCGCCGCCGCCACCGAGGCCCAGCGCGCCCGCAGCGAACTCGGCCACCTGAAGCAGCGCCTCGCCGAGGTTGAGCAGGAGACCGCGGAAGCGGTCCGCGCGGGCTGGCTCGACGACACCGCCCCCGACGCCGACCCGGCCCGCGCCGCCCTCGCCGCGAGCGACGCCGAGAAGACCACCGTCGCCGCCTGGGACACCGCCCGCGAGGCCGCGCGACGGGCCGCCGACCACGCCAAGGAGACGGCCGCCGCCGAGGCCCGCGCGGAGCTGACCGCGGCCCGCGCCGCGGACGCGGCGACCGCGGCCGAGGCCGCCCACGACGCGGAGCGCCGCGCCGCCGAATCCATCGCCGGGGACGAGCGGCTCGCCGAGCTCCTCAGCCTGCCGACCGCGAGCGGCGGAGTGCCGAAGCCCCGCGGCGACACCGGGGCCGCCGGCGCGGACGGCGCGCTCTCCGTGGCCGAGCTCGACCGCTCGGCGGACGACCTGCGTGCCCTCCTCGAAGAGGGCGTCGCCTCCGCCGAGCGACAGCTGTTCGACCTGCGCACCGCCGCCGCCGACGACTCCCGCATCCTCGGCGCCCTCGGCGACGGCGGGCTCCTGCCGCCGGGCCCCGACGTCCTCGCCACCGTCGAGTTCCTCGGCGAGCACGGCATCCCCGCACTGCCCGGCTGGCGCTACCTCGCGCAGGCCGTCGACCCCGCCGACCACGCGCGCGTGCTCGCCGCCCGCCCCGAGCTTGTCGACGGCGTGGTCATCACCGACCCGGCCACGCACGCACGCGCCCGCGAAGCCCTCGCCGACGCCGCCCTGCTGCCCCGCTCCGCCGTGGCCGTCGGCACCGCCGCCGCCCTCCTCGCCCCCACACCGGGCGAGCAGGCCGCCGACAGCGGCGTCTTCCTCGTACCGCCGAACCCGGCCATGCACGACGAGCACGCCGCCGACGAGGAGCGGCAGGCGCTGCGCGCGCGGGCCGCGCAGCGCGACGACGAGATCAGGGCGCTCGCCGCCCGGCTCGGCAAGGACCGCGAGCTCGCCGCCCGCCTCGCCTCCTGGCGCACCGGCTGCCCGAGCGGCCGCCTCGCCGAGCTCGCCGCCGCGGCCGACGAGGCGCGCGCCTTCGCCGAGGAGGCCGAGGCCGAGCTCGCCGAGGCCCGTACCGCTCGCGCCGAGGCCGACGAGGCGGCGAGCGAGGCCGCACGCGTGCGGGACGAGCGCCAGGAGGCCGCCCAGCGCGCCCGCCGTGCCGCCGACGCCCTCGCGGGCCTCGCCTTCCGGCTGCGGGAGCGGGCCGGCTGGCAGGCCAAACTGCGCGAACTCGCCGACGAGGCCGCCGAGTCAGAGGCCCGCGCCCAGACCTGCCTCGACCGCGCCCGCGCCGCCGACGAGGACCGCCGCGCCGCCCAGCGCGCCGCCGACGACGCCCGCCGCACCGCCCGCGCGCTGCGCGCCGAGCGCGCCGAGATCGCCGGCGCCCCCGAGGACGTACCGGAGGAGAGCGACACCCCCAAGGCGTCGCTGCCCGCCCTGCGCGAGGCCTACCGCGCCGCCTCCCAGCTCTACGAGAAGGTGGGCGTCGGCGCCGACCTCCGTGCCGAGCAGGCCCGCGCCGAGAGCGACGAGAGCGCCGCCCTCGCCGAGCTGGACCGGCTCAGCAACAAGGTCCGCACCCGCGCGGCCCTGCTCCTCGAAGGCACCGAAGGCTCCGACGGCCCGTCCCGGCAGGCCGCCGCCGCGCGCGCGGAGGCCCAGGTCCAGCTCATCGAGGCGCGCGCCGCCACCGCGAGCGAGCAGCTCGGCCGGCTGCGCGGCGAGGCCGAGCGGCACGCCCCCGAGGACGGCGAGGCCCACACCGAGCTCCCCGAGGAGCTCGTCCCCGCCGACGTCGAGCAGGCCCAGACGCTCCTGCGCACCGCCACCGGCGAACTGGCCGCGCGCACCGAGGCGCTCAGCCGCGCCAAGGAGGCCCACGCCGCCCTGCTGCACACCCACCGGGTGACCGAGGACGCGGCAGGCGGCTTCGACGAGACCGCGGCCCTGCTGCGGGACCTCCTGCGCGAGCACCAGGAGGACGAGTCCGAGGAGAGCCCCGAGGCCTACCCCGGCTCCCTCGAAGAGGCCCGCCACTCCGCCGCCGAGGCCCGCCGCTCCCTGCGCGGCTGCGCCGCCGACCTCTCGACCGCCGAGTCCGCGGTGCGTGAGGCGAGCGACATCCTCGTACGCCACGCGAACTCGACCCGGTACGAGCAGGTGCGCACCCCCGCCCGCCAGCAGATCCGCGAGCTCCCCGCGTCCGCGCTGCCCGACCACGCCAAGAAGTGGGCCGACGCCTTCGCCCCCCGGCTCCGCGTGCTCACCGACGAGCTGGAGCAGCTTGAGCGCAACCGCGACAGCATCGTGGACCGCCTGCGCGGCCTCGTCGAGTCCGCGCTCGCGACGCTGCGGTCCGCCCAGCGCCTCTCCCGTCTGCCCGAGGGCCTCGGCGAGTGGTCGGGCCAGGAGTTCCTGCGCGTCCGCTTCGAGGAGCCCGACCAGGCCACGCTCGTCGAGCGGCTCGGCGACGTCATCGACGACGCCACCCGCGCCGCCGTGAAGAAGAACTCCGACCTGCGGCGCGACGGCATGTCCCTGCTGCTGCGCGGGGTGCAGGCCGCCCTGGAGCCGCGCGGCGTCGCCGTCGAGATCCTCAAGCCCGACGCCGTGCTGCGCGCCGAGCGCGTCCCGGTCGGACAGATGGGTGACGTGTTCTCCGGCGGCCAGCTCCTGACCGCCGCGATCGCCCTGTACTGCACGATGGCCGCGCTGCGCAGCAACGACCGGGGCCGCGACAAGCACCGGCACGCCGGCACGCTCTTCCTGGACAACCCCATCGGCCGCGCCAACGCGACGTACCTCCTGGAGCTCCAGCGGGCCGTCTCGGACGCGCTCGGTGTGCAGCTGCTCTACACGACCGGGCTGTTCGACACGACGGCGCTCGCCGAGTTCCCGCTGGTCATCCGGTTGCGGAACGACGCGGACCTGCGGGCGGGCCTGAAGTACATCAGCGTCGAGGAGCACCTGCGTCCGGGCCTGCCGCAGCGGGCCCCCGAGGACCCCGACGGCGAGACGGTGCACGGGGAGATCACCGCGACCCGGATGTACAAGCGGCCCGCACCCCAAGGAGACCCGGTCACTGCGTAGCGAGCCGTTTGGTCAGCCAGTCGTGGAAGAGTCCGATGTGGTGCTCTGTCGGCACGAGCACCCCGCCCGCGCGGTAGGCGCGTGACGCCATCGCGGGCTGGGTGCGCTCGCAGGCCGCGAAGTCCTGCGTGTTGACCCGGTGGAAGAGTTCCACGGAACGCGTCAGGTCGGCGCCGGACGCGACGACGTCGGGCGCGTACAGCCAGTCGCACTCGACGACCGTGCGGTCCTTGGCCAGTGGGAACATCCGGTGCAGGATCACGTGGTCGGGGACGAGGTTGACGAACACCGTCGGCTTCACGGTGATCGCGTAGTAGCGCCGGTCCTGGTCCTCGGCGACCTCGGGAAGCCGCCCGAAGCCCGCGCTGCCGTCGACCGTGAAGCCGCCGACCTCCTCGCCGAACGCGGCGCCGTGCCCCACGTAGTACTGCGCGGCGAAGCCGTCGGCGAACTCCGGCACCACGTCGGTCAGTTCGGGGTGGATGGTCGCGCAGTGGTAGCACTCCATGAAGTTCTCGACGATCAGCTTCCAGTTGGCGCGCACGTCGTAGCTGACGCGCCTGCCGAGCGCGAGCCGCTCGGTGCCGTAGCGCTCGATGGACGCGGCGTCGCCGAGCCGTTCGACCGCGGCGCCCATGACGGTCTCCTCGAAGGAGGGCGGTTCGTCGGCCAGGCACACCCAGGCGTAGCCAAGCCACTCCCGCAGAGCGACCTTCACCAGGCCGTACGCCTCGCGGTCCACATCCGGCAGCTTCGCCAGATCGGGCGCGGCGATCAGCCTGCCGTCCAGGTCGTACGTCCAGGCGTGATACGGGCATTGGAGGGCGCGGCGCACCCGGCCGGACTCCTCGGTGCACAGGCGGGCGCCGCGGTGGCGGCAGACGTTGAGGAAGGCCCGCAGCTCGCCGGTGCGCGAGCGGGTGACGAGGACGCTTTCGCGGCCGACCCGCACGGTGCGGAAGGCGCCCGGCACGTCGAGGTCGGTGGCGCGCACCGCGCAGAACCAGAGCGCTTCGAAGACGTGTTCCTGCTCCTGCCGGAAGATCTCCGGGTCGGTGTAGTAGTGGCCGGGGAGGGTCGCGATGAGACTCGGCGGCAAGGGGGTCGTCGTCACGGTTCTCGTACTCCTCGTTCTCGTACTCCTCAAGCGGGCGGGGCTCAAGCGGGCGCGGCGGCGAGGCGGGCGGGGTCGAAGAGGTCGATGGGGTGGTTGGTGGCGCCGTTCAGCGCCAGGTCGGCGAGGATTTCCCCGACCACGGGTACGAACTTGAAGCCGTGGCCGGAGAATCCGGCGGCGACGGTGACCGACGCGGGGTGCGCCGGATGGCGGGCGATGACGAAGTGCTCGTCGGGGGTGTTGGAGTACATGCAGGTGGCGGCCTTGAGGAAGCGGCCGGGAAGGTCCGGGATCAGCCGCCCCACCTGGTCGGCCATCGCGGCGACCTCCTGGTCGTCGACGGTCCGTTCGATGGTCTCCGGAGTGCAGGGCGTGCCCTTGCGGAAGAAGGCGACCTTCGCGCCGAGGCCGGGCCCGTCGATGGCGGGAAAGCCGTACACCTGCACACCCTCCGCGTCCTCCCAGATGTAGACCGGGTGGTTCTCCGGGGTGTAGGGGCCCTCGCCGCCGGTCGGCCGGAACCAGTACATGACCTGCCGCTCGATCGTGAACGGCACCCCCAGGTCGGTGAGGAGTCCGGGCGCCCACGCGCCGGGGCAGATCACCAGCTGACCGGCCGTGTAGGCGTCCTCGGCGGTGTGCACGCGCACGCCGTCCCTGTACGGCTCCCACCGCGTCATCGGTTCCTCGAAGTGCAGGTCGGCGCCTCGCCGCGTGGCCAGCTCGAGGTGCGCGGCCACCGTGTTCTCGGGGCGCAGGAGACCGGCCCGTGCCTCGTACAGGGCGACCTCGTCGTCCCGCGGGGTGAGGGTGGGGAAGCGGCGGCGGATCTCCTTGGCGTCGAGCATCTCGTGGGGCAGGCCCCAGCGCTCGGCGGAGAGCCGCGAACCGGCGACCGTGCGGCTGTCGGGCCGGCCCAGCATCACGCCGCCGCACAGCGTCGCGATGTCGCGGCCGGTGTCGCGTTCGAGGCGGTCGTAGAGCTCGTACGCGCGCAGCAGCAGCGGTACGTACGCGGGGTCCTCGAAGTAGGACTGCCGGGTGATGCGTGAACCGCCGTGACTGGACCCGCGGTTGTGCACCGGCCCGAACTTCTCCAGGCCGAGGACGCGGGCGCCGCGCGCGGACAGGTGGTGGGCGGCGGCGCTGCCCATGCCGCCGAGGCCGATCACGATCACGTCGTAGGTGGGGGACACCGGTGCCTCCAGGCGGCTAGCGGCGGATGCGGGTCATCTCCGGGTCGAGGAGCGGTTCCTCGGCGACCGTCGCGGGCACCTTCTCCCCGAAGTACGCGATGTGCACGCCGGTGCCCACGGCCAGCGGCGGCAGCCAGGCGTACGCGACGCAGCGTCCCAGGGTGTACCCGTACGAGGCGCTGGTGACGTACCCGGCCGGGGCGCCGTCGACGTAGACGGGCTCCTTGCCGAGGACGACGGCGGCCGGGTCGTCGAGGAGCAGCGCGGTGAGCATGCGCGAAGGCCGCCCAAGCCCTTCGAGCGCCGAACGCCCCACGAAGTCCCCCTTGTCCATCCGGACGGCGAAGCCGAGGCCCGCCTCGTAGGGGTGGTGTTCGGTTGTCATGTCGTGGCCCCAGGCGCGGTACCCCTTCTCCAGGCGCAGGCTGTTGAAGGCGGAGCGCCCGGCCGCGATCACGCCGTGCTCCCGGCCGGCCGCCCAGAGCGTGTCCCAGAGGCGCATCCCCAGATCAGCGGTGGTGTACAGCTCCCAGCCCAGTTCACCGACGTACGACAGACGCATGGCGGTCACCGGGACATGCCCGATGTACGTCTCCTTCGCCCTGAAGTAGCCGAACGCCTCGTGCGAGAAGTCGTCGTGGGCGAGCGGCTGCACGAGCGCGCGGGCCAGCGGACCCCAGACGCCGATGCAGCAGGTCCCCGAGGTGATGTCCCTGAGGTGGACGTCGTCGGGGGCATGGCGGAGCAGCCAGTCGAGATCGGCGGGGGAGTTGGCGCCCACCTGGAAGCGGTCGGAGGCGAGCCGCGCCACGGTCAGATCGGAACGGATGCCGCCCGCCTCGTCGAGGAGCAGGGTGTACGTGACCGAACCCGGCCTCTTCGCGAGGTTGTTGGAGGTCATCCGCTGGAGGAAGGCGAGGGATCCGCGGCCTGTGACCTCAAGGCGGCGCAGCGGCGTCATGTCGTAGAGGGCGACCCGCTCGCGGGTGGCGCGCGCCTCGGCCGCCGCGACGGGGGACCAGTGGCGGGCCGACCAGGCGTCGCGCTCCGGCACCTCGACGTCCTCGGCGAGCGGCGCGTTGGCCTCGTACCAGTGCGGGCGTTCCCAGCCGCCGCCTTCGAGGAAGACGGCGCCCAGCTCCTGCTGGCGGGCGTGGAAGGGGCTGACCCGTAGGGGGCGCGGCCGGTCCATCGACTGGAGCGGGTGGATGATGTCGTAGACCTCGGTGAACTGCTGGGCGCCGCGCTCGGCCACGTACGCGGGGGAGCGCTGCGCGTCCTCGAAGCGCGTCAGCTCGCAGTCGTGCGGGTCGAGCGAGGGCCGCCCGTCGACCATCCACTCGGCGACCGCCTTGGCGACGCCCGCGGAGTGCGTGACCCACACGGCCTCGGCCAGCCAGAAGCCGCGCAGCGCGGGGGCTTCGCCGAGCACCGGCATGCCGTCGGGCGTGAAGGAGAAGACGCCGTTGAAGCCTTCCGCGATCTCCGCCTTCCTCAGCGCCGGAAGCAGCTTCCGGCAGTCCTCCCAGCTCGGTGCGAAGTCCTCCTCGGTGAAGGGGTACGAGGACGGCATGCCCTCGGCGTCGTCGTACGCGGGGACGGTGAACGGGTCGACGGGCAGCGGGCGGTGGGCGTACGAGCCGATGCCGATGCGGTCGTGGTGCTCGCGGAAGTACAGGTCGCGGTCCTGGTGGCGGAGGATCGGCAGGGAGGCCTCCGGACGCGGGCCGCCCGGTCCGGCGAGCTCGGGCAGCGGCGCCGTCTTCACGTACTGGTGCGCCAGCGGCAGCAGGGGCACGTCGACTCCGGCCAGCCGCCCGATCACCGGTCCCCAGAATCCGGCCGCCGAGACGACGTGGTCGGCGGGAAAGGTGCCGCGGTCGGTGACGACGGCGGTGACGCGGCCGCCCGCGCGCTCGATGCCCGTCACGGTGTGCCGGTCGAGAAATCGTGCGCCACGCGCGCGTGCCCGTTCCAGCTGTGCCCGGCAGGCGGGCACGGCACGGGCCAGGCCGTCGTCGGGCGTGTACAGACCGCCGTGCACCCGGCTCTCGTCGACGAGCGGCCACAACTCCTTGCAGCGGGCCGGTCCGACGAGTTCGGCGTCGATGCCCCAGGACGCGGCGAAACCGGCCTTGCGGTGCAGGTCGGCCCAGCGCTCGGGGGTGGTGGCGAGCTCCAGGCCGCCCACGGGGTCGAAGCAGGGCAGGCCGTCGGCCTGGAGGGCGTGGAACTTCTCCACGGTGTACGCGGCGAACGCGGTCAGCGTCCGGGAGGGGCTCGTCCGGAAGACCAGGCCCGGCGCGTGCGAGGTGGAGCCGCCCGGCGCGGGCAGCGGCCCCTGGTCGAGGACGGTGACGTCGGTCCAGCCGCGGGAGGTCAGCTCGTCGGCGAGCGAGCAGCCGACTATGCCGGCCCCGATGACGACGACACGGGGCCCTTCGGGCCGGCCGGGGCTCACAGGACGACCACCGACCGGAGGACCTCGCCCCGGCGCATACGGGCGAACGCCTCCTCCACCTCGTCGGGCCCGATCGTCTCGGAGACGAAGCCGCCCAGGTCGAGCCGGCGGCTGAGGTACTGGTCGACGAGGATCGGGAAGTCCCGGGTGGGCAGGCAGTCGCCGTACCAGGACGACTTGAGGGCGCCGCCGCGCGAGAACAGATCGATGAGCGGAAGCTCGACGGCCGTCTCCGGATCGGGCACACCGACCTGGACGAGCACGCCCGCGTGGTCGCGCATGTAGAAGGCCTGCGTGTACGTCGAAGGGACGCCGACCGCGTCGATCGCGACGTCGACGCCGTGGCCGCCGGTCAGCT
Organism: Streptomyces sp. NPDC058284; assembly: GCF_042881135.1. Lineage (NCBI taxonomy): Bacteria > Bacillati > Actinomycetota > Actinomycetes > Kitasatosporales > Streptomycetaceae > Streptomyces > Streptomyces sp. NPDC058284. The sequence continues at coordinate 116,571 of NZ_JBHVYE010000022.1, forward strand.
CGCGCACCGCCGCGACCGGGTCCGTGCCGCGGGAGTTGACGGTGTGCGTGGCGCCGAACCGGGTCGCTCCGTCCAGTTTCGCGTCGTCGATGTCGACGGCGATGACCCGGCGGGCCCCGGCCAGGGACGCCCCGGCGATGGCGGCGTTGCCGACGCCGCCGCAGCCGATGACGGCGACGGTGTCACCGCGGCCCACCCCGCCGGTGTTCACCGCGGCCCCGTACCCGGCCATCACACCGCAACCGATCAGGGCCACCGCCTCGGGACGGGCCGCCGGGTCGACCTTCACGGCCTGCCCGGCGGCGACCAGCGTCTTCTCGGCGAAGGCGCCGATGCCGAGCGCGGGGCTCAGCGGCGTGCCGTCCAGGAGCGTCATGGGCCGGGCGGCGTTGCGCGAGTCGAAGCAGTACCAGGGCCTGCCGCGCAGGCAGGAACGGCAGCCTCCGCATGGCGCGCGCCAGGCGATCACGACGCAGTCGCCCGGGACGAGACCGGCGACGTCCGCGCCGACGGCCTCCACCGTCCCGGCCGCCTCGTGGCCGAGCAGGAACGGGAAGTCGTCGTTGACCGCGCCTTCCCGGTAGTGCAGATCCGTGTGGCAGACCCCGCAGGCCCGTACGGAGACGAGGACCTCTCCGGGGCCTGGATCTGGCACGACGATCGTCTGCACCTCGACGGGTGCGCCCTTCTTCGGGGCGACGACGGCACGGACCTCGTGGGGCACGGCCAGACTCCTCTGCTGATGCGCACGGCGTGACGGCGTTGTTGCGTACTGCACGTTCGGTTGCGCTATGGGAGACATACTGGGAACGCCATCAAGAGGCCGTCAAGGGGGCGGAGTTCAGCCTTCGCGAATCTGCGGGAGCGCTCGGGGGCGCGCACGGCACGCGCGAGGGCGGGGCCGCTGGTCCCGGCCCCGCCCTCATGTGTCCGTACGCTGCATAGCCTCGCCGTCGTCCCGGCGCGCGGTCGCAGGCGAGCCGGCTCTCAGAAGCCGTAGCCCATTCTCCGGGAGAGCTCGACGGAGGCCGCGACGGTGCGCTTGGCGAGCTCGGTCAGCCGGTCCTCGGTCAGCCGGTAGACGGGACCCGACGCGCTGAGCGCCCCGATCACCTTGCCGTCGTGCGCGCGCACCGGCGCGGCCACGGCGGCGAGTCCCACCTCCAACTCCTCGACGGCGACGGCGAATCCCTGCTCGACCACCGCCTCGAGCTCGCCGCGCAACGCCACCGTGCCGGTCACCGTGTGCTCGGTCAGACGCGGCAGGGTGCGCGCCATCAGGCCCTCGCGCAGCGTCGTCGGCAGGTGCGCGAGCAGCACCTTTCCGCTGGACGTCGCGTGCAGCGGGGTGCGCCGGCCCAGCCAGTTCTGCGCGGTCACCGAGGCCGGGCCGCGCGCCTGCATGATGTTGACCGCCGCGTCGTCGTCCAGGACCGCGATGTTGACCGTCTCGCCCAGCTCGTCCGCGAGTTCGCGGCAGACCGGGGCGCCCTCCTGCGAGATGTCCATGCGCACTGCCGCCGCCCCCGCGAGGCGGAGTACGCCGGCGCCCAGGAAGTACTTCCCGCGGTCCTTCGCCTGGCCGACGAGGCCGCGGTTCTCGAGCACCCCCAGGAGCCGGAAGGCCGTCGACTTGTGGACGCCCAACTCATCCGCGATATCGGTGACTCCGGCCTCCCCGTGCTGCGCGAGGATCTCCAGGACGCTCACCGCGCGGTCCACGGACTGGACGGATCCGGCCGTCCCCCTGGACTGCCTCTCCCGCGGTTTCCCGCGCGGCTCCCCGCCCTGATCGGCCTGTTTCCGCTCGCCCGTCATAGCTGAACTCTCACCACCCCGGCGGCCTGCTGGAGCCGCGTTGTCGGGAAGCCCTTGACGCGATGGGCGCCCCACCCGGATTCTGTTGCGCATAGCGCTCCCTCGTGCGCCATGTGAAACATCATGTTAACGAAGGGCCTTGGTCCCCAGCGGGGCCGGGGCCGGGCCGAATGACACCCAGAGGGGGGCCCATGATCCCCGTATGCCGCCTTGACGACCTCCCCGCGGGCGAATCCGTCCGCCTCGACACCACGCCGCCCGTCGCGGTGTTCAACGCCGACGGTGAACTCTTCGCCATCGACGACACGTGCACCCACCAGGACGCCTCCCTGTCGGAGGGGTGGCTGGAGGGCTGCCTGGTCGAATGCCCGCTGCACGCCGCGGCATTCGATCTTCGTACGGGCAAACCCACGTGCCTGCCCGCGCGCCGTCCCGTGCGCACCCACCAGGTGTACGTCGAGGACGGCGTCGTCCATGTACGCCTCGCCACCGACGGCCCGGCCGGCCGGGGCACCTCCCACGGCCTCGCCGCCGACACGGAAGCCACCGGGAACGGGTCCGCGGCGTGAGGACCGTCATCGTGGTGGGCGCCTCGCTCGCCGGACTGTACGCGGCGCGGGAACTGCGCGCCCAGGGGTTCGACGGCCGCCTGGTCGTCGTCGGCGCTGAACCGCACCGGCCGTACGACCGGCCGCCCCTGTCCAAGGGCTTCCTGACCGGCGAAGGGGGCGAGGCCGAACTCGCCCTCTGCGACGGCGAGGAGACGGCTGAACTCGCCGCCGAATGGCACCTCGGCACCCGGGCGCTGGCCCTCGACGCGCGTGGCCGCACGGTCGTCCTCGACGACGGCCGCGCCCTGACCTGCGACGGTGTGGTCATCGCCACCGGGGCGTCCGCACGCCGCCTTCCCGGGCCATCGCTCGCGGGGGTCCACACGCTGCGCACCCTGGACGAGGCCCGCGCCCTGCGTGCGGAGTTGACCCGTGGACCGCGTCGCGTGGTGGTCATCGGCGGGGGCTTCATCGGCGCCGAAACGGCCTCCTCGTGCACGGCGCTCGGCCACGAGGTCACGGTCGTCGAGGCCGCGCCACTGCCACTCGCGGCTCAGCTCGGGCCGGAGATGGCGGCGGTGTGCGCGCGGCTGCACGCCCGTGGCGGGGCGCGGCTGCTGACAGGTGTGGGGGTGGCGGGGCTGAGGGGGAGCCCGCACGCGCGCGCCGGGGCCGTATCGGCATCCGGGAGTCCGGCGGACGGGCAAGGCGCAGTCACCGCTGTGGAGTTGTCCGACGGCCGGCTGCTGGCAGCCGATGTGGTGGTCGTCGGCATCGGAGCGACCCCCGTCACCGGCTGGCTCGCGGGCTCACCGATCGCCGTGGACGCGGGCGTCCTGTGTGACGACGGCTGTGTCACCGGGCTGCCCCAGGTCGTCGCGGTGGGCGATGTGGCCCGCGTGGGCGGCGTCCGCGCCGAGCACTGGACGAGCGCCACGGAGCAGCCCCGAGTGGCCGTGACGAACCTGCTCGCCGGCCGCACGGTGGAGGCGCTGCGCCCCGTGCCGTACTTCTGGTCCGACCAGTACGGCTCCCGTGTCCAGTTCGCGGGCCGGCGCACCGACGGCGACACCGTCCGCGTCGTCGAGGGGGCGCCGGACGCCGAGGACGGGACCGGCTTCCTCGCCGTGTATGAGCGCGCGGGTCGCACCACGGCGGTCCTCGCGGTCGACCGGGCCCGGCCGTTCATGAGGGTGAGGAGGGCTCTGCCGGCCGACCGGGCACTGGAGCCGGTGGGGAAGCGCGGCGACTCGACGGGACGGGTGACGGTGCGTGCGGGGGTGTGAGGTCGGCCCGGCCGCCTCCCCTCAGGGGTGCGACAACCGCCCCGACCCACCGCGCCCTTGTATCCGTTCCTTGCCCCGCGCCACCGCCCTCGCCTGCCGGCGCGCCCGGCGCCGCTCGCGCCGCAATCGCCGAGCCGTGCTGCTCGGCATCGACACCACTCCGTGCCGTTGGTTCCACACCTGGCGGGTCACCCATACGTCGAGCACCGCCCAAGTGGCCACGACCGTGCCGGCCACGCTGCTCAGGACCATGGGGAAGGAGAGCCAGGACCCCGCGAGAGCGGTGAGGAAGGCGACCATCGCCTGCACGAGGGTGACCGCCACTATGATCACGGCCCGCACCGCGGCCGTCCGTACCGGATCGGGCAGCCGCCTCCTGCGGGCGGGCTCCTCCACCCACAGCGGCGGACGCTCCGCCGGAGCCGCCTCACGCTCCTGCCGAGCAGCGCCCTGCGGAGCCGCCCGCTGCCGAGCAGCGCCCTGCGGAGCCGCCCGCTGCGGAGCCGCCCGCTGCGGAGCTACCCCCTGCGGACCCGCCCCCAGCGAAGCGTCAGCCCCGCGCACCCCCGACTCGCGCCCCGCGCGGCGCTCCACCGTGCCCTTCATTTCGTCACTCCCCCCACTGCTGCTTCACGGCCGTTCACGGAACACGCTCGGGACACATCCTCTGGTTATCCGCTGCATTCATCAGCAGGGCCAACACACCAGTGGCTGCCCGTTTTACTGCGCTTTATGTCGCCTGCCCTGCGACGTGCCCCTTGAGTCGCGACTCTCTTCCTGATGGACGAACGAGAGATCCGAAAGATTCCCGTCCGGGTTCGATCAAGCGAAGAGTTCCGGCCAACTGGCGCTCCACGTACGGGGGATGGAACCCGGAAGTTGCCGCCGCATGCTGGGACGCAATCTCCCGTAATGGAGGGACAACTAGGGATGTCCCTTTCGCGTCACGGCTGAAAAGCGTTCGGATGCGTCTTCGAGTTGCCCGTGAGTCAGTAGTAGGCTCGCGCCGTTTGTTGACGCACATGTGTGCCCCTGGCCCGTGCAACGGCCACAGGGGGCCGATCTGGGGGAGGCCATGCGCTTTCGCGGGAAGTCCATCCGCCGGAAGATCGTGGCGCTGCTGCTCGTGCCGCTGCTCTCCCTCACCGCGATCTGGAGTTTCACGACCGTCATCACGGGGCGCCAGGCGCTCAGCCTGATCGACACGGTGAACGTCGTCGACAAGCTCGCCTACCCGATCGAGGACACGGCCCGCGTCATCCAGCAGGAGCGCCGCCAGACCCTCGTCTACCTCGCCGACCCGCGGGCGTCGGACGCGCTCTCCGCGCTGCGCCGCAGCCGTACCGCGACGGACGGAATGATCGCCAAGGTCCGGTCCAACGCCGAGGATCCGGACGTCAGGGACGGCGTCACCGGGGACTCGCGCAAACGGCTCGACGAGCTCGTCGAAGCCTTCGACGGCCTCACGCCGCTGCGCCGGAGCGTCGAGGAGGGCACCATCACCAGGGCTGGCGCCCTGAAGATGTACACCGAGCTGATCGACCCCTACTTCGACCTGCTCAGCACGCTCAACGGCTTCTCCGGCCTCGACGACATGAAGTACGACCAGCAGGGGCGCGCGCTCGTCGGTGCCACCCGTGCGCGTGAACTGCTCTCCCGCGAGGACGCGGTGATCGGTTCGGCGCTCGTCGCGGGCCGGATAACCAAGCCCGAGATCAGGCAGGTCACCGAGCTCCGGGCGCAGCGCACCCTGCTCTTCGAGGTCAACTTCGCGCAGCTCTCCGAAGAGGACCGCGGCCGCTACGAGCGCTACTGGAACGGCACCGAGGCCCAGCAGCTCAACAAGGCCGAGAACGACGTCATCGAGGCCGGCACCAAGGCCCCGGACGTCGTGACGTCAAGTCACTGGGACCAGACGGCGAGCCGGGTACTCAAGCAGCTCTCCGAAAGCAACATCGAGGCGACCGACCGCTTCCAGGACCGCGTCGAGCCGGCCGCCGTCGGCGTCATCGTCCGCGTGATCGCGGCCGGTGTCCTCGGCCTGCTGGCGCTGCTGGTCTCCATCTTCCTGTCCGTACGCATCGGCCGCAGCCTCATCCGCGACCTGCGCCGCCTGCGTCTTGAGGCCCACGAGGCGTCCGGCGTCCGGCTGCCCGGCGTACTGCGCAGGCTGGCGGCGGGCGAGCAGGTCGACGTGGAGACCGAGGCGCCCCGCCTCACGTACGGCAAGGACGAGATCGGGCAGGTCGGCCAGGCGCTCAACACGTTGCAGCGCGCCGCCGTCGAGGCCACCGTCAAACAGGCGGACCTGCGCCGCGGCGTCTCCGAGGTCTTCGTCAACCTCGCCCGCCGCAGCCAGGTGCTGCTGCACAAGCAGCTGACGCTCCTGGACGCCATGGAGCGCAGGACCGAGGACACCGACGAACTCGCCGACCTCTTCCGCCTCGACCACCTGACCACCCGCATGCGGCGGCACGCCGAAGGCCTGGTGATCCTCTCCGGAGCCGCCCCCTCGCGGCAGTGGCGCAAGCCCGTCCAGCTCATGGACGTCGTCCGTGCCGCCGTCGCCGAGGTCGAGGACTACGAACGCATCGAGGTGCGCCGACTGCCGCGTATCGCGGTCACCGGGCCCGCGGTCGCCGACCTCACGCACCTGATGGCCGAACTCCTGGAGAACGCCACGGTGTTCTCGCCGCCGCACACGGGAGTGCAGGTTCTCGGGGAGCACGTCGCCAACGGCTTCACCCTGGAGATCCACGACCGGGGCCTCGGCATGACGCCCGACGCGCTCCTGGACGCCAACCTGCGGCTCGCGGAGACCCCCGAGTTCGAGCTTTCGGACACCGACAGGCTCGGCCTCTTCGTGGTCAGCAGGCTCGCGCAGCGCCAGCGCGTCCGGGTCTCGCTGCAGCCCTCGCCGTACGGCGGCACCACGGCCGTCGTCTTCATTCCGGAGTCACTGCTCACCGACGACGTGCCCGACACCGGCGGCTACCGCCTCGACCGGCCGCAGGGCAGGGCGGTGGCGGCGGGCCCCGACAAGGCGGCCGACCGTACGGCGGCGCTCGCCCAGGTGCCGGTCCAGCTCCCCGGGCTGCCCGCCTCCGTCCTTGACGGCCCCGTCGAGCTGGAGGCGCCCGTCGGCCTGGCGGACCTCGACCGGTTCCCCGGCGCCCTCGACGACGAGGACAGCGAGCGCGGCGGTCTCTTCCGGCCGCGCCGCCGGGTGGCCGGCACGCCGGGTGAGCAGCATCAGCAGGCCCGCGACGACCGCGAGGCGGGCCGCGCGGAGCCGACCCGGCGTGGCACCGCTCCCGCCCGCCTCGACGACGCCGACGACCTCGGCGACGACGTCCATGGCGGCCCCACCCCGCTGCCGCGCCGCAGGACCCCCAAGCTGGTCCGCTCGAACGGCCGCCCGGTGACGCACACCAGGCCGCAGGACAGCCGGTTCCCGGAGGGCGGGCCGCAGGAGAAGCCGTTGGCCCCGGCCGCCGGGGACGAGGCCCCGGAGCGCTCGCGGCAGCCGTCCTGGCCCGACCTCTCGCCGCCGCACCGGGACGTCACGGCCGTCGACGAAGCGACCACCGAGTTCCCGCGACCCGGCCGCCGTACCGCGCCCCAGGACCGTGGCGCCCAGGACCGCGGTACCCCCGCGGCAGCCCCGGGCGGACTGCCCCGCCGTGTCCGGCAGGCCAGCCTCGCCCCGCAGTTGAAGGCAGGACCCGACCACCGCCCCGACCGCGCCGAGACCGGGCCGGAGGAGCGCGACGCGGAAGAGGTACGCAGCCGCATGGCCTCGCTCCAGCGGGGCTGGCAGCGCGGCCGTGACGAGAACGCCGCGGGCGACGACGCCACGAACGGCACAGCACCAGGAACGACATCCGAGGGGGACGGTCGATGACCGCACCGAATGCCGACGCACGCACCACCACGACCGGGGGGCGGGGAGAACTGAACTGGCTCCTCGACGACTTGGTCGAGCGCGTCTCCAGCATCCGCAAGGCACTCGTGCTCTCCGGCGACGGCCTGCCGACCGGCGTGTCGAAGAACCTGACCAGGGAGGACAGCGAGCACCTCGCCGCCGTCGCCTCCGGGTTCCACAGCCTCGCCAAGGGCGTCGGACGGCACTTCGAGGCGGGCAGGGTCCGCCAGACCGTGGTCGAGCTCGACGACGCGTTCCTGTTCGTCACGGCCGCGGGCGACGGCAGCTGCCTCGCCGTCCTCGCGGACGCGGACTCCGATGTCGGCCTGGTCGCGTACGAAATGACGTTGCTGGTCAAGCGGGTGGGTGTGCATCTGGGGACGGCTCCGCGCACGGATCTGTCCGCCGGGGGGTAGTGGGAGGTCATGACTGACGACGGACGAAGGACGCAGAGAGCGACAGGGGCCACGCGGAATTTAGCGGGAGTGCAGGAATCACCCCGCTGGTACGACGACGACGCGGGCCCCGTGGTCCGGCCGTACGCGATGACCCGCGGCCGCACGACGAGCAACGGTCAGCACCGGCTCGACCTGATCGCGGTCGTCATCACCGAGGCCTGGGCGACCGGCGTCCCGGAGGCCGACCAGACGCTGTCCCCGGAGCACGTGGACATCGTCGAGCTCTGCCGTGACACGCCCCAGTCGGTCGCCGAGCTCGCGGCCGAGCTCGATCTGCCCATCGGTGTGGTCCGCGTCCTCATCGGTGACCTCGTCGACGACGAACTGGTGCACGTGACCCGTCCCGTGCCCCCGGCCGAACTGCCGGACGAAAGTATTCTGCGCGACGTGATCAGCGGCCTCCGGGCGCTCTGAGCAGCGCGGAAGCGGGAGTGGGATCGTGACTGGCCGGCAGTTCCGGGTAGACAGGGGCGGCACCTTCACCGATATCTCCGCGCGGCACCCGGACGGCACCGAAACCCCCGGCGGCGCCGGATACGGACCGGCGCCGCGCGACACCACTGATCCAGGAGAAGTGAGCGATGATCTTCAGGCGTTCTGAGCGCGGCAAGGCCCCCGTCGAGCCTGTCACGCTGAAGATCCTCGTGGCGGGCGGCTTCGGCGTCGGCAAGACGACGCTGGTCGGCGCGGTCAGCGAGATCAAGCCGCTGCGCACGGAGGAGACCCTCAGCGAGGCCGGCCGGCCCGTCGACGACACGAGCGGTGTCGTCGGCAAGCACACCACCACGGTGGCCATGGACTTCGGCCGCATCACCCTCCGCGACGACCTGGTCCTGTACCTCTTCGGCACCCCGGGGCAGGACCGCTTCTGGTTCCTCTGGGACGAGTTGGCCACCGGGGCCCTGGGCGCCGTGGTCCTCGCCGACACCCGCCGCCTGGAGGACTGTTTCGCCGCAGTCGACTACTTCGAGCGGCGCTCCATACCCTTCGTCGTCGGCGTCAACTGCTTCGAGGGCGCCTCCCGTTACCCCGCCGACACCGTGCGCCAGGCACTGGACCTCGACTCCGGAGTACCCGTCGTCCTGTGCGACGCGCGCGACCGCGAGTCCGTCAAGGAGGTCCTCATCGACGTCGTCGAACACGCGATGGCGGCGGCCGCGGCGGCCAGGGAGACCGTCACCACCTGACCGGCCGGGGCGGCCGCGTCCACGGCCCGTACCCCCGCCGACCGGGGTACGGGCCGCAGTTCCGCTCGGCTCAGAGCCTGTCTTTGAACCCCCGTCGTCCGCGCGAAGCGCGGGCGCAGCGGTGGATTGGGGCCTCCCCTGCTCGAGCGGAGCCGAGAGCTTGGGGAAGCGTGCGATCGGTGTGCGGAGTTCCAGGTCATGTGGCGGAGCCACCTGTCCTGGGACTCCGTGCGCCGAGCGTGCGTGGCGGGCGCCGGGGCGCAGGCGGGGGTTCAAAGACAGGCTCTCAGCCCTCGCCGTCCTCCAGCCAGCCGAAGCTCCGCTCCACCGCCTTGTGCCAGTTGCGGAACTCACGGTCCCGCGACTCGGCGTCCATCCGCGGCGTCCACTCCACGTCCTGCTGCCAGTGCGCCTTCAGCTCGTCGAGGTCGTTCCACACGCCGGTCGCGAGACCAGCCGCGTACGCCGCGCCCAAGCAGGTCGTCTCGGAGACCTTGGGCCGGATCACGGGCACGTCCAGGACGTCCGCCTGGTGCTGCATCAGCAGATTGTTCTTGGTCATCCCGCCGTCCACCTTGAGGGTGCTGATCCGCACCCCGGAGTCCTGGTACATGGCGTCGACGACCTCGCGGGTCTGCCAGCTCGTCGCCTCCAGGACGGCACGCGCGAGGTGCGCCTTGGTGACGTACCGGGTCAGACCGGTGACGACACCGCGCGCGTCGGAGCGCCAGTACGGGGCGTAGAGGCCGGAGAAGGCAGGCACGATGTACGCCCCGCCGTTGTCGTCGACGCTCGCCGCGAGCGTCTCGATCTCGTCCGCCGAGCGGATGATGCCGAGCTGGTCACGGAACCACTGCACCAGGGCACCGGTGATCGCGATGGACCCCTCCAGGCAGTACACGGGCGCCTCGGAGCCGATCTTGTACCCCACCGTCGTGAGCAGCCCGCTCTTCGACGCGACGGGCCGGTTGCCGGTGTTGAGGAGCAGGAAGCTGCCCGTGCCGTACGTGTTCTTGGCCGTCCCCGTGTCGTAGCAGGCCTGCCCGAAGACGGCCGCCTGCTGGTCGCCGAGCGCGGAGGCGACGGGTACTCCGGAGAGCTGGCCCACGGCCGTGCCGTAGACCTCGGCCGACGACCTGATCTCCGGAAGCACTGCTTCGGGCACGTTCATCGCCGACAGGATCGACTGGTCCCACTGGAGCGTCTGGAGGTTCATCAGCATGGTGCGGCCGGCGTTGGTGACGTCGGTGACGTGCTTGCCGCCGTCGGTGCCGCCCGTGAGGTTCCAGATCAGCCAGGAGTCGATGGTGCCGAAGGCGATCTCGCCCCGCTCGGCGCGGGCCCTGAGGCCCGGCACATTGTCGAGCAGCCAGGCGGCCTTGGGCCCGGAGAAGTAGCTGGCGAGCGGCAGCCCCGTCTGCTCGCGGAAGCGGTCCTGGCCGTCCGCGCCGCCCAGTTCGTTGCAGAGCGCCGAGGTGCGGGTGTCCTGCCAGACGATCGCGTTGTGCACGGGCTTGCCGGTCGCGCGGTCCCACAGGACGGTGGTCTCCCGCTGGTTGGTGATGCCGAGCGCGCTCACCTGGTCGGCGCGCAGCCCGGCTTTGGCGATGGCGCCCGCCACCACCGCCTGTACCTTGGACCAGATCTCGGTGGCGTCGTGCTCCACCCAGCCCGGCTTGGGGAAGATCTGGCGGTGCTCGCGCTGGTCCACGGCGACGATCGCGCCGTCCCGGTCGAAGATGATGCAGCGGCTCGATGTGGTGCCCTGGTCGATGGCGGCGACGAATTTCCCGGAGCTGTCCGGCATGGCTACCCCTTGATGACCTTGATGAGAAGACTCAGAAGGCTGCGTTGTAGATGAGGCCCGCGAGGGCGCCGCCGATCAGCGGCCCCGCCACCGGAATCCAGGCGTAGCTCCAGTCGGACGTGCCCTTGTTGGGGATCGGCAGGAACGTGTGCATGATGCGCGGACCGAGGTCGCGCGCCGGGTTGATGGCGTAGCCCGTGGGGCCGCCGAGGGAGAGGCCGATGCCGACGACCAGGAAGGCCACGATGAGCGTCTGCGTCCCGGACTCGCCGAGCCCCTTGGTCAGGCCGAAGGCCAGGATCGGCAGCACCAGTGCCACGGTCGCGATGACCTCGGTGATGATGTTCGCGACAGGGTTCCGGATCTCCGGAATGGTGGAGAAGATGCCGAGCGTCGGCGTCGGCTGGTGCACGCCTTCCGAGTCGCCCTTCGCCCCGCGCGTGACGTTGGCCTGGAACTGCGCGAAGTAGACGAGGTACGCCAGGACGGCGCCGAGCATCGCGCCCACCATCTGCCCGAGCAGATAGACCCAGACCTGGTCCCAGTCGCCGGTGTCGATGGCGATGCCGAGCGTGACGGCGGGGTTGAGATGGCCACCGGAGAGCGGGCCCGCGGTGTAGGCGCCCGCGAGCACGCCGAATCCCCATCCGAAGGAGATGACGACCCACCCGGAGGCCTTCGCCTTCGAATGGCTGAGCGTGACCGCGGCGCACACACCGGCGCCGAGAAGAATCAGAATCGCGGTGCCGATGACCTCACCGACGAAGACGTCCCCGTTCGAGTACATGGCGGCTCCTAGGCCCTCGCCCGGGGCGGTGCGCCCCGGTCCTCCGTGCAGGGTGCGTTTCCCACGACTACCGCCTGGATGCGCCCGGCTGTTGCAGCCGGGGGCAGGGAGTCTCCCGCGCCCCGCCCGGCGTCCATGACGAGCGTGCCGTCGCAGCCGTATCGCCCATGGGGGATGACCTGTTGACCAGGCCCTTCACGTAGACCCTTCGCGCGCACAGAGGCTCTGGGCGCAGTGGAGCCGGGGTGTGGCGACGCCGACTGACACCCGGAAGTGTTCACCGGTGGTGATGGAGCGTCAAGGTCGCGGACGACAACCGTTGACCGGTGTGCCGCGGGCCGCGCCGTGAGGCGTCAGCGCACCGCGACGACCGAGGAACCATGGCCGAACAGACCCTGGTTCGCGGTGATCCCCACCCGCGCCCCCTCGATCTGCCGCGCCCCTGCCGTCCCCCGCAACTGCCAGGTCACTTCGCATACTTGAGCGATGGCCTGGGCCGGCACGGCCTCTCCGAAGGACGCGAGACCCCCGCTGGTGTTCACGGGCACGCGCCCGCCCGGCGCCGTCGCCCCGTCACGCAGCAGCTTGGCCCCCTCGCCCGCCCCGCAGAGCCCGAGGTCCTCGTACCACTGCAACTCCAGCGCGGTCGACAGGTCGTAGACCTCTGCCAGCGATATGTCCTCGGGGCCGATGCCCGCCTCTTCGTACGCCGCCCGCGCTATGGACGAGCGGAAGGTGCCGTCCGCGGGGGTCACGACGGCCGCCGAATCGGTGGCGATGTCCGGCAGGTCGAGCACGGCGGCCGGGTACGTCGGAGTGACCGTGGACACCGCGCGGACGCGCACCGGGTCCGCCGCTCCGTGCCGGCGCGCGAACTCCATGCTGGAGAGCACCAGGGCCGCGGCGCCGTCCGACGTGGCGCAGATGTCGAGCAGCCGCAGCGGGTCGGCCACGACGGCCGATGCGGCGACCTCTTCGGTGGTGACGGCCTTGCGGTAGCGCGCGTTCGCGTTGAGCGCACCCGCCGCCGCGTTCTTCACCTTGACCTGGGCGAAGTCGTCCAGCGTGTCGCCGTGGACGGCCATCCTGCGGCGTGCGTAGAGCCCGAAATAGGCGGGATTGGTCGCCCCGAGAAGCCGGAAGCGCAGCCAGTCGGGGTCGTCGGCCCGGTCCCCTCCTGCGGGCCGGAAGAACCCCTTGGGGGCCGCGTCGGCGCCGACCACCAGGGCCACGTCGGCCATGCCCGCGAGGATCTGCGTACGCGCCGTGGCGATGGCCTGCGCCCCGGACGCGCAGGCCGCGTACACGCTCGCGACGCGCGCGCCCTGCCAGCCGAGGGCCCTGGCGAAGGTGGCCCCGGCCACATACCCGGGATAGCCGCCCCGCACCGTGTCCGCCCCCACGATCGAACCCACGTCCCGCCAGTCGATCCCGGCGTCCGCGAGGGCCGCGCGCGCGGCCACCACTCCGTACTCGACGAAGGAGCGTCCCCACTTGCCCCAGGGGTGCATGCCCACGCCGAGCACCGCCACCTCGCCTGTCATGCCTTCACCCCCACAGGCCGCCAGTGCCATGTCGTCCACGTCGTCTCGTCGTTCTCGTTCAGTACGCCGGGGACGACCTCCACCTCCATGCCGACCATCAGATCGGCGACGGAGACCCCGGGGACCGACTGCCCGAGCACCACCATGCGCTCCGCCTCCAGCTCCACAGCGATCAACGTGTAGGGCCGCCAGGGAAGTTCCGGGTCGGAGACATAGGGCGCGGGAGGCCGGTAGCGGCCGTCGGTGTACGACCAGACGCGTCCGCGCCGCGACAGCGGCACCTCGACCAGCTCGCCGCCCCCGCAGCCGGGGTTGCGGCAGAACCCGTCCTCGCGGGGGAAGAAGACGCAGGCGCAGGCTGAGCAGCGCGTGCCCAGAAGGCGGAAGGCGTCACCGTCCCCGGCGAACCAGTTGGCCACCACAGGTGTGCGCGTACGCGACAAGGCTCCTCCAGGCAGCGGATCCGACGTATCCGGGCAGCAGAACTGACGGAACGTCAGAAGTGTGCCACGGGCAACCGGATTACGTCAGGGGGCGTGGAAACCGGGGCGCGGTGAACCAGACAGCCCGGGCGCGATGAACCAGACAGCCCGATTGCGCGTCCGAGTACCGGAGGCAGGTGTCCGGGATCGACGGGGGTGGTCCCGGACACCGCCTCCACCGTCCCTTGCGCCTGACGCCGTCACTTCCCTCGCAGAGACCCGCGCGAGACGGGGAAGCCGAAGTAGCTGTCGGGGAACAGCTCGGGCTTGTGCGTGAAGTGCCACCACTCCTCGGGGAGATTGGTGAAGCCCTCCTTGGTGAGCACGTTCCGCAGCAGATCGCGGTTGGCCCGCTGCTTTCCCGTGATCCGCGGATCGTCCGTGTGCGACAGCGTGTCGAAACAGTCGAACCCCGTCCCCATGTCCACGGAGTTGTCGGGGAAGCGCTCGCTCCGCGGCCCGTAGCACGGCGTGAGCGGCTCACCGGGGACGTACGGACGGGTGGGCGGGGCGGGCAGCCGCACCACCGTCAGATCCACCGTCGAGCCCCTGCTGTGCCCGGACTTCTTCGCGATGTAGCCGTCGGCGAACAGCCGCGACTTGTCGACACGCGGATAGAACTCCGCCTTCATGCGCTCATCGTTGAGATCCTCGGCCCACCGTACGAAGTGGTCGACGGCCCGCTGCGGGCGGTAGCAGTCGTACACCTTCAGGGAGTAGCCCTTGCGCAGGAGCGTGCGCTGCGCCTTGTGCAGCGCCTTCGCGGCGGGCTCGGTGAGGATGCACATCGGCTTCCGGTAGCCGTCGACAGGACCGCCCACGAAATTGTGCCGGGTGAAGTAGCGCATCTCCTGAATGATCGTCGGGTCCACGTCGCGCAGCGCGACGAACTCCGCGGGAGCCTTCGGCTCGGGCCTCGCGTGGACGGAAGAGGCCACGTGTGCGGGGGCGCCGGCCTGCGCGGGAGAGCCGGCCTGCGCGGAGAAGGGAGCGGCGGCCACGGCCAGCAGAGCCGCGGCTCCGACGGCGAGATTCCGCGGGGCGGTGAGAAGTCGTGTCATGCCCCCTGCGTCTACCAGGCCCATGGACACCCGCGAAAGAGTGACACGTGAGCCATCGGATACAGTCCGCGGCGTGTCCGCATCCCCACACCCAGCCAACTCCCGCCCAGGCTCCCACTGTTCCAGCTGTGGAGCCCCCTTCCAGGACCAGCCCTCCGACCGGCCCCGCACCTGCGCCGCCTGCGGCGCGGTGACGTACCGAAATCCGCTCCCCGTGGCGGTGGCCCTGCAACCGGTGTACGACGCACAGGGCACCGGCCTGGTCATCGTGACCCGCACCATCGCCCCCGCGCGCGGGGGCATCGCCCTGCCCGGCGGGTTCATCGACGACCGGGAGGACTGGCGCCACGCGATCGTGCGCGAGCTCAAGGAAGAGACCGGCATCGGCGCGGAGAGCCGCGACGTGCGCCTGGCCGACGCCATGAGCGCCCCCGACGGCTACCTGCTGCTCTTCGGCGTCCTCCCCGAACGCCCCGCCGCCGACCTGCCGGCATCCGTACCGACGGACGAGACCGCGGGCTGGGACGTGCTGCGCCGGCCGGACGAACTGGCCTTCCCCCTGCATACGCTGGCGGCACGCGCGTGGTTCGAGGGCCGCTACTGACCCTCGGAGGGCCGCGCCCGGCCTCCGGAGGACCATCGCCGTCCTCAAAGCGCTTCTTTGCACCCCCGCACCCGCACCGGACGGCCCGGTGCGGGCCCGGCCCCGGCGCCGCCCTCCCGCTCCACGACCACACGCCCCTCGCTCCACCGCACCGTGAACCGCTCCAGCTCCGCCTCCGCCCACCCGTCACCCGCGTCGGCGACCACGAGGCCACCGCCCGTACGGCCCTCGGCGGGCGCCCACACCTCCAGTTCGATGCCACCGTCACACCCCCGCACCGGAATCACCGCGCCCGCGCGCGCGAACACCGGAACGCGCGACAACGGAGCGTCCACCAGCACCTTCCCCGGGCCCTCGTACGCCGTGCCGGTCGCCGTGTCGTACCACCGGCCCCGCGGCAGCCGGACCGCCCGCCGCACCGCACCACTGTCCAGGACCGGCGCCACCAGCAGGCAGTCCCCGAGCAGAAACGCGTCCTCGCAGTCCCGCAACTCCCTGTCCTCGGGGCTCGCCCACCACAAGGGCCGCACATAAGGAGCACCCGTCCACCGGGCGAGATGGGCGAGCGTCACGAAATACGGCAGCAGCCGCCTGCGCTCGACGAGCACCTCACGCGCGTGTACGAGCACGTCGTCACCGAACTCCCACGGCTCACGCCGCCCCGCCGTGATCGCCGCATGCGTACGGAACAGCGGAAGATACGCCCCGAGCTGGAACCACCGCAGATACAGCTCCGGCGACGGACTGCCGTCGAACCCGCCCACATCCGGACCCGAATACGGCACACCGCACAGACCGAGCCCGAGCACCAGCGACAGCGACGCCCGCAACCCCGGCCAACCCGTGGACACATCACCGGACCACGTCCCCCCGTAGCGCTGCATCCCCGCCCAGCCGGACCGCGAGAACAAGAAGGGCCGCTCTTCGGGCCGCAGCCTGTGCAGCGCCTCGTACCCGGCGCGCGCCATCGCCAGGCCGTACACATTGTGGGCCTCCCGATGGTCACCCCCACGCCCCTCCAGGGAGTGCCGCGCCGACCGCGGCAGCGTCGCCTCCCCGAACGCGGCGAACGACACCGGCTCGTTCATGTCGTGCCAGAACCCCGCGAACCCGTGGTCGAGACGCTCCTCGTACAGAGTGCCCCACCAGTCCCGCGCGCGCGGGTCGGTGAAATCCGGATACACCGCCTCCCCGGGCCACACGACACCGCGCACCTCCCGCCCCGCGGCATCCCGCACGAAGACGTCGGCCGCCGACCCACTGTCGTACGCCTCGACGCCCGCCTCGGACTTCACCGCGGGGTCGACGATCGAGACCAACCGGATCCCGTCCCTGAGCAACTCGTCCGCGAACTGCGGCAGTTTCGGAAAGCGGTCCTTGTCGACGGTGAACACCTGATGCGCGTCATAGTGGTCGATGTCCAGATGGACGGCGTCCAACGGCAGCCCGCGCTCCAGATAGCCGGCGACGATCCGGCGCACCTCCTGTTCGCTGCCGAAGCCCCACCGAGCGTGATGGTGCCCGAGCGCCCACGCGGGCGGCAACGCCGGGGGGCCGGTGAGCGACGCCCAGGAGTGCAGCACGCGCGCGGGAGTACCGACCATCGCCCAGTACCGCAGCGGCCCGCCACCCATCCGCACCTCGCACGCACCGGCCCGGTCATGACCGGACCCGGCGCCCTCCACCCCCTCGTGCACCGACACCTCGCCCTCCCACGTGTTGTCGTGGAAGACCAGGTGCGTCCCGGCATCGGCCACCACCATCTGCACCGGCATGGTGATGTACAGCGGATCGTCGCCCGGCCCGAAGGAACCGCCCGGATCGGTGTTCCACAGCCGGTACGTCCCGTTCCGCAGCCGAGGCCCCCCGGACCGCCCCCCGAGCCCGAAGAACCGCGCGTCCGCCGCCACCTCCGACCGCTGCACCCAGCGCGCGGGACCGCCCTCGGCCGGCTCCCACCAGCGCGGCGGCAGATCCCGCCGCAGCACCACACCGCCGGGCGTGCGCAGCTCGACGGCCCCGTGCCGCGAGACGACGACCGTCGTCCGCTCCGAGACGACCCGCCAGCCGCCCTCCGTGTCGGGTTCGAGGACGGCCCGCGGATCCGGCTCCGGGCTCCGGCCCGACAGCGCGTACGACGGCTCGGGCACCGCCCCGTCCCAGCCCAGGAAGACCGCCCCGCCCGCCGTCACCCGCACCCGCAGCTCCGAGCGCGCGAAACGCACCACCCCGCCACCGGGCGCCGGCACCACCGCCGTCACCTCACCCGGCACCCGCGCCCGCTCCGCACCCCGCGGCGCCAGACCCTTCGCGTCCGCCCGCCGACTGCGCCACGAGGAGCGCACCGTGCGCAGCCCCTGCACCGTGCCGAGCATGCCGACCGCCTTCACCGAACGCACCAGGTCACGACCGTTCATGCTGCTCACCCTGCCACCGAAGAAGCCCCGTGCGGGCCGCGTTCAACTGCCGTTCACCTGGGGCGACGACACATGACCACGGACCCGGCTGCGCGGGGCCCGCCCTGGTGCGGAAGTCGATCACGTGGCATCGTCCCCTTCAGCCGTGTTCACGCGCACACCCAGCACGTGCGCACTCCACGCATACGACGCGTACAGTCCGGGAGCCGCCCCATGACGTCCTCAGCGAACCCTGCGCCGCTCTGGCAGCCGAGCCCGGAGAGGATCGCCGCCGCGCAGGTCACCCGGTTCCAGGCCTGGGCGGCCGAGCACCACGGCGCCCCGGCCGACGGGGGATACGCGGCGCTGCACCACTGGTCGGTGACCGACCTCGAGACGTTCTGGAAAGCCGTCACCGACTGGTTCGACGTCCGCTTCTCCACCCCCTACGCGCGCGTGCTCGGCGATCGGACCATGCCGGGCGCCCAGTGGTTCCCCGGCGCGACCCTCAACTACGCCGAGCACGCACTGCGCGCCGCCGAGGACCCCACGCGCGCGGACACCCCCGCGATCCTCCACGTCGACGAGAGCCACGACCCGCGGCCCGTCACCTGGGCCGAGCTGCGCCGCCAGGTCGGCTCCCTGACCGCGGAGCTGCGCGACCTGGGTGTACGTCCCGGGGACCGCGTCAGCGGCTACCTCCCGAACATCCCGCAGGCCGTCGTCGCCCTCCTGGCCACCGCCGCCGTCGGCGCCGTCTGGACCTCCTGCGCCCCCGACTTCGGCGCCCGCAGCGTCCTGGACCGCTTCCAGCAGGTCGAACCGGTCGTCCTGTTCACCGTCGACGGCTACCGCTACGGCGGCAAGCAGCACGACCGCCGCGACACCGTCGCCGAACTCCGCGCCGAACTGCCGAGCCTGCGCGCCGTCGTGCACATCCCGCTCCTCGGCACGGACGCCCCCGAAGGCGCCCTGGAATGGTCGGCCCTCACCTCGGCCGACGTGGCCCCCACCTTCGAACCGGTGGACTTCGATCACCCCCTGTGGGTGCTGTACTCCTCCGGCACCACCGGCCTGCCCAAGGCCATCGTCCAGTCCCAGGGCGGCATCCTCGTCGAGCACCTCAAGCAGCTGGGACTGCACTGCGACCTCGGCCCCGACGACCGCTTCTTCTGGTACACCTCGACCGGCTGGATGATGTGGAACTTCCTCGTCTCCGGCCTCCTGACCGGCACCACGATCGTCCTGTACGACGGCAGCCCCGGCTACCCCGACACCGGCGCCCAATGGCGCATCGCCGAACGCACCGGCGCCACCCTCTACGGAACCTCCGCCGCCTACGTCATGGCCTGCCGCAAAGCAGGCGTCCACCCGGCCCGCGACTTCGATCTCTCCCGCGTCCAGTGCGTCGCCACGACCGGCTCCCCCCTGCCGCCCGACGGATTCCGCTGGCTGCGCGACGAGTTCGCCGAAACACCGGGCGGCCTGTGGACGGCATCCGTCAGCGGCGGCACGGACGTCTGCTCCTGCTTCGCCGGAGCCGTACCCACCCTCCCCGTCCACATCGGCGAACTCCAGGCGCCCTGCCTCGGCACCGACCTGCAGTCCTGGGACCCCCAGGGCAAGCCGCTCATCGACGAAGTCGGCGAACTGGTCGTCACCAACCCCATGCCGTCCATGCCCATCCGCTTCTGGAACGACCCGGACGGCAGCCGCTACCACGACAGCTACTTCGACACCTACCCCGGCGTCTGGCGGCACGGCGACTGGATCACCCTCACCGCACGGGGCTCGGTCGTCATCCACGGCCGCTCGGACTCCACGCTCAACCGCCAAGGTGTCCGCATGGGGTCGGCCGACATCTACGAGGCCGTCGAACGGCTTCCGGAGATCCGCGAATCCCTCGTCATCGGCGTCGAGCAGCCCGACGGCGGTTACTGGATGCCGCTCTTCATCCACCTCGCCGAGGGTGCGGCCCTCGACGACACCCTGCGCGACCGCATCAAGCGGACGATCCGCGAGCAGCTCTCCCCGCGCCACGTCCCCGACGAGGTCATCGAAGTCCCCGGCATCCCGCACACCCTCACCGGCAAACGCATCGAAGTCCCCGTCAAGCGCCTCCTCCAAGGGACACCTCTGGACAAGGCGGTCAACCCGGGCAGCGTCGACCGCCTCGAACTCCTGGACTTCTACGCGGACCTGGCCCGCGAACGCGCCTGACGGCGGCCCTTTCCCCAGCTCAGCAGCGATTGTCAGTGCCCACCGTTACTGTGAGTGAGCATTGATCGACCGCATGCAAGGGGGAAGCGTGACGCACACCCGAGACACCACCATGCGCCGCACACTGCGCCGCGAAGTCGTCGGAACCATCGGCCTGTTGGCCGACGAGGAGGACTTCGCGGCCATGCGCCGCTACCGCACCTTCACCTTCGACGACCACGAGACCTACCTCCACCAGGTCGAGGGACTCCTCAAGAACCTCGCGTCCCAGGGCAGCCACACCACCATCGCGCTCTTCGACCCCGAGGACTACGTGCAGTACTGCGCGGAGACCGGCCTCAACCCGGACGCCCCGGCCAGCCGCGCCCGCTTCACCGCCGAACTGGCATCGGGCGGTCCCACCGTCCCGTACGAGGGCCAGCCCCTCGCCGATCTCGTCCCCGACCTCGTCGACGAAGCAGTTCGCAGGGCCACCTGGGAGTACGCGACGGTGGTGCTCGCCCGCACAGGCACCTGCGCCACCTGCGGCGAGGACATCGGACGAGCCGCGTTCGCCCGCGCCTCCGCACTGATCACCCGGGCCGTCGACACACCAGGACCGGGCACCCGGCACCTGGTGTGCAGCGTGCCCTCGGACCCCGAGACCCTCCTGGCCGCACTGCACGTGGAGATCGACGCGGAGGGCCGAGCCCTGCTCGACGACACCGAGGCCCTGGAGTTCGCCACGGTCCTCGCCGTCGGCATCGCCACCCACCGCGCCGTCGGCATGGTGCTGCGCTCCACTGCCGACGGCACACGTGACCGCGTCCACGGCTGGCGCATGAACGGCGGACGACTCCAACCCCTCACCGCGGCCGAGGTCTTCGACGCCTACTGCACCGACGCCATCTCGGGAGAGCTCGTCTCCCCGGAATCCGGTGTCGACTACTGCGCGGCACCCGACATCGAGGACGGGGAGCCCGAAGGAGGACACACTCACTGAACGCCAAGGGGCGCCCCACCGGCCGGTGGGGCGCCCCTGAACAGAACAGAGCGGCAGGCTACTCGCCCGACAGCACCGCCTGCGCGGCCTTGCGCGCCTCCTCGGCACTGTCCGCGGCACGCGCCGCCGACGCGGCACGCTCGCACTGCGCCAGCGTGTACTTGGCGAGCGTCGCACGCACGTAGGGAATGGACGCCGCACCCATCGACAGGGAGGTGACACCGAGACCGGTCAGTACACAGGCGAGCAGCGGGTCGGAAGCAGCCTCACCGCACACGCCACAGCTCTTGCCCTCGGCCCGCGCCGCCTCCGCGGACATCGAGACCAGGTCGAGCAGCGCGGGCTGCCACGGGTCCTGAAGCCGGGACACGGCGCCCACCTGCCGGTCGGCGGCGAAGGCGTACTGCGCGAGGTCATTGGTGCCCAGCGACAGGAACTCGACCTCCTGAAGGATCGAGCGCGCACGCAGGGCGGCCGACGGGATCTCGACCATCGCGCCGAACTTCGCCCGCAGCCCCGCCTCGCGGCAGGCGTCCGCGAACGCCTTCGCGTCGGTGCGGTCCGCCACCATCGGGGCCATGACCTCGAGGTAGACGGGCAGGCCCTCGGCGGCCTTGGCCAGCGCGGTCAGCTGCGTACGCAGCACCTCGGGGTGGTCGAGCAGCGAGCGCAGCCCGCGTACGCCGAGCGCCGGGTTCGGCTCGTCGCCCGGCGTCAGGAAGTCCAGCGGCTTGTCCGCACCGGCATCGAGCACGCGCACGACGACACGGCCCTCGGGGAAGGCCTCGAGCACCTTGCGGTACGCCTCGACCTGCTTCTCCTCGGACGGCGCCTTCGTGCTGTCGTCCAGGAAGAGGAACTCGGTACGGAACAGACCGACACCCTCGGCCCCCGCCTCGACGGCGGCCGGCACGTCGGCGGGACCGCCGACATTGGCGAGGAGCGGCACCTTGTGCCCGTCGGACGTGGCACCGGGACCGGTCGACGCGGCCAGCGCGGCCTTGCGCTCGGCGGCCGCGGCCTCGAGCTGCCCGCGCTTCTCCGCGCTGGGATCCACGAAGATCTCGCCCGTGCTGCCGTCCACGGCGACGACCGTGCCCTCGAGAAGCTCACCCGCGCCCGGCAGCGCGACGACGGCCGGCACTCCGAGCGCCCGCGCGAGAATCGCGCTGTGGCTCGTGGGCCCGCCCTCCTCGGTGACGAAGCCGAGCACCAGAGCCGGGTCGAGCAGCGCGGTGTCCGCCGGCGCGAGGTCACGCGCGATCAGTACGTACGGCTCGTCGCTGTCCGGTACACCGGGCATCGGAACGCCAAGCAGCCGCGCGACGATGCGGTTGCGCACGTCGTCGAGGTCCGCCACCCGGCCCGCCATGTACTCACCGGCACCGGCCAGCAGTTCCCGGTAGTGGGAGAAGGCGTCGTACACGGCGCGCTCGGCCGTGCTGCCGACGGTGATGCGCCGGTCGACGTCGGACATGAGCTCCGGGTCCTGAGCGATCATGGCCTGTGCCTCGAGCACCGCCTGGGCCTCGCCACCGGCCAGATGGCCACGCGCATTCAGGTCGGCCGCCACAGCTTCCACGGCCTGGCGAGCACGCCCCTGTTCGCGCTCGGCCTCCTCCGCGGGAATCTGCTTGGCCGGCGGCTCGAGAACGGCCGTACCCATGTGCCGAACCTCGCCGATCGCCACACCGTGGCTCACACCGACGCCTCGCAGCGTTGTCTCCATCTCACCCGTCTCCGGTAGTGCGGCGGGCCCAGCCGCCGCGTTGGTTGTCCTGCTCGGCCGTCAGCGACGGCCATGACGTCACTTCCAGCTGAAGAGCGCGTCGCCGGCCTTCACTTCGCCGTCCTCGATGAGGTCGGAGAGGGACTCGGCGGTGGCCTCGAGCGCCACGATCGGGCACACGGGGGACTTGCCGGCGGCCTCGACGGCGGCCGGGTTCCAGCGCACCACGGCCTGGCCGCGCCGCACGGTGTCACCCTTGTTGACGAGCAGCTCGAAGCCCTCGCCGTTGAGCTGCACGGTGTCGATGCCGAGGTGCGTCAGCACACCATGGCCCTGGTCGTCGACGACCACGAAGGCGTGGGGGTGGAGAGAGACGACGATGCCGTCCACGGGCGAGACGGCCTCAGAAGGCTCGCGCGCGGGATCGATAGCCGTACCAGGCCCGACCATCGCGCCTGAGAACACGGGATCAGGTACAGCGGAGAGCCCGATGGCGCGTCCTGCAAGCGGGGACGAAACACTGGTCATGGCAAGCCTCCCAGGGGGCGGAGATTCGTAGTCGCCGCCACTACCTGTCCTGGACGACGCACTGTTCAGAAGGGTAAGTCATATGAAGTCCCGGTTCCGCACGACAGGTCCCGGTTGGCGGACGTAGAGGCAGTGCACAAACGATTTGCGCCTGCCCTCCACCCGATGTAGAGTCGGACTCCTGCCTGAGGCTGTGGGACGCGGCAAGCGCCCGGCCTCGGCGGCAACCTTCGATCAGATCCTATCTCCGGGTCCGTCTCCGCATGTCTGCGGTGGACGTGGTCAGAGAGTCGAATAGGACCTGATAAAGTCGGAGCCGCCGGAAAGGGAAACGCGAAAGCCGAAAGGCCGGAGCGGGAACCGGAAAGGCACCGAGGAAGTCGGACACGAAAGAGTCTGATAG